>JBARBI010000141.1:0-7037 GCA_049792875.1 Candidatus Sulfotelmatobacter sp.
AATGCGGCACAGACCGGAGTCGCCATGGCGCTGCGCGCCCAACTCGCAGGCGAAACCGATCCTGAGCGCCTCAAACAGTACGAGGTCCTGTGGGGCCTGGAGTTCCGCACACGATCGCCGAATCAGCACGCGGCTCTGCGCCAGCAGGTAGGCAAGGACCTCGTCCGCGCGGAGTCGCTCAATCCGAAGCCAGACGCGAAGTGGCTGGCTTTCCTGAAGAACGGCTATAAGCAGAGCGGCGCCTCCGAAGCCACGCTGAAGGCGATGGATGACCGCATTCTGCGGGACTTTCCGTCCTCTCCCGCGGCCTACAGAGTGGTAAGCTCCCAATGGGAAGAGCATCACAAGGAACCTGAAGATTCGAAAGACACCGCAGCGTGGCTTGCCTACAACCGTATCTATGAAGAAGCCCTCAAAGGCTGGATTCGCGATTTTCCCGACCTCCCCTACCTGGGCCGATCAAGCTGGTTCTACACTATCTCCAACGATTTCACGATTTCCGAGAAGGACGGGGTCGCCGCCATGGATCGCTTCCTCAAGGCGAGCAAAGATTATGAAGCGCCCTCCTCGTCAGGCTACATCGATGCCGCTGATTTCCTGGTGCAGCACCGCTGGCAGCCAAAGCGCGCGCTGTCGCTGTTGCACGAGGCGCAGCCGCTGCTGGCCAAAGAGTTGGAGGCTGAGGCGAAGGACGATAACCGTTCCGCCGAAGACAGTGACAGTTTGGAGAATAGCCAGACCTACCAAAAACAGAATTTCGTGGGACTGATGTTGCAGGCCGCGCGGCTGGCCGGGCGCCCGGCCGAAGCCGAGGCGCTGCGCAGCTCGATTGAGGCGCCGCCGCCAAAATCGACAAAGCGCCAGTCCAACTACTGGCTGAATCGAGCACGTCTGGCCGAGCTGGAAAAGCGCAAGGCCGATGCCCTGGCCTATTATCAGAAAGCGCTTCAGACCCGTGTCGCGGCGCCAACTCCATGGCAAGGGCGGCTTCAGGACGACCTCACCGACGAAGCCCGTGCGCTATGGACAAACACAGGCGGCACGGAAGTCGCCTGGGCTGTGTGGAGCACATCCGGCGGAGCCAAGCCTGAAGAACTGAAGGAGGGACGCTGGGAGAAGCCCAAGAAGACGCTGCCGGCGTTCGAACTGGCCGACCTCGCAGGCAAGACGTGGAAATTGCAATCGCTGGAAGGGAAATCGGTGTTGATCAACCTGTGGGCCACCTGGTGCGGGCCGTGCAACGCTGAATTGCCGCACCTGCAGAAGCTGTATGAAACGGTGAAAGGCCGCACAGATCTGCAAATCATCACCTTTAACATCGATACCGATCTCGGTCTCGTGGAACCGTTCATGAAGGAGAAAGGGTACAACTTCCCCGTGCTTCCGGCTTACAGCCTGGTGATGGGCTTGCTCGACGGCGTAGGCATCCCGCAGAACTGGGTGGTGGACCCGCAGGGTACGTGGCGATGGACGCAACTAGGTTTCGATGGCGCACCCGACTTTGTCGAGGCGATGATCCAAAGGCTGGAGTCCGTGAGAAAGAGCGAGTGATCACCTAGTAGACGTTGCGGTGCCATCACAGCCATCCATTGAGTCGTGCCCGCGGCACTCGACGGCGATATCGCGCCTTATCGGTAGCCTTTCCGCGGCTGCCACGGAGGGCCGGCACCGGCGTCGCGGGATCAGCGCGTGCGAAACCCGGATCGGAGTGATCTCCCACAACCCGCCTTCCGGATCGCGTGCGCTCGGTTCTACAAGTAGGGCGTCTTTCGTTCGGGTGGACGGAAGGCTGGGGTTAACAGGCAGCAGGCGTTTCGGCTGTGGCGTAGCGACGCGACTTTGCGTCCCCTTAGTGGCGATGCGGTTGGGTGCGCGTGCCGGCGTCCGCTGTAGTCAGGGCGCTGGCAGCCTCTTCCTGCTGGGCTTTCGAATAGGGGTTCGGGGTATGGCGCCGATTCCAATCCGTCCAGGCGTCTAGCTTCTTCTGCCGCCAGGCCCGGATCTGGGCCCCGTCCGCCCGTTGCTGGTAGATGAGCGTCATTAGGTCCCACGCCTCACTGAGGTCTGCGAGGGCAGACATGCTTTCCGGATGATCGGCGAAACGCTGGCCCATGTACTTGAGATAGTTGGAGGCGGCTAGCAGGGCCACATCCAATTTATGTTCCTTTAGCGCCAACTCCGCTTGGCGTTCGTAAACCAACGCCAGGTTTCTTTGTTGATTGCTTTGCACAGCGAGGTTTCCGGTTTGATTGCGAACCAGGGCCTCGAACCCGTCGAGAGCGCGGTGGGCGGCGGAGAAATCCCTCAAGGCCGTATCAGCCTCGACGATCCCGTTGAGAGAGGCGATCCGATGGTAGTCCCGCTGCGGACCGGCGGCCAGCTTTTGAGTGAGCGCGAGAGCCCGCTGATCGAGCTCAAGCTTGGTCAGCGGGTCCGTATCCTGCGAGATGACGTTCGCGGATTTTACCAGCGAGTTTATGAGGTCGGAGAGCGCCGTTTGATTATTGGGATCGGCAGTGTACATTTCCTGAGCCAAGGCCTGCATCTGGCGATAATAACCGAGCGCCCGGGACCTCTGCCCCAGGCTGGCTTGCTCAGTAGTACCGTGCACGTTTCCGAGGTTCTGATACAAGAGCAGACGCAGACGCTGAAAGCGCACATCCGACGGATTGTCGCGGGAGAGGATATCGACGATCTTTTCTTCTTCGTGATATCGATCGAGTGCTCCAGCCAGATCTCCTAGACGCATCAACACATAGCCGGCATGCTCCAGTGCAGCCGCGTAGGCGTAGCGCGTCTCGGTGTTTGGATAGGCCTGCACCGCCCGGCGGCGATACTCGACGGCTTTCCCGTAGTCGGTACGCGCCTCGCTGAGGTCGTCCACCGCCATGCGAAGACTGCCCAAGTCCGTCACCGCCGTAGCTGCGACCGTATAGTCGGCCTGCTCCACGGCCGGCTTGGATAGCAACTCTTCGGAGAGCTGAGAGGCATGCGTGGCACTGGCGAGCGCTTCCTTTGGGCGGGAGATGAATTGCAGCAATTCGGCTCGCAGCGTATAGACGTTCGCCAGCCTGCGAAGCACTTCCCGAGTGCGGTTGCGGGCAGCCAGTTTTTCAAGAATCGCAATGGCTTTCTTGTAGCTGTCGAGCGCCGGGCCAGTCTGCCCGAGGTTGGCGATGTGCGGCTGGCCTTGAATGCCCGCCAGCCGCTGATAGGCCGTGGCGAGCTCCAGGAGCAACTGCGGGTCGTATCCCGCTTCGGCCGCGAGGCTGTCCAAGTAGTCGCGGGCCGTGCTGACCATGTGCTCGCGAGCCTTGGTGGTTCCCGGAATGTACTGGATATCGTCGTGGAAATCGAACAGGAACTTACCGGCGATGGTGCGAACCTGCGTGAACCGGCGCTCGGCGCGGCGCGCCTGCTGGACGGCCAGAACCGACCCGACGAGAAGCCCGGCGACAGCGATTCCCACCGAGATCAGCCCGGCCCAGTGGCGCTTGGCGTATTTGCCAGTCCGATACCAGAATGTATCGGGCCGGGCGCTTACCGGGAGGTTCTGCATGGAGCGCTGGATGTCTTCGGCCAGCTGCTGAACCGACCCATAGCGGCGTGAGGGCTCCTTGCGAAGCGCCATGAGGATAATGTGATCGAGCTCGTCTCCCAGGCCCGGCGCGGTCGGCGGCTGTTCGCAGATGATCCGGTCCATCTCCATTGGCGCGGCGGTTTGCAAGGTGTAAGGTCTGCGACCCGTGAGGAGTTCGTAAAGGATGACTCCCAACGAGTAGACGTCGGAAGCGGTGGTGATCGGAAGCCCCCGCACCTGCTCCGGGCTCGCGTAGTCCGGCGTCAAGCCGGAAAACCCGGTCTCGGTTCTGGTCACACCGGAGTCGAGCAGCTTGGCGATACCGAAGTCCAGCAACTTCGGGTCGCCGGAGGGCGTGACCAGAATGTTGCCCGGCTTGAGGTCGCGATGCACCACCAGATTGCGATGAGCGTATTCGACCGCTTCACAGACCTTGAGGAACAGGCGCAAGCGGCCGGCACGATCGAGTTTTGCTGCGTATTTGTGTAGCGGCTCCCCTTGCACCAATTCCATAACCAGGTAGGGGCTGCCATCCTCGGATTCGCCGCCATCGAGCATCCGCGCGATGAAAGGGTGCTCCAGGTTGGCGAGTACCTGGCGCTCCTGCTGGAAGCGCGCGCGGGCAACTACCGAATCGAACTCCTGTCGGATGATCTTCAGCGCGACCCGCTTGTGAAAATCGTCCGCTCGCACCGCTTCGTACACTGCCCCCATCCCGCCCCCGCCGATCTTTCGAACAATCCGATAGTGCCCGAAGCGTTCCTGGAGATGCGGCGTGTCGAGGGCCAACAATGCTGTCGGCGGAGCTAGGCTTCGCGTCGCTTCTTTCGTCATAGCGCTATCGGATAAAAGATGCTCGACCTCGCGGCGCAGGTCGGGATCACCTGAGCACAGCCGGTCCAACAGTGCGGCTCGCTCGTTTTCCGGCGTGGTTTCCAATTCGCCGATGACGATCCTGATCTGTTGCGATCGCTCGGGTGTCATTGTTTGTTACGCTTTGCCATGCTTACTCGCACGATTGAAAACTTCTAAACATACGCGGCCTACCTTCCGGATTATCGGCCAACTCAGAGAGAGTTTCAATGTGTTGTCGGCATGTCGGACTTGTGCCTTCGTGTTCCAGAAACGGCTCTCGGGGCAGTACAGGCTGGCGGCAATTACTTTGAATCGGCCCGTTAAGACCTGATATCGCTAGGCATTCGTTGTCAGTGTCAGCCCAGGCACATCCCGGGTTAGGTGTTTTATGCCCTTACTGGCTTGTTGGTGCGCCGCAGCGGTTAGGTCTTCGACCAGCAGACGCCTTCCCAGTGGTACGATGAAGCGGTCTATTTCGGAATGTGTCGTTTCCGGGATAACTGATCGAGACAGAGGCGCCGAGAACGGGTCGCCGGAGGTGAGCTTGATGGACGCTTCGGCGGTTCCTGCCGCTCGAATCCTGGTCATTGAAGACAACAGCTCCGACGTTTTTCTTCTTGATCGGGCGTTGCATCAGCAAGGTCTCCGATTTGAGCTGGTTCACCTGCAGAACGGAGGCGAAGCCCTCACTTTCATCCGTCGGCAGGGGGCCTATGCGGATGCGGCAATTCCAAACCTGATCCTGGTGGCCCTGCACCTGTCCAAGTATGCCGGCCAAGACATCTTGCGCGAGATCCGAGGCGCCGCACATCTTGCCGGTGTTCCAGTGTGTGTCTGGAGTTCCTCCCGTTCCTGGCGAGATGAGGCTCTGCTGAAGGACCTCGGAGTTTGCCGGTTCATCACCAAACCTTCGGGTCTAGATCCATTCATGGAGATCGGCAAAATCATCAAGGACCTGATCGCAATTCCCGGAGCCGACTAACGGCGGCTCGATTTCCACCGCACTCCTTGCGGGTTCGAGATAGCGTCACGATTCAGTCAGTCGGCTAGCCATCAACCTTGGAACGGACATTAGCGACCGTGCGCCAGTCAAGCAAACGCGTACCCTCGGCGTGGATCGACCAAGGTCGAGGCCCGCTTAGTCGCTTTGGTTTGCCAAAGGTGGCGACTAGACGCGTCGGCTCAGAGAGGTCAATTTTGTACAGCCGGAGACAGAACAATGTGCTATGTTACCGCCGTGCGATCAGGCGCAAGGTAGGACATGAAACCGAAGAGAACGGCCACACAGCGCTTCAATCCGAGATACTTTCGGACCAAGGCCGACGGTGGCAGCACGAATGCCGAATACCGTGCCAACGCCCCCATCTTTGTACAGGGCGAACCGGCAGACGCCGTGTTTTACATCAGAAAAGGCACGGTCAAGCTCACCGTCCTGTCCGAGGCGGGAAAGGGAGCAGTCGTTGCCATACTGCAAGGCGGTGATTTCTTTGGCGAAGGCTGCTTGGCGGGACAGCCGGCACGAACGGCAAGCGCCACTGCAATGTCGGAGTGCTCGGTCATGAAACTGGAGAGGGCGGTCGTGCTCCGGCTCCTCCATGAACAACCGTCATTCGCAGAACGGTTCAGGGCTCATCTTCTCTCGCGGAACATCAGGAGTGAGGAGGATTTGGTTGACCAATTGTTCAACTCCAGTGAGAAGCGGCTGGCGCGAGTGCTTCTCTTGCTGGCGAACTTTGGGAAAGAGGGCCCGCCCCAGACCATCATTCCGAAGATCAGCCAAAGGACGCTGGCCGAAATCATTGGCACCACTCGGCCAAGGGTCAACGTTTTCATGAACCGTTTCCGCAAGCTCGGATACATTGATTACAAAGGAGATCTGGAGATTCACAGTTCATTGCTGAACATCGTCCTGCGCGACTAAACGTTCGTCGGGCAAACCAAAGGCCGGCTGAGGCCGTTCGCCTCACAAACTCCGCGTAGAGATGGGTTTTAGTTTGGACCGCGCGGATTTCGAGAATGCTTCTGATCCTGCCTTCGCGCCTTGCTGGTCGATCAGAGCGAAGGAAAGCTTCAAAGGCACTATTTCACACCGCAGCTTTCAAGCAAAGCTTGATCCTCATTGAGAGGTCCTGTTAGAAACCAGGGAACACGGCTTCGATGCCCACCTGTTTACTTCTACTCGCCCGCGGGGCATTCAATTGTCTAGAGAATGTCCTCTGTAGGTCCTCTTTCAATGTCCTTGCAGGTCCTTTATCAATAGGACTAATCTTAAGGCAGTCCCCTGGGTATCCATCTCGCTCGGCGCGGTCGAGAGTACTGCCGAAGCCCTGGGCCACCGAATAGCCTGCGGCTAGAGATGGATTCTGGTGGAGACGGCACAAAGCGCCAGTTCCAAACGGTCTCTGACGTTCAGCTTGTCGAAAATGTTATGCAGATAGTTCTTTACCGTCTGCTCGGTGATCGACAGCTTCGCAGCGATGTCCTGGTTCTTGAAACCCTGCGTGACCAACGCCACGATCTCGCGCTCCCTCGGGCTCAATTGTGAACGGTCTTGACCCGCAGACTCGTCGGGGGACACAACGAACTGGTGGATCACGGCCGC
>JBARBI010000142.1:0-31485 GCA_049792875.1 Candidatus Sulfotelmatobacter sp.
TTTTGAAGGAGTGCATGTAAAGGTTGGGCCGACTCGTTCAGACGGCAGGCCCCATCCGCATGTGGGCAAGACCGGTAGGATTACGAGATTCATAAACGGCTACACGGATCCGTACTGGCTCGGGCCACCGACTGCGATGATAAAGCTTGACCCAGGAATCAAGCCTCAAGGATTCATCTGGGTTTCCCTGGAGTGTTTGGATGCGCTGCCCGAGATTCAAGGGGAGCGAGCTCCCTCATCTGTTCTTTGAGTCGCGGATCCACATGGTCCCCCGATTGGCCGGTAGGTTTTGCGTCATTGTAACGTTCGAGGCTGGGATAGGCTCTGAAATGTTTCGCGGACTTTAGCAACGAGCGGGCTCTTCCCATCCTTTCCCGTCCCCCACGCGGGCGGGGCCCGGCCCAACTCAAAACCGGTGAGCGATTGGTGAGAACAGGACCTGTCCCGTCAAGAAAACAGAGGTCATGGGGTCAGCACAACTCTGGAGTGCGTGCGGAAAAGCCGATATTCAGAATATTTGTGAATTTCCCGGAAAGTCGATCCACCCAGTTCTGACGTGGCCGTTACCTCGCGTGGTAGCGACAAGAGCGAAGGCACTTCTTCGATTCGTGTGGGCACAAACTGAATGTCCGCAGTCAACCGGTGCAGAGAAACCTCGGGGAGGGGTGAAAGAAGATCTGTCCGTAAACGCCAAATCCTAAAATCGGAGGCATCAACCCAAGCCACGCCTTGAAGGAACACGTGAGCAGCCTTGCCCTGATATCGGAACGTCGCAGGCGATTGCGCTGACTGCGGCTTTTGTGCGAAGGCCAGAACCAGTGTGCGATGGCCATCCATCTTCTGTTCTCCCAGATAGCGGAACGTAGCTTGCGACCGATTGGAGGATAAAAACTGGACCCATGAGTTGGCGAAGCCCTGGAATGCGGGTTGGTGACCGGCTTGCGAAACGTCGAGCTCATGGCTGGCGCGTTCCAGGTCGGCCCACGTCGACGATTCGTTTTTCACTACTTCTTCGGTTTGGAACTTATCGCCGGTTTTGACATCCACGCGAAATTCGTTGAGGACAACGGTATTCCCTTCGATAGGAGTCAGTATCAAGTAGTCATAATCGCGGCGCGTTTCGCCGACGCCTTGCTGCGACTGAGTCACGGTCTCCCGAGAAATTAGGTTCGGTGTTTTCCGCACGATGTCTAGGGCCATCGCCCCAACCTTATCGAGCAGGGCGGCCAATTTCTCCTGATCTGGAGCCGGCGTGAGCCCATTGAGCTCCGGGATTGTCAACTGGAGTTCCGCGATCGCACACGAGGTAAAATTCGGGAAATTCACTTCCGTTATGCTGGCCGCATTGGGTGTCGTAAGTGTCTTTGGCGAGTCGACGTTAGAGATCTCAGCATCGTCTTTCTTGGGAGAAGCCGCCGAATTTGCCGCAAGGACTCCAGCCTTGGGTTGGGGCTCTGTAAACCGGGCGTTGTCGATAGGAGTATTGATGTTCAACTCGCGCACCGTAGTTACCAGCCTGGAACTTGCAAGCTCCTGAATGATCGTGAAGGGGATTTTGATTCCGCCCACGTCACGATAATCCGAATAGGTAACGCTAGATCCTCCCTTGTCAAAACGGAGAAGCAAATATGTCTCCGCGTCGAAGTAGTAGACGTCAGAATATTGCGATTTGGGGTCATTTGCTTTAATTTCCCATGCCGTACGACCCACAACTTCTTTCTTCTTGATAAGTCGCATTCTTACGTTCGCTTTGCGCAAACGAGATGGCATTGGTTCAAACCCTTCTTCGCACTCGTACTCGCTCCCGGGTTTGGGTTTGAACTCGCTAAGTCTCAAACGAGCATCGATGTACCAGGACACTTTCCCATTACACCCGTGCAATGTAATCACCGAGTTATTTTCAGTGAGATTTGAGCTGAACCGGAAGTTGGGACTCTTGAAATAGACCTCAAATGTTACGTGCTCTTTTCTCCCCGATTGTGCCGTGTCACCCCGCTCCATGAAGGTCGTGATTGTAGGGAATCGGTCCGCACCGATTGCGTCCAGATATCTGGAGACCACTTGATCAGCAGTAGGCTCCTGCTGTGCGACTGTCGGTGCCAGCGTGAAATGAACGAATACACCGAGGTGGATCGTAAGTAGAAGCCATCTTCGACAGGACATGTTCCCTCCACCGAAGCTCTTGCAGAGACTCGAACGCTGCAGCCCTTTGTACCGCTGGGGGAGCGTTCATCGTTCCAAAACTTCCTTATTCGCGTTCAAGGCCACCCTCTTCGGCTGGATGGGCAACAGCAGGTCAACACTGCGGGTGGAGTTGCCGGCAATTCCGATTTGGCCAAGACGGACCATTCCCTTGCCGAAGTCAGCGAACACCGGAACCGACATGGCAAAACGCTCGTCGACCTCGCTCTGAGTGAGCGTGACATGCACCTTCACTTTGCCACCATCCGCCGGAGCGACTTGGTATTCGAAGTGATATTTTGGCACTTGAGTGCCGTAGACCCACTCGTCAAAGAACCAGTCCAGGCGGCCATTACCCTCCATGTCCATCAACTTGGTCATGTGCTTCTCTGCAATGGCCTTAAAGGATTCGGTGGTCGCCGGCTTCTCGCGGTGGCTCTCCACAAAGTCGTGCATCATGCCAATGAATGCCTTGTCCTGATCCTCGGAGCTGTACATCAGCGAACGCAGCATTTCGAGCACGTAGGCGCCCTTAGGATAGATCACGTTCTGGTAGGCCTCCGGAGTACGAGGAGAAACCAAACGCTCTCCCAACCAGAGAGGACCGGCGTCGTTCGGCGCGATGCCAAACGCATTCGTTTCGAGAATTCTCTTGCGCAGGCGCTCCCAGAAATCAAGGTAGTCCTTCCGCCAGTCCGGACCTACGGCCTGCTGCAGAAATAGTCCCGCGGAAAACTCGGCAAAGCCCTCCGACAGCCACTGATCATGGTAGGACGCCCAGCCCACCGCATGCCCCCACCATTGGTGAGCGACTTCGTGAGGCGTCACTTCCTGCACGAAACCGGTGAACTTGGCGCTGATTTGTCCGAACAGCATCCACCTTTGTGTCGAATCTGTGTAGGCAGAGATCGGAAGGTAAACCAGGTTCGGCCAGGACTGCCCGAAATTGAAATCGGGCTGCTCCGTGATGTGGATCTCCTCATAGGGGATTTTGCCGAAGTAATAACTGCATACCTGCAACTGCGCTCGCGTTTGTTCGAGGGCATACTCTGTCATGCTGTGGGGCGCCAGTGACTGAAGAGCGGGATACCTGCGCAGGTTGTCGGGCAACTCGCGCAGGTAATAGCCCGAAACCTTGTAACCAGTGATGTCATCCGGCAGTTCGATCTTCGCGTATTCGCCATAGTTAAACCCAGCGACCGCCACCGGGATCGGTGTCACCCAGTGAGTGACCGCCAGGTCTTGCTCCGTCGACTCTTCCTGCAGCTTCCCTACGCTGATGATCTTGTATTTCCGCGGAACCTTAAACGTCAGGTCATAGAGGGCCTTTTCCCCGAATCCATTCAGGTTGGGATACCAGGACGTGCGCGCCCGGACGTAGAAGTTTCCCTCCCCAGCTTGTTCCAAAACCTTATCGCCCGAGTACTCGACATGGATTGACTGTTCCTTGCCCAGGGGCGGCGCCTGGGGAAGGATCACGTAAAACGAACCATCGTCCTTGCGGCTCTCTTGGATGAAATAAAGATCCTGGCCCCGCTCGTCCGTCACCCGCGTAACTCGGAGATTCGGCAACAACCCAAACTTAAGCACCCGCTCCCCGGCAACCAGAGCTTCGAAGGTTAGGGTAGCGGTGCTGAATAAATGCCCGTTCTTTGCAATCACGGTTTCGATGGTGTAGCGGTGTGTGGCAAACAGACGGCGGTCCTCACGGGAACTTGCGGTGTGGCCCACATACTCCGACTTCAAGTGCGACAAATACCAGACGCCATCATCCATTCCTTCAGGATCAAAGTTGATGAGTGCAACCTCTTCCGGGGAATCGAGCTGGGGTAGAGCTCCGACCCGGTTCCGGAGGAAAAATCGGAGATCTTTGTGCTTTGTGCCGCGGAGATAGGCATTGAAAAATTCCGGATGGGAGTCGTTGTAGACAGCCGCCAGGGCATCGGCATCCACGTTGTCCATGGTCTCGCCCTCTAACAGGTACTCGCTAAAGCCAAGAGGATGCTCCCGTCGCTTTCGCAACCGCTCCCGCGAGCGGTAAAGCGCAGCGGCCGCCTCGGAAACCGGTTCGATTCGATCCCCCAAGCCCGGAAGAAACTTCGCCCGGCCGTCTCGGGTAAATCGGAAAACGGCGTCGGTGAAATCTTCGTTGAACTCCGCAGCCCCCGTTCGCCGGCTGAGTTCGCGGGCATCGAGAACAGTGACCGGCTTCAGATTGAAATGTCCCTCGCCGATGAAGATCGCGCCGGTGACAACTCCGTTCACCGGATTCAACATCGTCAGTGTCCCGTGCCGAAACCCAAAGGTGGCGGCATCGCAGGTCAACGTGAAATTGTCGATGCGAAACGTCTGGCCCGGACCCACGTCACGGAGTTGCCGGTAGACCGGGTCGGAATTGGCGAACGCCAGACTCTTTCCTGCAACCGAGACCGTAACTTGCTGCTGGGCTATGGCGAGGGTGAGTTGGAGTTGGACTGATTCCTCGAAATCCACGGTCTTTACGAGAGGCTCGAAACCGTCCCGCGTCACCCGCACCGAATACGTTCCGGGCTTCAGGTTTGGAGATGCAAACTTGCCCACTCCGTCCGACGAAAAAACCAATGGCTGCGCTAGGTCTCCGCCCGTGATCTCGATCCGCGCGTCGGAAATCACCGCACCGGATTGATCCTGGACGGTTCCGGAAATCACCTGGGCGTGCAACCACGTCGACCCCGCTATCCAGAGCAGAACGAACACCATTTTCAGCAAGGAAGACAAACGCCATGGGCAAGCGTCATCAGGGCGGCGCATGATGGGCAAATAGTAGCAGTATTTAAGTCCTCCGTAATCCCCAAACAACGCGTCAGCGGCGAATTCAGGCTTAGCGTACACGAGCGCCCGCTAACGCTCGCGCCCGGCGGCGTCCCGACATCCGGTCGTTGAGCATCTCAATGGACGCAGCCCTTCCGCTCACACTCTTCCCGAGAACCAAGGTGGTGTGATCGGTGAGGGCCCTATGGTCGAATGATCACATTGGGATCGCTGTCGCCGTCGATGTGAATGACGTACTTATAATTTACATGCTTGGACTCAGGGGTTATCGATGAGGGGTATGGAAGTCATCGCCAGAATCCACTGACTCGTGGTAGCTTCATGGCGCGGAATGTCGGGAGCAGGAGGGATCGATATGCGGTATCTGGCGCTGGCCCTCGCGTTGGCTTGCATACTGGCCCCTATTCTAGCCCAGGAAAAAACAGATGAAGGTCCGACGAACGAGAAGGCGCAGAAGACATACAAAGAGGGAATGGACTATCTGCACCGGCGCCTGACCGACTTGGCGCTTGGGAGTTTCAAGAAGGCCGACAAGCAGGATGACGGACATTGCCTGGCCTGTCAGCAAAAGATGATCAAGTACGGGATCGAACTGCGCGAGTGGAAAACCGCCGAAACCGCCGCGGAGGAAATGGTGGCGCAGGCTCAGGGTGTGAAGAGCGTAGCGCTGGCCCACTATCAATTTGGCGCCTTGCTGTCGCACGAAGGCAGGGAGAAGCACAAGGACGAACTATTCACGCGCGCCCACGACGAAATGCTAAAAGCCCTGGCGGCGGTCGCGACCTTCCCGGCAGCCATCTACGCGGATGGCCTGGTCCTGGCACAACTGAAGCAGGACGAGGCCGCTAGGGCCCGGTTCGAGGAGTTTGTAAAACTTCGCCCGGAGAGTGATCCGGACCGGCAGCGGGCCCTGCGCTTCATCAGCCAGCCCGAGTTGGCCCGGGCAAGAATGGCGCCGCCGTTTGCGATTACGACCGCCGACGGACAGCGGGTCTCGATGGACGATCTGGCCGGCAAAGTCGTACTGCTCGATTTTTGGGCGACGTGGTGCGGGCCTTGCCGCGAAGCCCTGCCGCACGTGAAAGAAATCGCCAAGAAGTTTCAGGGGCAGCCTCTGGTCGTGCTCAGCGTGAGCCTCGACAGCGATGAGCAGAAGTGGAAGGACTTCATCACGAAGAATGAAATGACCTGGCTGCAATATCGCGACGGCGGCTTTACCGGACCGATTGCCAAGATGTTCGCCGTGGAAGCGATTCCGCACACTTTCACCATCGACGCCGATGGTGTGCTGCTGGATGAACAGATCGGGGATGCGTCGATCGAAGGAAAACTGAAGAAGCTGGTGAATCGGGCGAAAGAGCTGCAGACACCGCCGAAGCAAGGTCAGTAGTGAACGCGACTCCCACGCGTCGCCGCCTTTTCCAAACCTATCTAGTCCACACCCAGGCTCGCCAGCGCCTGTTCGAGCAAACCTGTGTCGATACTCAGGCGGCGTCCGTGGGTCTTTAGATCCTCGATTTCGTCGAGAGCTCGGAATAGGCGCAGCTTGACGGAGGCGTACTGCTCGGCACGTTCAAGGGACGCCCATGGTCTGGCTCCAGGCGTCGCGCGTGCTTTCTGGAAAGAGCACGCTGACAACATAGGTCAGCTTGCGGTCAGACGTGGCGTCAAAACGAACGTGACGTCAAAAAGAAACTCGGTGGCGGGCGGCTCGGGATCGTCGGGCAGAGCAGCACCGTTGCCGACAAAGTATTACTGCTAGACATATCTCTGAGCTCCGGTGCAGGTCTTCAGGCGGCGAAGAGGAGGATGCGGAACAAGGATGATCGAGCTTAACGTCGGACTTGGGCAGGCTGGAGACGTTATTTCCGGGATATTCCGAGCAAGACCTCACGCGCCCGAAACCTCTCTTTGACTGCAGACCGTAGCCGACGTCCCTCTTCCGTCGCGGAAACTACCGGGGCGCGCGGGAGATCCTTAGACTCGGGAGCAGCAATTATCGACGTGAAAAAGTCCGAATTTCTCTCCATAACAAATGGGGGATTGCGCGGAGGGACCCGCAATTCCATAAAAACCCAAACCGGCGTGGGGTGGTCGGTCTGGATAGGGAATTCGCCGCAACTGATTGCGGGGGCGGCGCTCTCCTTACTCACAATTTCCCGGTGTCAGTTCGGTTTGTGAGTCGGTGCAGAACTGTGCGTGTCGATTCCGCTGGCGGGAGATGGATAAGCCCGTGAACATTGCCTTTCCCGAACGGCATGCAGAGCTGTGCGGATCGGTGCAGAGGCTCCAGAAGGAATTAGAAATCCGATGCTCTATCCGTTTGAGCTACGCGCCCGCGTGAGGCTATCTTTCTGATTTTACAACGTCACTGCAATGGCTACGCTTTGTGCTGATGCCGATTCAGCGCACAAGGACGGCGAATTCCCACGCGGTGATTCCAGCGGTGCCGACATCGCCAAATCACGGATTCGCAGGGTCCGGAGGGATTGTAGAATGGAGGAAGGGTGGCTGCTGTCATAAGTGACAGGTGCGAGACCGAGCAACCTCTAGTGAAATCGTAAACTAGGGAAAGGCCAGCCAGGAACCCGCATGCAGTGAAAGGAGACTCCGGCAAGATGTCGTTGCGCCGAAACGCCCGGGGTTTGTTCCTTGGGGCTGGTGGTTTGATTTGGCTTTGCCTGTTTGTGCTGCCCTACGGATTTCCCCTCTTGGCGTTGGCTCAGTCCCCGCCACCCCCTGCAGTCCAGGAAGAAGGGCCGGGCACAGATGCCGCCCAGGGACCCGTTGTGTCCGACGGCGAGCCGCAGGCGGAACGCCAATCGCCGGGGTACATCAGCGGAACCGTGATTGACCAGGGCGGAGCTGTCGCCGTCGGCGCTCAAGTGCGACTGACGCGCGAGGATCAATCGCCAGCCCAAGAGGTGTTGTCCGGCGACAATGGAGAATTTTCCTTTGCCGATGTCCCGCCTGGGCCCTTTCAGCTGACTTTTACAGCGGCAGGTTTCAAGACCCAGCAGTTCTCTGGAGCGCTGCGTCCCGGACAGGCTTTCCTTGTGCCAGTGACCAAGATGGCGGTTGCGACCGTGGTTACTGAAGTGCGCGTCGGACTATCGCCGGTCGAGGTGGCGCTCATTCAGTTAAAGGAGGAAGAGAAGCAGCGGGTGCTCGGCTTCATTCCAAATTTCTATGTCAGCTACGTCCCCGATGCCGCTCCCCTCGCGACGAAACAAAAGTACCAGCTTGCCTGGAAGTCCGTCATCGATCCGTTCACTTTCGCGGGAGTCGGCGTCATAGCGGGACTTCAGCAGGCGTCCGATGACTTCGCGGGATACGGGCAAGGGGTTGAAGGCTACGCGAAACGTTTCGGCGCTGCCTACGCTGACGTTGTTTCAGGCACGTTCATCGGAAGCGCGATACTGCCGTCTCTCCTGAAACAGGATCCACGTTATTTCTATAAGGGAACCGGCAGTACGCGATCGCGGGTTCTGTACGCGCTTGCCAATAGCGTGATTTGCAAGGGCGACAACAAGCGCTGGCAACCGAATTACTCTGGAATTCTGGGAAGCTTCGCGACCGGCGGCATCTCCTATCTGTACTATCCGGCAAATGATCGGGACGGAACCCAATTGGTTCTGCAAAACACGCTGATCCGGATTGGGGAAGGCGCTTTCGAAAATGTATTACAAGAGTTTGTCATCCGAAAATTGACGCCGCGTCTTCAACACCACCCGCCGCCGCCCCAACCCTGAGCGCACCTCGCGGTCGTCTCTTCAACCATTCCGCCGGAGACACCCGGTTACACAGGGCGACTGGAGCATCACCGCTCCTGCGAGGTTCAGTTTTCTTGACATCGTTCGACTCGACTTGATATCGTTCCCCGAACCGATGGCCCTGCCCACTTCGTGATCGCTTGGGGTGTGCGTATGTGGGAAGACAACCGTTATTTCTGGGTGGTCCTCTGCAAGCATAAATGGTTTCATGTTCGGGAGAGTCTAAGCATATTCTTCCGGTACAGAATCCCCCTTGGCGAGACGGACGCCCTGGCGCCCTGCCCCGTTGTTGGCCCCTTCACGGTCCGATGTGATAAGTGTGGCAAAGAGTCTCGCTACAAATCCTCAGATGTGCTGAGGTTCGAAATAGACGAGCTTCCGGAGTCATTTACCCCACATCCGCTCTTTCGGGATCGAGGCACAGGACTACCTTCAGCTGTCACGGATCGGCCTCCAGACGACGCAGGCCACTAGCCAAAAGTCAGGGCGGCAACGTGGCTGATCGCGCATGCGTGGACCACGCAAGACATTGGAAAGACTGCCGGAAAAAAATGGTGGGGCAACAGAAGACTCCCAATCTGAGCGCATCTGGAGCGTGGAGACTCGATCACATCACCAGCTATGTTGCTATCGCGTATCGGGGATCGGCCACGAAGGATTTCTGCTGGAGTCGGCGTCCGACTCTGCCACCGTGTCCCGTCGCTTCCGCATCACCACTTTGCGACCTTCTTCGGTGAACTCGACGGTGTCCATCAATTGGTTGATCAGGAACACGCCTCGCCCGCTTCCCTTAAGCAGGTTGTCGCCCTCGAGCGGGTTGGGCACTGTCGCCACATCGAACCCCGGTCCCGGGTCCCTGACTACAATAACGAGCTCTCCTGCCGCGTCGAAGGTGACGCAACACTGCACCTGCTTGTCCGGATCGTTGCCGCACCCGTGGCGAATGGCGTTAACCAGCGCTTCCTGCACGGCGAGTTCGATCTCCATAATCTCCTTTTGGGGCCATTGTTTGCCTGCCAGCAGTTCGTTCAGGCCAGCGGTCACTTTCTCCATCGCCGCTGTATCGGCGGGAATGACGATGTTTAGTTCGCAGGTGGAGCAATAGGGGACCAGAGCGCTGAGCGTCTCGATGCCTTCGAGAGCAACCCGCAACTCTTCCAGGTTGCGCCGCAGTTCGAGTTGTGCAGCCACCTGTCGCTCGAGCGCCTCGAGCGCGTTGTTCTGATCGTTGGTGAGTTTGCGCGGGACATAATCGATCACGCAGAGGGTTCCAAGTGCGTAGCCATCCTGCGTCGTGATCGGAGCCCCCGCATAGAAACGGATGTGCGGGTCGCCCTGCACGAGCGGATTATCGCGGAATCGCGCGTCGTTCAACGTATCGGGTACTGTAAAGATGCCCTGCTGCTGAATGGCGTGTGCGCAGAAGGAGACGCTGCGCGAGGTCTCCTGGACCTCAACACCAACTCGCGACTTGAACCACTGGCGGTCCTCGTCCACCAAGCTGATCAGGGCGATCGGAGCACCGCAGATCTGCGAAGCGATCAGCGTCAGGTCATCGAATGCCTGCTCCGGGTCCGTGTCCAAGATTCTGTAGTGGTGGAGGGCTTTCAGCCGCTCCGCTTCGTTAGCGACCATGATATCTTCCTCCCTGCTCGGCCATCCCGGCGCTCGGTAGGACGTCACAACTTTGCAGGAAATATACACCAATTCACGCGGGCCGAAGTGCGTCACCCTTGCGATTCGTTCGTTACGCAGGTTCACACGCGACAGAACCTCTCCCTTCCCCTTTACGTGCCTCTTGAGCCTCAACACCAGCGATTTATGCCTGGCGAGCGCCAAGCGTTCTTGGAAGCAGCCAGTTAGGATGTCATCAACCGTAGCAGTGCAACGGTGCGCATCGACGCCCAGGCCGCCGACACGAAAATTGCAGGACTGTCCTTGAGAAGTGATGCCAGAGTGATTCCAGGACTTGCAAGTGCTTGAAAGGATGGTGGGCGCTATAGGATTCGAATTTTGGGGTAGACGTAGTTTCAACAACATAGAGGCATGGCGGGCGCCGTTAAAGCAGTGGAAGGCAGTGGTAAACAGTGCTAACGGATCACAAATGGATGACAAACGGATCACGGCTCGTGCCCATCTGAAAAGTGCCTACCAAGGTGGCCACAAAACCTGAGATTGTCAATTGAGACGGGCCCAATCGGCATGGCCTGTGTCGGCGACCGAGTTTCAACTTCGGCGTGGCAACAATTCTGAAGTTGATAGCGACAAGCCGGTCTATCGGTACTAATCCGTCGAATCACGCTTCAAATTGCACTCGATGAGTGCTAAGCCCTGAAGGCACGGACATCCTCGGAGAAGTGCTGCCCCCCATCGTGTCTTGGGAAGCCGCCATGTCGTGCAATGCTTCTTCCCGTCCAATGGACAGAACCATCTGGAAGAACAGAGAGAACGTGAATCAGCATACCGGCGATTCGTCCTCGATCTTTACCATGCGAAACCGACGCTCAGAGCATCACCTCGCCGCGCTCGCGTAGAGCGCCCGCTCGAACTCCTCCTCCGCCGCTAGCGCCCCATCGTCGCTGAACGGCAGCGTCTGCATCAGCACCACCCCGCAGGTTTTCCCGGAAACATCAATCCAGAAAAACGTGTTGAAGATGCCGTCCCATGCCAGCGACCCCGCCGCGCGCCCGCCTTCCACCGCCCGGCTGTTGATTCCGAATCCCCATCCAAACTTGTCGGGCGAACCCGGCAAGCGAACGGGATTCTTGATCAACTGCGGAATCGTGCTCCTCAACTCCGCGAGCTTCATCTCGCCGATCTGGTTGTGACTCATCTCCGCCACCGTCTCCGCCCGCAGAATCCTCTTGCCGCCGAACATCCCGCCGTTCAGCACCATCCGCTCGAACTTCAAGTAATCCTCCGCCGTCGAGTAGAGGCCGCCGCCGCCGCTGAAGAACTTCACCGGCTTCATCGGCTGCGGCGGCGGTTCTACAAAACTCCCATCCGCCTGCCGCAGTTGAAGCGCCACCACCCGCACCTGCTTTTCCGCCGGAACGTTGAAGAACGTGTCCGTCATCCCCAGCGGCTCGAAGATGTGCCGCCGAAAATAGTCCTCCAGCGTCTCCCCGCTCACCTGTTCCACCAGTTCTCCCAGCCAGTCGTAGCTGATTCCATATTCCCAGTGCGTTCCCGGATCGAACATGAGCGGCGCCTTCAGAAACGCGTCGCTATCCCCCGTAATCGCGGGAGCCAGTCCCGCCTCCACGTATTCGTGCAGCCGCGCATCGAAAAAGTCGTAGCCAAACCCCGAAGTGTGCGTCAGCAATTGCCGCACCGTCGGCGGCGTCTTCGGTGGCCGCAGCTTCGCCTTTTTCGTCGCCGGATCGAATTCCTCGAGCACTTGCACCTTCGCCAGTTCCGGGAGATAGGTCGCCGCGGGCTCGTCCAGCTTCACCCGCCCGCTCTCAATGAGTTGCAGCACCGCCACCGCCGTCACCGCCTTGGTCATCGAAGCGATGTGGAAAATCGAGTCCAGCGTCATCGGAACATCTTTCGTGCTGTCGCGCTTCCCGAACGCCCCTTGGTAAATGACTTCGTCTCCCCGCGACGCCATCGCCACCACCCCCGGTGCCTTCTTCTGCTCCACCGCCTCCCGCAGCACCAAGTCGATCGAGTTCCCCGGCTTCGTCCCGCTTCCCGCAGCCAGCGTCAGGATCACCATCCCCGCCAGCGCCGCTGCCGCCAGCAAGACTCGCCGCACCGCCCCTCGAACCGCCTTCATCCTTTTCATTCCCGCCCTCTCAGTTACGTTCAGTTGCTCGCGCATGACAATCATCAAAACTCCAACTTCTTATTTCGCCTGCGCTAGCTTCGTAACTACTGCGGCAACTTTATCGAGTATCTGGTTCCAGCCCTCTAGTTGACCGCTATTTTTCGCGCTCTCCATGGGTTCATTTCCAATGAAGGTGAGTTTCGTCTGACCGTTTCCGAGATCCTCAAAGATGGTCACGTCGTACGCACCGTCGATGGCCTCATGTTCTAGTCCTAAGTCCGCAGGCTCAATTTTGTTTCCCTTCGAGTCCGAAAAGTACATGGCGGAAACGATCTTCTCGTGCAGAACAATCTCGTGGTATTCAACCGCATTCCAGCACTCCTGCCCATCCGGCGTCTTCATGCAAAGGAGAGATTTTCCTCCAACGCGAAAATCCATCTGACAAACCGGCGCAGTAAAGCCCTTCGGTCCCCACCACTGCATCACGTACTTCGGTTCTGTCCACGCCTTCCAAACCAATTCGCGTGGGGCATCAAAAACTCTTGTGACAGCCATCCGTTCGATCTCATTCACCGTGCTTTTTCTCATGTCGAAGCTCCGCTTTTTTCATTTGAGTCACAACTGCATCCAGCTTTTCGAAACTCTCTTCCCAGAATTGGCGATAGCTAATCGCCCAGTCGCTGACTGTCTTTATAGCCTCTGGCCTAAGCGTGCAGATACTCTCTCGTCCACGCTTCGTCTTGATCACAATCCGCGCCCGCACCAGGTAGGCAATATGTTTTGAAATCATCTGCTGCGAGAGTGCAAACGGTTCCGTCAAGCCGTGTACAGAGGCAGGCCCACGGGAGAGCCGCTCGACCATCGCCCGCCGGGTTGGATCAGACAAAGCCGCAAATGTTGTACCCAGCCTATCCACAACAATATGGTAGTGGATTTCCGTTGAATGTCAATTGGTAACGTCCCAGAAAAGACTGAATCGACGGAGTTGTGTCCGCAGAGTTCTTCTGTTCGGAATACAGCCGCATAGAAAGCGTCAGGATCAACGTTGTTAGCGCGAATACTTCCCGCCGCAGACCTGCGTTGCTAGACTTCCCTTGCACTCGATTTGCCATGAAATCCTCGCTCGTCCACGTCTTCTTGCCAAAGCGCTTCATTGCGGTGTCTGTCTTCGTCAACGAGCCCAGGTCACATCGGATCGTTGACGAAATCAGGCGTGGCTGATGTTGAAAAACTCGATCCGCGAAAACTGATCCAAAAAGCTTTGCGCTAGGATGCCCTACAACCGACGTTCTCGGCTTTCCGGAAAACGGACTTTTTCAACACCCACGCCTGTTCACTACGCCCCAGGATGAATCCATCGCACCAGCCAGAATGCAACTGCGGCCACCAGCGCCGACGCCGGGATCGTCACAACCCATGCCCATACGATCCGCCGTGCCACCCCCCACCGCACCGCCGAAAGCCGATGGGTCGCGCCGACGCCGACGATGGCTCCGGTGATGGTGTGCGTGGTGCTGACGGGAATTCCAGCCAGCGCCGTAGAAAACAACGTGATCGCTCCCGCGGCCTCGGCGCAGAATCCGCCCACGGGCTTGAGCTTGGTGATGCGCGAGCCCATAGTGTGAACAATCCGCCAGCCTCCGAAATACGTTCCCAGGGCAATCGCCGTATGTGCCGCGAGAATGATGGGCCAGTGGAATTTTCCCCAGCCGCCAGCCAATTCATTCGCACTCAAATAGTGTGCTCCATAAAAAGCGCTGGCCACGATTCCCATCGTCTTCTGGGCATCGTTGCCGCCATGCCCGAGGCTATATGCGGCTGCGGAGAGGAGTTGCAGCTTGCGAAACCAGACGTCGATCCGTTGTGGCGCTTTATTTCGCAGAAGCCAGTAGACGGCCACCATAAATGACCAGCCCAAAATAAGTCCCATGATGGGAGCCACTACGATGAAAATTAGGGTCTTGTACCAACCGGCGGCAATGATCACGTGCCATCCAGATCGCATAACGGCGGCTCCGGCATAGCCGCCGATCAGGGCGTGCGAAGAGGAAGTAGGCAAGCCCCACAACCAGGTGAGCACGTCCCAGACGATCGCACCGAATAATCCAGTGATCACAACGTACTGAGTCACGGTGTCAATGCGAATCATTCCGCCGCCGATGGTCTTGGCGACAGCGGTTCCCAGAAGAAACGCGGCCACAAAATTGAAGAACGCGGCCCACACCACCGCCAGCTTCGGCGACAAGACCCGCGTCGAAACCACCGTAGCGATGCTGTTGGCGGCGTCGTGAAACCCATTGAGAAAATCGAAAGTCAGGGCAACCAGTATTGTAATGATCAGTAGCAGCAGGTCAGGCTTCACCGGTTTTCCTGTTTGCCTAGGTTATCGACGTTTCAAGTGTTCTTTAGTACCACGGTTTCCAGTACGTTGGCGACGTCTTCGGCCTTGTCGGTCGCCCGCTCGAGAAATTCCAGCAATTCCTTGATCTTGATGAGGTTGATCGGATCCTTCTCGTGTTCAAACAGTCTGGCGATGGCGTGCTGCGATACCAGATCGGCTTCGTTCTCCAAACGGTTGATCTCCACGCAATGGACCAGGATATTGCCACTCTTCTGCATGAGAGATACAGCCTTCTGCAGTTCCTGGCTCTGCATCAGGATGATCCTAGCCAGTTCAGTTGCGGCCGGGGGTGGTGCCGTGATCCGATACATTACGAGGCGGGCACCGGCGGCATTGATGAAATCCAGAACATCGTCGAGTTTAGACGCCAACTCGTGGATGTCTTCCCGATCGAAGGGTGTGATGAACGTCTGGTTCAGCTTGGTTAGGATGGCGTGGGTGAGTTCATCGCCCTCGCGTTCAATGCGCTGAATATGATCGACTTGTTCTTCGACATCGTGGTAGTGCGCGAACAAGTCTACTAGGGCGCGAGCCCCCGCAATGAGATTGTCAGACATCGCGGAGAACATCGCGAAGAAGCTGTTATCCCTAGGAATAAAGCGGGCCATTTTTTGGAAGCGCGGGCTCCAAGAATGCTCGCGTTTACAGTCAGTTGCGGCGATCGGAGCAGGTAACTATCTCACGTGGCAGCGAATTCAGTCAAACTGCGCAGCGGATCGGCGATGCAGTTTTGAAATCCACGAGGCTATGAATCTCACCCAGGCTTGTGGGAAACTAGCGGCATGTCGAGCCACTGCCCCAAAATGAACGATCGTATTCTGCTGGATGGGCACACGGGAAGATTCGTTGTTGTGGGCCTTGATGTACCAAGAATGACTGCCGATGTGAGAAGCACTAGCGGTGAAGGATTCCTGCTGAGAAATGTACCGTGGGAGGCGATTTCCGACCTGGAAGAAGATCAAGACTCTACCCGGGCCGCGCGAGAAGCTACGGAAAACAAGTAACGGTCACTCTCCAGCACAACCGTCGGAAATCTTTGCGCTCTACGTTAGTCCATTGTTCGACGCCGGACGACAATCACTGAACGTCGGGGCGTGCTGAGCCAAACGACTAAAAGCAAGGCAAATACAGTACCCGCGCCGACCGCGACTCGCTGGAGAAAACCGAGCAAAAGAACACCCACTCCCATTGCAACATTGTGCAACTCTCTGGAAGCCTGAGCGAGATAACGATGGTAATACTTGCTATTGTGCGCTGGGTTCCCACCTGCTTGTTTTCCTCTGAAAGTACATGGTGGAACCCCAGACGCTACCTCGCCGGACCTACTTTCTGACGGGGAGGAACTGGTCCACCCTTGTTTATCCAGTGCATGTAGGTGGCCCTCAGCATCAATGCGCAACTTGGTGCGTCAAAACGGAACCGTGATAGTGATTAGCTTTGGATTGGTTGACGGAATATCTCGATTGCGTTCGTTCACCACAGGAGCGAAATCCAAATGACAAACCGAGACACTAGCGCAGTTGAGCCGTTAGAGCAGTCGCAGGCTCATTTGCTCGTACATTCTCGGGGAGAGGTGCTGAGCTACGCTGAAGTGCAGAGATTCATGCAGCTCCGCGAAGAGATTCTGCGGCGCCGTGCGCCATCAGCAAACGCCGCGTAGCGGGAACCGTTATCTGATGCAATCAGGCCCTTTGCACAAGCGAGCACGAGGAAAACTATTTTGACTCCCGGTTGATGAGGGAAATAGAGATGTTGCGTCAACCATATGAGTGCTATGCTTCCGAATCCCCGTGTGGTTCGGCCAGTTTGACAGACGTTGCCTGAATCTCACCAGACGCGACAGGCATTCGCGGGCATCATCGGCTGGCCCGCCTTGCATCCGAAGGCTTCGCCAAATTCCGGCATGTTCTGGACGACGCCGTTCACACGAAACTGCAACGGCGAGTGCGGATTAGTCTGCACTTGCGTGCGCAGCGCCTCAGGACGAACCGTACCGCACCAGTCCTGTCCGTAACCGAGGAAAAACTGCTGAACGGGCGTGTAGCCGTCCTGCTTCTTGGTAAGGTCGATGCCTTTGCGCCTGGCGTCCGCGATGAAAGCCATGTAGGCGAGGCGGAGGCCACCATTGTCGGCAGTGTTTTCGCCGAGCGTGAGTTTGCCGTTAACCTTGACGTCATCAACCGCAACAAAGTTGCTGTATTCCTTGACCTCGCAGTCGGCTTTTTGCTCAAAGCGTTTCGCGTCCTCAGGCGTCCACCAGTCGGTGAGATTGCCCTTGGCATCGAACTGGCGGCCCTCGTCGTCGAAGCCGTGAGTGAGTTCGTGCCCGACCGTGGCACCGATGTGGCCGTAGTTCGCCGGGTCACCTGCTTTGGGGTCGTAGGAAGGCGGCTGCAGAATGCCGGCGGGGAAATTGATGTCGTTCATGCTGGGGTTGTAGTAGGCGTTGATGGTGGGCGGCGTCATACCCCATTCGCCGCGATCAACGGGCTGGCCGATCTTGTGGATCTCACGGAGATTTTCGAAGACGACCGCGCGCCCGCTGTTACCGAATTCGTCGCCGCGTTCGATGGTGAGCTTCGAGTAGTCGCGCCAGTGATCGGGATAACCGATCTTGTCGGCGACGGTATGCAGCTTTTCCAAGGCACGGGTTTTTGTTTCGGGACCCATCCAATCGAGTGTTGAGATATCGTGCTCCATGGCCGTCTCGATGTCGTGCACCATCTCGACCATCGCCTGCTTGCTAGAGGCAGGAAATTCCTGGGCTACGTAGACCTGTCCCAGAGCTTCGCCGAGAGCGGAGTCCGTGGCTTCGACGCAGCGCTTCCAGCGTGGACGCTGCTCGGGAGCGCCGAGAAGCTTCCGGCGATTGAAGTCGAACACTTCCTCGTCGAAGGCCTTGGGCAGCACGAGGGGGTCGGTCCAGTGCAACAACTGCCAGCGGAGGTACGCCTTGATGGTGTTGAGGTCGGTGTTCTCGATGACCGGATTCAGCCCTTTGAAAAATTCGGGCATGGCCACGTTCAGCTCCGAAACCTGCGGGAAGTCCGCTTGCGCGAGCAACTGGCCCCAATCGAGCGCCGGGGTAAGCTTTTGCAAATCACCCACGGACATCATGTGATAGACGTTCTGGGGATCACGCTCCGACGTGATATCAAGAGAAACCTTGGCCAGCGCTGTTTCCAGCTGCATGATCTTTTGCGCCTCGTCGGCAGCGTTGGCCGCAGGTTCGCCGAGCAGCTTCAGCATGTTGGTGATGTGCTGGACGTAGTCCTTGCGGGTCTTTTCCGGGACTTCGCCGCTGCGGAAGTAATAGTCACGTTCGGGAAGGCCGAGTCCGGCCTGGCCAACGGCAGCGATTTGTTTGGTGGCGTCTTTGAAGTCCTGCTGCTCGCCGGCTCCGAAGAAGGCGGCAATATTCGTCAACTGATAATGAGCCAGCAACGGGGTGAGTTCGCGCTTGTCTTTCAAAGCGGCGATGCGATCGAGTTCTGGTTGCATCGGCTTTAGCCCTTTGCGGTTGATGGCGTCAACGTCCATACAGGAGGTGTAATAGTCGCCGATCTTTTGCTCGTTGGGAGTGCGCCCAGCACCGCCCGCTGCGGCCTTCTCGAGCATGAAGTGCAGCACGTACTGGGTATGTTCTTCGGTGATCGTGTAGCTGGCAAAGGTGGTACGGTCCGGTGGTATGGGGTGCAGCTTGGCGAAATTACCGCAGGCGTACTGAAAAAAATCAGTGCAGGGATCGCTTTTCGTATCGATGAGGTCTTTCGACAGCCCGGGAATGAGTGCGTAGTCTTTGTCGGCCGTTGCGGTGCTGTTCTGTGCTGAGGCGAGGATGCGGAGAACGCTGCCGAGCAGAATCACAACTAGTATGGCGCCAGGTCTTTTCATATGCTCTTGTTTTCCTTTCAAATGCAACCCTTCACGATACACCTGCCTCGGACCTATCTTAGGGTGAGCCGCCTCTGAAGCCTCAACGCCCAAGCTATGTAGTTTTGCGAGGAGAGTTGACAGACCGACACTAACCGGCTCACTGTTGTAATCAATTGAACGTTTTGACCGCTGGTCATTGGTTGGGATAGAGCTCCGACGCCGGCTATAGGCGGAAGGTTACCAATCCCGCTCTTTCGATTGCGAGTTGGGTTCTCATTTCCACCATGGCTACGTTTTCGGAGGCCCCCTTTAATGCCGGACGGCCGAATTTCCCAGGTCCGGTTTGAAGTCTTGGCGTCTCGTCCGGGAGCCTTCCCCTTCGCGGCGAGGTTCAAGCGCTGGTTCGCATACGCCCCGACTACGAATGGTTTGCTCTCAGGGTAGTTCCATCTCATGCGTCGGCTTATGTCGGCTCTGAGTCCGACCACCGCGCTGCCGATGGCACCACCAAGTACCCAGAGTCTCTTTGCCCGATCTTGGCGTTACCTTGATCAGGGAGACGTGTACCGCCTCCTGCGAGGACATTACTCCCCGGTCTTAAGCTCTTACAGACTCATTCGCCGATCCCACTCGCTCGCCACATTGACGATGCGCTCTGACCAGATATGCCATCTGGAAAAACGCCGAGCAACCAAATACTTCGGCAATCCAGTCGGAGGCAAAGTTTGTTATCTGCCGAGCTTTTGGAGCATTAGCGATTATACGAGCAATGCCGTTCGTGAAAACGCCTATGAGATGTTGAGGCCTTGGCGGAATCCAATCTCGGGGCCGGTGCGATCACCGTGAACCTGAAAACAAAATCATCAAATATTGATCGGTTTTTGACCCCCATCGTCTTGAATCTCAGCAATTTCTTTTGCTATAACCGCTTCTATTACAAGGGGGTTCTACCGTGCATTTTGCCGGCATCAGTGTCTTCGTTTCGCCTTCGAAGTCTCTGCGCGCCCTTTTCATCAGTGCACTCGCGCTTACTCTCCTGACTCAGCGCGCCTCCGCCCAGCAAACGCTGGGTTCGATAAACGGAACAGTCACCGACGTCAGCGGCGCTGTCGTGCAAGGGGCCAGCATCAAAGCCCGCGCCACCGCCACGAACCTCGAGGTGACGGCGCAAAGCAAGGGCGATGGCTCGTTCAACATTGCAGACCTGCCGATCGGTACGTATGAAGTAACCTTCACTAAAGATGGATTCCAGACCGCCGTGTATCCCCAGATCAGCGTGCAGGGCAACCGCACTAGAACGGTTAACTCCAAGCTCACACCGGGTAAGGTTTCATCGACAGTGACCGTGAACGCCACGCCGCTACTAAATGAAACCGACACCGTCACCGGCTATACGCTGGGCGCTTTGCAGATTGACAACGTGCCCCTTGCTACCGGGAGCTTCACTCAGTTGGCCATTTTGAGCCCTGGCGTGAACGCTGATTTCCTGAATAGTTCCGGCACAAACGGAGGTTTTGGCAACCAGGCAATCTGGGCGAACGGACAGCGTGACACCAGCAACAGTTTTGCGTTCAACGGCATTTCGGCGAACAACATCTTCAACGGGAAGTCCACGAGCCAGGTAAGTTCCAGCCGGGTCGCAGTAAACATCGGGCAGAGCGGCAACGACACGAACAATCCCAGCGGGGAAATCGCAACCAGCACTTCGGTCTACGGGGCCATCGGCCAGGCTCTGCCCACCCCGCCGCCGGAAACCATCGAGGAAGTTCACGTCAACTCGGCGATGTATGACGCGTCTCAAGGATCCAACAGTGGCGCTCATATCGAGATCACCACAAAGTCTGGGACCAATTCCATTCATGGTGGGATCTACGACTATTATCAAACCTCACAGTGGAATGGCAGCCCTTGGTTCCTCGCCCAGGCACAACTTCAGAGCGGGGGTCTTGCTGGGAAGCCATCGATGCATCGCGACGTTTTCGGGGGCTTTCTGGGCGGTCCCGTCAAGAAAGATAAGCTCTTCTACTTCGTTTCGTACCAGGGAACCCGAATCGGAGACAACCTGCTAGGACTCTCGTTGGTGGCGGTTCCGCCAGATCTGACCAGTGATCGTTCCGCCGCCGGACTGGCTGCGATGGCTAACACGGACTTTGACGGGACTCCCTGCGCTGGGGGCACGCGGGCATGCACGGCAAGTGATATCGATCCAGTAGCGTTGAGTCTCATGAACAAGCAGGCGCCCGGTGGCGGATTCTATATTCCGAACGCGGCCACAACCGGGCTCAGTAATCTTCAAAATCTGAGCGCGGATGCCGCGGTCCAGGGCCCCGGATCAAAATTTTCCGCGGACCAGGTCAACGGCAACATCGATTACTTCTTCAGCGCGAAGGACCGCATGGCCGCGAAATACTACTTCCAGACGGATCCCAACACTACCCCCTTCGCCAACAGCCAACTGTTGGGCTTCCCACAAACCATGAATGCAGGGAGCCAAGCTATCTCGATTGACAACACGACGTCGGTGACTCCGAATCTGACATGGGAACAACGCATCGGATTCATTCGTGAGCGTGCTTTTGCGACGACCAGCCAATTCATGCAGCCTTCTGACGTCGGAATGAGTCTTCTTGGCTTTAACCTGTTCCCGCAAATGAACATCCGGAACGCGGACAACGTTACTTCCGCCGGCTTGTCCGTAGGCCCAACCAACAACTTTGCCAACGCGGGAATCTTTCAAAACAACTACGAGGCCGCGAGTAACGTGCAGTGGGTTCACGGCAAACAAAGCTTTGCCTTCGGATTCAACTTCGACTACACCCAGTTGAACGTTATCAACCGGAACAACGAAGTGGCGCGGGTAACGTTTGCGGACTTCCCCGGCTTTCTGCAAGGGGAGGTTTGCGGGCCCAATACGTTTTCTTGCGGCGGGCAGGACGCATCCCAAATCCTAAATGGAGCGACGAGCCGCTACTATCGCAGCAGACAGGTGGGAGCCTATGCGCAGGACAACATCAAGCTAACGTCGAACCTCACCTTGAATTTCGGCTTGCGTTGGGACTGGGATGGACCTCTGACCGAGACGAATGGGCGTTTGGCGAACTTCTATGCGAAGAACTACGCATACGACGTTGCGAGCGACACAGTTACGAACATCGGACTCGTCATCGCCGGAAACAACAAGGACTTCGGGACAAAAGGAGTCAGCAATTCCACATTGACTGGCCGCCAGTGGGGATTCGCGCCCCGAATTGGCTTGGTCTACAGCCCATCGTCACTGAAAAATGTCGTGGTGCGGGCGGGCTTCGGCCTGTACTACGACCGCGGGGAATTGTTCACCGAGCTTTCGTCGCCTGCCGGAGGCGGGATCAGCGGTCCTTTTGGCGTCACCGTATCGCAGCCCTTCGTCGTTCCCTATTATGCGGTCGGCGGGATTGCGGCGCCCTTTGGCACCACGGCTCCTCCTCCCCCGCCGACCAACCTTTCCGGCGTACAGTCTCTGGTCCCGAACGTAGCGCAACTCTTCGGCCAAACCACGACCTACTGCGTCAACACCGGACAGAGCGGCTGCGGTCCTTTCTTCTTTGGCGGCTATGACCCCAAGAACTCGCTTCCCTATTCCGAGAACTGGACCGTCGATCTGCAATGGCAGCCGACTAATACTCTGGTGTTGAGCCTGGGGTATGTTGGCAACAACGGGGTTCACCTCGTCCTTCCGCTACCCTTTAACCAGGCACACATTGCCACACCTCAAAGTCCGCTACTCGCCGGCGGTCCCTACCAGCAGAATTATTCCTATGGGTACAGCGTTCCCGGCGTGGTGGCGGAAAACCCGCAAGCACTTACCGACGGATTTGCTACGGGCAACGCATCGGTGCGAGCACCCTACATTGGCTACGATCCGAACTCGGTCTTTCATCGCGCGGTCGGGATTTCCAACTACAACGCTTTGCAGTTCAGCCTGAACCAGCGCTTTAGCCATGGGTTCTTCCTGACTGCCGCTTATACCTATTCGCATACGCTCGATGAACAGAGCGCACTCGGATTGTTCTTCAGCGGAAACGATCCGAATAATCCGGCTTCTTCCTATGGCAACTCGGACTTTGATCGCACTCACGTGTTTACTGTGAGCTATCACTATGAGTTTCCGACGATTGCGTCTGCCCGTGGATTTGTGGGTCAAATGGTCAATGGATGGGGGCTGGGTGGAGTAACGGTCCTCGAAAGCGGCCAGCCTTATAGCGTCTATGACTTCAGTGGAGGCGCAGCCAGTATCTTTTGGGGAGGCGGGCAGGATGCGATTACCAATCCCATCGTGCCGGTTGGCGGCCTGGGATCGACGTCAACCCAGGCGGTTCTGCAAGGAACCACCGGGATCAACGCGCACAACCCCGTTCTAAACATCAACGCTTTCGGTGTCCCGCCCCTTTTCGCTCCCGGGACCAACGGAGTGCCGCCTTGTGACTCCAGCAGCGGCACTCTGACGTGCGATAGCTACGAGAATGGCTACGCCAGCGGGGGACGTAACATCTTTCGCGCACCCTTCCAGAATCGCTTCGATTTCGGAATCTTCAAGAATTTCAAAATCCGCGAACGCTACACCTTGCGATACGATCTCAACGCGTTCAACCTGTTCAACCACCCCAGCTTCGACGTGCCCAATAATAACGTCCTGTTCAATCCGTTCTTCGGCAATCCGCCCACCTACGGATTTCCGGGATTTCCGGCGTGCGTTGCCAGCACCGGAGCATACAACTGCCCCCCGCAGGGCAACTTAGGAGTGATCCAGCACACTCTCGGCAGTCCCCGGATTCTTCAGATGGCACTGCACGTGACGTTCTAGGGAGAGGCCGCGCACTAAGGAGCGCCTGCGGAGAGGGGCGACCAGCCTGTTGCTGATCGCCCTCGTTCTCCTGCGTACCGAGGCAGCAGTCGCGTGGGGCAACGAGGGCCACACGGCCATCAACCGGGTCGCTGCACAAAAGATGCCGGCCTCGATGCCTCTGTCTTTGCGCGGTACCGTCGCCGAGATCGCCTACTTGGGCCCGGAGCCCGACCGCTGGCGTAGTCCTGCGGAATTCGAGCTGAGAAACTGCAACGTGCGAGGTGATATGCCGAGCTCGCGCACGGCCCCACCGGCAAGAAACTGTCCTCAATCGTAAAGTGCTACAACCCGGCAGGCTCCAACAGTCAGGAACGCTACGACTGGATCACTAAGCACCTCGCTAACGCCGTCGAAGAAGCGGTCGATATTCGCAACAAGAATTCTTGAATTTCCATTAGCAAATCGGCATGCGTCTCTAAGCGATTAGAACGAACGCGAAACACACTTCCAGCGCGCCCCCCAGATCAGGCTAGCTCCCCCAGGCCTCAGGGTAGCCCCAATCTGTTTACCAATCGGTAATGAGGGCAGTTTCAAAACGCTCTACCTCCTATCCCCCAAACCGTTTGAAGGGGTATTACGCATTGAGGGGAAAACGTTACACCTCCTGCCTGGGAATGTCGAGTGATGTACTTGGAATTGAGCATGGATCGCGGGGCGAGGCGGAGCGGGGGCTCGGGAAGGCGCGTGGGGAGCCAAAACTAGTCCCGTCCTTGAGGATTCGAGTCAGTGTCAGAACGAGCTCTGCGGGCGAGCTTGTCCCATCCGTGAGAAAGCCTCAGAGTCCATTGGCAGATATTTCCGCTCTCCCTGTTACTTCTGCCAGTTTCGTTTTGTCGGGGACCTCTGCTGTGATGTCAGCAGTAGGGAACTAGATAGGACTATCGGGTCTACAAAGAGACGGGAGCGCTGCCCATGTCAGTCCGCGTCCTCGTGGTCGATGACTACGAACCCTTCCGACGGTTCGTATGTTCGACGCTGGAACAGAGGCCAGATTTGCAGATCATCGGCGAGGTCTCAGACGGACTAGAAGCGGTTCAGAAAGCTGAAGAACTGCAACCGGACTTGATTGTGCTCGACATCGGGCTTCCAACACTGAATGGAATCGAAGCTGCTCGACGAATCCGCAAGCTCTCCCCTGAATCCAGAATAGTTGTTCTGAGCCAAGAATTCTCTGCCGATGTGGTGCAAGAAGCTCTCCGCTTAGGGGCAACGAGCCTACGTTGTAAAAGCACGCGCTGAAAGCGAACTGTTAGCGGCCGTGGAAGGGGTTCTGGAAGGCGGGCAGTCTGTCAGCAGCAATTGATAGATGGCGATGGCCAGCGCCGACAAGTTCCGGCACCCTGACTGTAGTCGGTTCTTCGAGTTCAGTGCTCTTTACCCGGCTGCACGCATGGAATCGGCTCCTGAACTGAGGGGCACGCAAGCGTGGATCGTGGTACCACTCTTGGGTTGCGATTCGATTGAAAACGTTCCGTTCAGCAGTTTCAGCCGCTCCTCCATGCTGATGAGGCCCAGCCCTCGGCCCGCCTTTGCCACTTCGCGGTCAAAGCCCGAGCCGGAGTCGCTAACCGTAAGATGAATCTCACTCGACTTTCCCCACAATTGCACTTCGAAGTACCGTACCCCACTGTGTTTTGCCGAATTGTGGAGAGCTTCTTGCAGAACTCGGAACAGGCAAAGAGAAATGTCCGGCGGCACAGCGGTTGGCAAACCGTGGGTTTTGAAGTCAATATCCACCTTCTGCTGCTCAGCGAACTCCTTGCAGAATGCTCTCATGGCCGCCGTTATGCCCAGATATTCCAGTCTTGACGAGTGCAATTCGTGCGACAAGGATTGGATATCGGTCGCTATCTCGGAGGTCTGCTTCCCTAGTTCGCCCATACGGCTCCGGACTTCAGACAAATTGGGAGGGTTTTGCTGGAGGTGTTCTAACGCGATGGTCAACAGTGCGAGACGCTGACCGATGTCGTCGTGCAGCTCTCTTGAGATCCGGGTACGTTCCTGCTCCTGCGCCTCAATCAACCTGCGGCTTACCCCTGAGAGGGCTTCTTCCCCGCGTTTTCGTTCGGTAATATCCGCCACGATGCCTATCATCCGCAACATCCTGCCTTGCGCGTCGAAAAACGCACGCCCGCTCTTCTCCAACCAGATTACAGCGCCATCGGGACGTAACGAGCGGTAGCTAATCTTAGTGGTCGGGTTCTCGGGAGTAAGGTTGGCGACCGCGGCATTGAATTTTGCCCGGTCCTCAGCGTGGACTCGCGACGAGAATTGGTGATGGGTTTCGCTTGTCGTCACACCCGTTAAACCGAGGATATTCGCGTACTCCTCGGATCGCACGGTCACGTCCGTTGCTACGTCCCACTCATATGCGTACATCTTCCCGGCCTGAGCCGCCAGACGTAGGCGTTCTTCGCTCTTACTCAGTGCCTCTTCCGCCCGCTTACGGTCAGTGATGTCCTGCAAAATACAAGCGACTCGATCGATTCCGGTGGCACCTTCGATGGGAAAGTACGATACGAATACGTCTCTTTCGCCAAGCTCAGGATACGTGTATTTCATCTCGTATCTGACCACTCTACCTTGGAAACACTCGTCCAATTTTTCCTTGACGCTCGCCTCAAACACCCCCTTGTTCAATACTTCATCGGCTAAATGCCCCACGACTTGCTCCCTCGTCATATTCCGAAGGTTTAGAAACTTACGATTCGCGATCAGGTAGCGGTATTCTCGGTCAACAACCGCGATCATCTCTTCGGAACCCTCCACGGCCTTCTCGTATTCTCGTAGCCTTTCCTCCGCCTGCTTGCGCTCGGTGACGTCCGCAACCATGCCTATAATCCGCAGCATTCTACCTTGCTCGTCGAAGTGCGCGCGACTGTTTCTCTCAACCCAGATGACAGTACTGTCAGGACGTACCATGCGATAGCTGACTTGAAGGTTGGGCTTCTCAGGACTAAGCTCAGCAACCGCAGCCCTGAGGCTTTCTCGATCGCCCGGGTGAACCTTAGCCAATATTTGCTGACCAGTAATGTGAGCCGCCTGATCGATCCCGAGAATCTGGGCGGCTTCTGCCGAGCGCAGGATCACATCGGTGGCAGCATCCCACTCATAGGCGAACATCTTTCCGGCCTGAGCGGCAAGACGAAATCGTTCTTCGCTCTCGCGCAACGCCTCTTCCGCCCGCTTGCGCTCCGTGATGTCGCGGCCAATTACTGACGCGCCGAGGATTCGGCCCTCAGTATCTTTTATCGGAGACATCGTCAACGATACTTCAATTCGCGCCCCGTCTTTCCTCTGGCGTGCAGTTTCGTGGTGGATGATAGTGTCGCCCTGCCTTAACTTGGCCATAATCTCTGGAAAATCCCCACACGGGTCGTGTGGCATAAGGAAAGAAATTGACCTCCCGATCACTTCCCCCGCCGAGTAGCCGTAAAGTCGCTCCGCCCCATTGTTCCAATCCGTAATAATTTCATCCATGTCCTTGCCGATGATCGCGTCGTCAGACGATTCGACTATGGTTGCAAGTCGAAGCCGCGCCTCCATCGCTGCCTGCTTGCGGACAAGCTCCTCTCGTTCCCTCTCAGCTTGTTCCCGTTCGGCGATTACCGCCGCCAATGTCATGCCCGACACCGAAAGCACCGCAAAGAACACATCCAACAGAATAGCGTTGGTGAATGGGGTGTTCTGCGCGAAAGGCCCTGAGCCAACTGCGGTCTCTGCCGTGGCTATGATGGCAATAAAGAGAGTCGACAGTGTGGCTCCGCTCACTCCAAAACGGATGGCCGACCACATTACGAATGGGAGCACTGCGAAAGCCAAGACGTTCAGCCTAACTGGGATAAGTGGCAGATCGCCAAAGACGATGAAGCACGCCACCGTGAGAAGCAGTAGAAGCGCAGCAAATTCTGCGATGCGAACCCGAGGACGAATTCTCAGGAGGGTTGGGAACGTCAACACGAGTGGAGTTACCAGTAACACCCCCATGCTGTCTCCAAGCCAGTAAATCAACCAAGCCGAGCCGAATCCGGACCACCCACGCACATGGGATGCGTACAAAACTGAAACTCCGATAGAAGCACCCACAATGCTGCTGCCAAAAGCGCCGAACACAATCATCCCGAGCGCATCGCGCAAGCGGGACAGCGAAGTGCAGAAGTTAACAACGCGACGGAGTAGCAACACGGCAGTCAGTGCTGCCAGTGTGGTTCCAGCCGCGTAAACGACAGCAGTGATGTAAGGAATGGGACTCAAAAACGCGAGGAAAAAAGCCCCAGCCGCGACTCCGGGCCAAACTTGATAGCCGAAGAGCAATAGCGCGGCGAGAGCGATACCCGACGCGGGCCACACTGGTCCTACGCCACCGCTGTTGATGATTGGAAGAACTTCGGCGAGTTTACCTGCCGCGAATTGCACGGCGAATACAATGGCTATCTGGGCGAGGTACTTCCCAACATCACGCGGCGCAACCCTCCGTTCGTCAGCAGTTTGGATCATGTCGCTCATCAAATCGCAACCACGCCCGCGTGACACCCAAGAATGATGCCACAAGTCGAGCGATGAGCGCACCTAAGGCCCTTCGGTTGCGGCGTAGCTCTCACCCCCCGATCTTCCGTGCCCGCGCAACGACCCTGTCGGATTTTCGGGTTTAGATGGAATGCCCGATAATGTCAGGTTCTTGAGGACATTCAGAGATAATCGTCGTCTAGCTCATTCCTGCTCGCATTTCTCTTTTTGGCTTCTTCCAGACCTTCCCGAAGCGGAGCGTGGAGCGCCTGCTGTTCGCGGTTTGCGTTGCGCATAGCTTATGTCGAGCTACGTGTTCTTGCCCTGCAAGTTTCTGGTCAATGAGTTCGCGTGCGATCCAGACTGCCCTATTCCTACACCGGCACGCGGTGCGAAATTGCCCGCGCATCGGGGGCCGCTGGACTCGGGCACATTAGCACGCACGCCTTCCGGCACACCTACCGCTCTTGGCTGGATGCTGTGAAGACTCCGATTGCAGTACAGCAAAAAAGATGATGAGGCACACGGACATCCGCACCACCATGAACATCTACGGAGACGTGGTAACGGATGAGATGAGCACCGCGACTTTGAAGGTAGCTGAGCTTGCTTTCCGGGGAAACGGAGCGCAAGCAGAGCGCGAATCCAGCTAACCTACTGAAAAGATGGTGGGCGCTATAGGATTCGAACCTATGACTTCCACCGTGTGAAGATGGCACTCTACCGCTGAGTTAAGCGCCCACTTGCGTGCGGTAAGTTGATCATTATACACAAGTTCCCGATCTGCTTCGTCGTTCACTGAATCGTTTCTGGCTCCCGCATTGGCTCCCGCTTGCCTTCTGGACGAAGCAAATGTTGGAGCACTTTCTCTTGCGCAGCACGTTTGGCTTTGCGCCGAGAATGCGAGTAGTAGAGGGTCATGTCCATCTTGGCGTGGCGCATGATCGCCTGAACTACAGCCGGATTTTCCTGCTCGTCCATGAGGAACGTCGCCAGCGAATGACGCCCAAGGTTGTGAAAGCCGAACCGCTTCACAACTTCGCCGTCCCGGTCGTAGGTCACGCCGTTCTCGACCCTGATGACGCCCGCAGCTATCGCGGCTGGGCGGATATAGTCCTCGACCAATTGCGATCCGCTGCGGGGCTGCTCACCGTCTAGCTTCTCGGATGGAAAAACGAAATCATCATCTTCCGCGTACATCGTTTCCCGCCTCCAAGCTGCAAGAGCGTCGAGCAGCAGTTGTGGAGCTTCCACCCGTGATCGGGACAGCTTAGTTTTGGCACCCTCCTGCATGTTGAGATGGACGAACGTTTCCCGAATGGCAATCAAGCCGCGATCCCATAAGATATTTCGCCATCTCAACCCAAGTGCCTCGCTGATGCGCAGTCCGCACGCTGCGACCAGCAGCGCAAGCTCGTACACGGGTTGCTGCAACTCCGAGAGGACTTTGAACGTTTCCTCGATTTCAAGCGCCAGAGCTTCATAGTCAGTCACCTGCGAGAACTCTCGTCCCTTTACGTAACGGCACGGGTTGAACTGCTCGCCGCGAGGGATCAGTCCCTCGCATTGCCCCCACGAGTACACCGCCGACATGACGCTTTTATACTTCCCGCGTGTGGACGATTCGACATCGAACCCCAAAAACCACGCCTTCAGTTTCGGAGGATCAATATTGATAGCTCCAGAGTCCGCCCACTTGGGCACGAGCAAGTTCTTCACGACCTGCTCGTGTAGGTCTTTGGTTGATTGCTTGTTGAACGGGTAGTTGGCGAGGTATTTCTCGGCAAGCTCCCCGAAGTTGACGAAGAGGGGATCGGACTTGGCGACTAGTTTGTCGAGACCAAGTTCGCCAACTTTGAGCCACCCCTCCTCATTGGTCATGGAAGCAAGCCCGATCACGCTGGAGCGTTCGTTGCTGTTCGCGTTGTACCAGCAATAGACCAGCTTGCCCTTCTTCCTACGAAACCATCCTTTAGCCATTGGATTGCCTCCGTTGGCTACGAGGACTGCCGAGCGGCATTGTACTGTCGATAGCGCGACCAGCCAAGCTGTCGTCATGGTTAACGAAGGCAGGGGGCTTGCGGACGCCGGAGCCTAACGCAGCTTCCACTTCACTGATCTTGTAGCGCCAGAGCTTCCTGCTCGTACCAACCCCCAACGGATGCCCCGGTATGATGCCTCGGCGGGTCATCTCCAAGACTTGGCGGCGAGTAACGTTAAGGTGTTCTGCGAGAGCGTTCGCGTCCACGAAGTGCTCCGGCTGCTGGTTAACTAGATTGTTCAAGCCAGACGAATCTGGCTTCGATGTAAAGCGGTTCACAAACACACTCCTCACGCTTTGACCCAGCACGAGTTTAAGGTTGCCTTCCTCGATCACGACCTGCATTGGATGCACGCCGACAATTCCATCTTTAAGGGAACTGGGAAGGAAGTCGCTCGGTTCATGGCGCAGCGGGGGTTCAAAGGAATTGTGATTATCCACTCACGGCATGAGGAGGGGGCAGCGGCGATGAAGAAGTACCTTCCAACGGCTAGGCTCGCCCCATTCGGGAGCTTTAAAATCGTTCCTGATCCAAACAAATGACTAATACATCACAGACCCATCTTCGCACCGACGGGATGTCTCGTCTGGCTCTGCCGCTTCTTCTTTACGAATTCCGAAAGGAAACCAACCGGACACTAGCCGCCCTGAAGCGATACGTTGAAAAACAGCCATGACATATCGGCTGACACTGGCGTGACAGCGGCGAACGCTGCGACAGGAGAGCAATCCCGCGTTGCGGTGCTCGGAGAAGGTGTTCATCTCTCGTGGGCACAAGGTAACGCGGAGGCGGCGATTCCGGTCGAAAAACCCTCGGCATCCCCATAGCACGAGTCTCTCAGCTCGCCGCCCGTTGGGGGGCGTTCTCGGAACTGAGTGGAACGCGAACACGACGCCCATTTCTCCCCCAGAGCGGCAATCGTGTTGTTGCAACGAGAAAATGTCGTATTAACTGCAACGAGACTCTGTCACCCCTTATCGGTTAAGTAACGGCCGCTAAAGCGGGGCGGCCGGAGAGGTTGTAGATGCGGGGCAGGGTTGTTTTTCTTTTCTGCGCCGAGGTGAGGAGCTTGGGGCGACGCTCGGCGTGTTCTTCGAGCGGGAAAGGCAGTGCAAGCAATAGGGCGTCACCCCGAAAGACGCGCAACTTACCGTCGAGTTGATGCGAGAGTTCGACGGTTTCTCCAGCATAGCCGCGAGCGCCAGGCAAGGATGGCAGGGCGATGGAGTGCGCGCCTAAAG
>JBARBI010000143.1:0-11462 GCA_049792875.1 Candidatus Sulfotelmatobacter sp.
CCGCTTCTACGTGATTCAGCGATTGCGGTTTGCGGGCGACCATCCCGGACGTGGCCGCGGCGAACTCGGCCTGGGCGCCACAGAACTGCGGATTGGTGACGCCATAGACTTCGTCGGCCGGCGCGAAGCCCGTAACGCCGGGGCCGACCTTCTCGACGACACCGGAGAAGTCCGAACCGAGGGTGAGCGGAGGTTGCGGGCTAACCTTGCTCTTGCCCTCACGGATGATCGCGTCCCAGGGCGCGACGCCCGCGGCCATCACGCGCACCAGAACTTCGTTTGGGCCCGGCGACGGCATCGGCACTTCCTCGACCACCACGACGTCGGGCGGCCCGAAGCTATGAATCCTCGCTGCTTTCACGGCCAATTCCTTCCGCCTTGAAGACGCTTGAAAGCCGATTCATCCGAAGCTAAAAGACGACCGCGATCGCAAAATCTGTATCATTTGATCCTTGTCTGGAATTGATTGATTACCGCCGACCCTGCCTTGCTCACGACTTCGTCCTGAGAATCTGTGCCTCCCGAACAACCGATTGCGCCGATAATCACGCCCTGGTCGGTCAGGGGAATGCCGCCGCGAGACGCAATGATTCCATCAAACGCGAGCAGATAGTTGAGATGCATGAGCTGGACGCCGTCCTCGAAGACCTTCGTCGGCCGCCGGAAGGTTACGGCTGCTCGCGCCTTGTGCTCCGCAATCTGAATGGAGGCAAGCATCGCGCCGTCCATTCGTTGGAAAGCAACTAAGTTACCACCGGAATCGGCTACTGCTATGTTCATTTTCCAATTCCGCTTCTTGGCCTCTGCCACAGCGGCATGAATAACCGCCTGGGCTTGCTCTAGTGATATCGGAAGCCCATAAGGCACATCGAATGGTATTTCGTTTGGGATGACATCAAGAGGATTCGACGTGTGCGGTTGTTCGGTGGCGATTTCTGCTAGGTTGCTTGACATAATGTTCCTCCGAAAGGCTACAAAGTTATCTTCAAAGACGTTTCCGAAATGCAGATTCCCATTGAACCTGCAGCATGATCTGATCAAAGCAGAAGGGAGGGCTTTGAACAATTGGACGATGGTATCGGTTGTATCTTTGTGCGGGCTGTCCTCGAAAGACCTTGTAAGAAGCGGACCCAATGCCACGTTGGAAGCGCCGACAAGAGCCCGAAGGACATCATTTGCGTGGAGGCCCCTCGGTACCGCCGCTCTTGATTGCGTAACTCACCAGGGAGCGAATTGCTTCATGCGCTGAGCCCAGCTTCGAACGTCCTCTTGTTTATCGCTTGCCAAATTAACTGCGGCTGTAGAACGAATCGAGGGCGATCTCAGTATATTGGCCGACCTCGATGAGGTAGGCGTCCGGATCATGCATGGAGCAACGCCATTCCCAACCGTGATTGTCTAGCTAATGGCTCGGTAAGAAAGAACGCTCCTTTGTCGCCCCATTGTTTGCAGCAGGCCCAGATGTCGGCGACACGCAAATTAAGGAGGCTATTTACTCGGTTCAGATCCGACGGTGTTTCAAGAAGGACCTCTGCCTTGTCGGGAGTCGGGCCACCGCCGGAATTGAGAATGATCCACGTATTGGCCAGCTTGATGTAGCAAGGATTTTCCGGCTTGATCAGTACCCGCCAAGAATTCGGACATAGAAGTCCTTCGACTTTTCCTGGTCTCTCACCGTGAAGAAGTGAGTTGCGAAGAAGCCTAGGTATGCAACGGGCGCGTCAGGTAGATTCATGCGGTGCCTCCTGTTGTCGATAGATTGGGATGCGGGAAGCGCCTGCGGTGAAAAGGAAGCATTTCATTTGCTGGCCGCCCGATAACGGGCAGTTAGTTTAGGAGCGATTCCCAGTTGGCCGGTACCCTTCCTGCGGGTCCAGGTACGGGCTGACTTTTAGGATGCGAATGCGGCGGAAGCAATTCCACACCCTTGATCACCCCCTGCTTTTCATAATCGTAGAACCAGTCCTCACCCGGCTCAAAGCTGGTTATGATCGGATGCCCCGTCGCCGCCGCATGCTTGGATGCATGCTGACTCGGAGAATCGTCACAGCATCCGATGTGCCCACACTCCGCACACCGGCGGAGATGAAACCACCAACCTTTCAATGACGCCAGGCATTCCACACATCCGTCACCACTTGGTTTCGAAGCTGGATTAAGTCCGCGGTGATCTTTGTTCATTTCGATTGTCCCTTTAGAAAGTGCATGTCCAGCAAAAAGTTCAAGCCACCAGCAATATCTTCCCGATGCCACCCTTTTCTGCCGCTGCTTGAGCCCCGGCGGCTTCACTGAGTGGCAGTTTCTGGCTAATTGGGATCACTAGCTTGCCATCTCGCACAGCTCCGGCCATGAACTCGAGCGTTTTCCTGTCGAATTTCGAGAATACTGGCACCACCTTTACAGATGGGTACTTCGCGGCGTTCTGCGGTGGCCCGACAACCGACGCATACACTCCTCCCGGCTTGACCTTGGCGATCAGCTTCTCAGCGGTTCTTCCGCCGACCGTATCCGCCACCGCTTCGAGCGGTGGAAGATTCGCAATCGCGGCGGCGTCGTCGGTCGGGAGCACCCGGTCTGCGCCGATGGTCTTCGCCTCGTCCATCTGGGTCTTCAAAACCCCCGCGATCACAGTCGCCCCGCGTTGCTTCGCAGTGAACACCGCCGAACGGCCGACATTTCCTACAGCACCTACGACGAGAACCGTCTGGCCCGCTTTGATTCCCGTAGCGGACATGAGTTGGTTGCCAGTCGTCGTCACCAGCGGCAGCGCCGCCGCCTGGATCAAATCGAGCCCCTTGGGAACCTTCGCCAAGACCGCTGCTTTCACGACACAAAGCTCGGCGTAAGTATTGTCCGCCATCGCGAACACCTGGTCGGCGACAGAAAAGCCTTCCACCCCCGGCCCAATCTTGACCACAGTCCCCGCCATATCGACTCCGATCAGACCTGGGAACTGCATGGGGTAAAAATCCTTCGTCAATCCAGCGCGCCGTTTGTAGTCGATCGGATTCACGCTCGCGGCGGCGACCCGCACCAGCACTTCGCCCGGACCCGGAACCGGGTCAGGGTACTCCTCAAACTTCAGTACTTCCGGACCGCCATATTCGTGAACAACAATTGCTTTCATTTTTCATCTCTCCATGTGCGGTGGGCAAACAGTCACTAAAACAATTTAGATGAACGAAGCCAGAATTGGTCGCCGGAATCGGTGGAGTTGCGAAATTCGAAACTGGGCGGCAGCCGCCTCTCTATCTGTTCTTTTGAGGATGAATGCCGAGGTCGTGCCATGACGTTTCGGCGAGGTTGACGTCGTAGTAGTCTGCGGCCTTCTTGATGTTCGCGAACGCCAACGCACGGTCGGCATCGGAGACGTCGATGACTTGATCGTACCGCGCGACCGCGTTACGCACATGTTGCGCGTCGGTCAGTGGTTCTTTACGCTGCTTCGGAAACGCGTAGACGTTGTCGGGTAAGTCGCTCTGCGTCGTCAGCCGTCCGTGTTTCTCGTGAGGTTTCCAGGTTGCTCCCGGCATGTCTTTGCCATCCTTTTCCTTGGATATGTCCCTGAAGCGTGAGCGCAGGGTCGGCCCGTGCACGAAAGCGATCACGAGTCAGGCGGCGAGCTCGTCTTCAAGTACTTGACTTCGCGCAACCTGCCGGTGTCCACGTCGAAAATGAAGCCGCGCACCGGCACGTCTTTGGCGATCCAGGGATGCGACCTGACTTTCTTGATCTGCTCCCGGATATTTTCCTCGGGGTCCTTATAGGAGAAGAATCGCATTGGAGCCGGCGACGCATCACCGGTAGAAGCGCTCAGCTTCGCGTTCATGTCGTCATCTGTGAATGTCGTGAACCCGCAGCCGGTGTGGTTGAGAAGCAGTATCTCTGTGGTTCGAGCACACGGTTGGAAACAATCAACTCCGCGAGAACATCTTCTGTTACCGCGAGTCCGCCGGTTCGGACAACGTCGATATCGGCTTGCGGCAAACCCAAGATTCCAAGGTGGTCCGAGAGCCGTGGATCCATGCGTGTCACAACCGCGAGTTTAGGGGCCGGATGCTTGCCCACAGTTGGGTCGTAATTCTTGGCATAGCTTCGATTTGCTTCCAGCGCCTTATCAATAATACTCATCGTTTTCTCCTGAAGCGCGAACGCTGCTGCCAAGCCCGTTGTTTGTAGTCGCTCTTCCGACCGAATCGGCTGCGATGGAGCCATTACACTCGATGTGCTCCGGCTTATCAATTGGACGATGGTATTGCCGAATACCTTGGTATTCGGTCCTGGGGAATAAAGTATGCGCCACTCGGGTCCTTGTGACGGTGCGGCGATCGCGATCGAAAACCTCCGGTGAGTCGGCATTTTCATGTCACTGACTCGCCAGCAGCCGTGAATGGCTCCCTGCGAACTCGCACGTTGCTTTCATTCTATTTTCCACAGTCAACAGATCCCCACAATCAACAGAGTGCGAAATCTCACTTCAGACGAAGTGCCGAATTAACGGCCTCAAGCAGAGCCGTGTCGCTGAATGGCTTGAACAAGCACCCGGTTGCACCCTTTTCGAGTAGTCGCGAGCGAACAGCGTAATCTGTGCTAGCGGTGATGAAGATGATCGGAATATTCTGCCCGCGAAGCTTCAATTCCTGCTGAAGCTCCGGTCCGCTCATCCCCGGCATGGCAATGTCGAGGATCAGGCAACGGGTCTGGTCGACGCAGTCGGACGCAAGGAACTGTTTCGCGGCTGAGAACGCGCGGGCTTCAAAGCCAAACTCGTTAAGGAGGTCGGGCAGCGATTCGCGGACAGACTGGTCGTCATCAACGACTGACACCAGAGGACGTCCAGCGGCACGCCTTTCCTGGCGCAACTCCATGTCATAAGAATGCGCTTCGTGTGGGAGAGCGTCCATTGGACTTTAGTATTGATCTTGCGGCCGAATTCAGCTGCCGGTGTGTAACCACATAGACGGTCACGCCGCATCCGTCACGTCGGGAGGCCGAATCTCGCGATTGCTGTCGGCGCCCATCGCAGCCTCGGATGCGCGCGGAATAGAGAATGAAAACGTTGCTCCGGGACCGGTGTTCAGCGTTGCCCACAGTCGACCGTGATGACTTTCGATGATGGACCGGCTGACGGAGAGTCCGATTCCCATACCGTCATTCTTGGTGGTGTAGAACGAGTCGAAGAGCCGGTCCGCAGCCTGTGAGGCAAATCCGACTCCCGCGTCCCTCACCATTAGACGCACATGATCGTCTTCATTTCCTTCAGTTCTGATCAGCAACTGCCGCGGACGATCGTCAACCGCATTCATTGCATCGGAAGCATTCCGGAGCAGGTTCAGTATGACCTGCTGCAACTGCACACGATTGCCCGCAACAAGAGGCAGGCCGTTGGCAAGTTCCTGCTGCACGAGAACGCGATTTCTCTGGAGGTCGCTCAAAGACAGCGCAAGCACCTCTCGCGTAGCTTCGTTCAGGTCCACTAATTCGATCATGGGGTCCTTTTTGCCATAGAGGGCGCGCAATCGAGTGATCACTTCGGACGCACGGTTGCCATCGCGAATCGTGCGCCGGGCGGTCTCGCGAGCGCCGTCCACGTTGGGAGGTTCGGCGGCCAGCATCCGCAGACAGGTGCCGGCGTTGGTGATGATTCCCGACAGGGGCTGGTTGACTTCATGCGCGATCGACGCCGTCAAAACTCCAAGACTCGAGATCCGTGCTACGTGTGCGAGTTCCGATCGAGCCTTGCTCAGCGCGTCTTCCGAGAGCCGACGCTGCGTCACATCCTGCACGGCCCCGATGTACTCCAGCTGGCCGTCTCGGTCGCGGGTCGCATGAGCCACCATGTTTACGTATTTGACCGAGTGGTTCGGCATCAGCAGGCGGTGCTCGTAATCAATGTCGCTGCCGTCACGCCTCGCCCTGTCCGCCATTTCACGGAACAACTGAATATCGTCGGGGTGGACTCGAGAAAAAACTCGCTCGACAGTCTGCGGCGTGTCCACATCAAACTCGAAGATAAGGTCGAGCTGTTCTGACCAGGTAATTTCGCTCGTTGCCACACGCCAGGAAAAGCTGCCGACTCGAGCCAGGCGCTGGCCTTCGGCGAGAAAGGCCTCACTTCGCCGCAACTTCTCCTCCGCCTGTTTGCGTTCTGTAATGTCTTCGGAGAGCGCCATAAGGAATCTGGGTGCCCGCTCTGTTGCGGGCACCATCGAGACATTGTTGCGAACCCACATGAGGCTGCCGTTCTTCCGGCGGTATTGCTTCTCAATCTGGAACTGCTGGCGCGTTCCCGCCAACAGCTCCCCGACGAGAGCCTGGTTCGGGCGGAGATGGTCTTCATAGGTGACGTCGAAAAAAGAGATATTCCGCAACTCCTCCTCGGTGTAACCCAACATTTCCTCGAACAAGGGATTCACGGCAAGAAATCGGCCGTTCAGGTCGGTGAGCGCCACGCCGATAGCCGAATTCTCGAAAACCGATCGCCACCGTTCCTCGGCTGCGGCAAGCTGCGCAGTGCGATACGCGACCTGCTGATCGAGTTCGGCGGTGAGACGCCTCTGTCGCCTGCGGAGCCGCGCCTCCTGCAGTCCGATGGACGCTTGATTCGCCGCTACGGTCAGAAGAAGCGCCTCAGTTTGCCGCGGAAAATCTGTTCGCTGAGCCGCTGCCGCGATTACGCCAAGTTCGCCCTGCAGCCCTAGTGGCAGGGGCACGATTGACACGTCCCCCTCGCCCATAAGGTTGCGAAGCAGTGGAGGCCATTTCCGTGAATTGTCCCCGAACGAGCGGCTGAGTGCTTCGCAGATCTCGTGTGTCGGGGGCATCGGTCTTCGCACCTCGGCGAGCCGGACGATCTCAATCGGCGCCTCGTCAATTGGATCTGTCAGCCTCACAGAGATCAGGTCTAGGCGCAGCATGCGCATGAGCGCATCGAGCAAAGTGTGGAGAACCTGGGATGGATCGCCGCCACTCCAGATGGCGGGAAGAGCAAGCAGGCTGACAAGATCATTCATGCACCGTTGAAGGTGCTTGAGTTCGCCGGAAGTAAGTTCTGGTTGGACTTCCATATCAGGCAGCCGTGGAAGACGAGCAAGGCCGCATGGCCCGACGCTGGCGGACCTCGCGCAGGAATTCTTCGGGCGGCACGTAGAACGGATTTCGGTGCAGGAGGCCACCGATGATGATCATCGGATGCGTCCGCATGATGTCGATCACCGTGTCGCCTCCAAATTTGCCGAGCCGGTAGGTGCAGATCACCGCGTCGTCGTGACTGCGCCACACATCATTCACGCGCGATTCGAATTCAACGAGATCGTCAATGTAGGATCGATCTTCAATTGCCCAATCCATGCGGCAGCAAATGCGGCTCAGCGGGAATCCACCCTTGGCATTGCCGCTAGCCATCTGCTCGAACGCTGCCAGCATCCGATCCTGATCAAAACAACCGTCTCGAATGTAAGCTTCCGTGTTGATGCGAACCTCTAGTTGTCCATCCTGCTCGGCAGCCGCTGGGTCGATGCCGACTGCGGCCAGCCGTTGCAGATGGTCGTGACGTTGATCTGGATTCACGACGTGAACCGCCTTGTCGCCACACTCGAAGCCGTCCTTAATGAACGGAAGCAGCACGCGATACTCTTCGTCGTCGTTATTGAAAAATGCGCAAACATGACGTATTTCGCCGAGTTGGGAACCGGCAAGGGAAATCGGTGTTGTGTTCTTCTTCAAAGTGTTCTCCTCCGATAGGGGTCGGCCGCAATCTGGCCGTTACGCCACTGTAATCGCTGCGGGTGCGAGACGGAGTCTCGCGGCCATTTTCACCAAGTCGGCAAAAGAGTCGGCCTTCATCTTCTGCATCACCTTGCCTCGGTGTGCCTTCACCGTGATCTCACTGATACCGAGCTCTCCAGCGACTTGTTTATTCAACAGGCCAGAGACCACCAACACCATAACCTGCCGTTCGCGCTGCGATAGTGACGCGTAACGATCCCGGAGCAGTCGCATCTCCGCCTCGAGGCTAAGAGCCACTCGGCTACGTTCGAGGGCTGCCCGGATGGCGCTCAAGAGCGCGTCATCATTAAATGGCTTCGTCAAAAACTCGACAGCCCCCGCCTTCATGGCTTGGACCGTCATGGGCACATCGCCGTGGCCCGTGATGAAGATGATCGGCATATCCGTCCGTTCGTCGGCGACGAGCCGTTGGAGGTCGAGCCCGTTTAGACCCGGAAGAGAAACGTCTAGTACGAGGCAGTTCGGAATAAGCACTCGTGGGTAATCGAGGAATTCTTGGGCGGACGAGAATGTCTCCGGTTGCCAGCCTTCACAGCGGATCAGCAATTCCACTGATTCGCGCACAGAGACGTCATCGTCGACAACGAAGACGATTGCTGGGACTTGTAACATTTGACGTCGGCCCTTTCACGGCCAAGTGCAAAGGCATACTTCGCAATGCACGGTTGACTGATGACGCCCCCCCGGTTAGGGGGGAATTGTACCAGAGAGCCCTGTCATTTGTGCGGGTAGGATCCCTGCAACCGTTATCTTCGAATCGGAATCGTGCGGCAATCTGCTCTGCCAATTTGCCACCCGCTGGTTAGCATCTCATTGTGTCGAGATAGAACCTGGTTCCGCGCGCGCGGCTGTCTCGATCACCCGGGCGACAGCGTCAGGGTGGGAGATGTAGACCAAATGGCTGCCCTTGACCTCGCTCACTTTTGCCCTTGAACGCTTGTACATCCAACCTGCCAGCTTGGAATTGAGCACGCGATCGTCCGTGGCCACAATCCCGTAGGTGGGTTTGTCGTGCCAGGCCGCAACGGTGACTGCGCTGTCGAACGCTGCCGCTGCTACCGGCATCTGCGAATCCGCCATGTATTTTGCTTGCGCTGGAGGTAGATCAGCCGCGACGTCAAACGCAAATTTCGTTGGGTCTACGAACAGGAAGCCATCCTTGGTTACCTGCACGTCGCTGCTGGGAACCGTCCCCGGCATGGAAGCTGACAATTGATTCGTGGTTTCACCTACGTCGGGCTGCAAGGCGGCAACGTATACCAGCGCTCTCACCTTCGGGTCAGCACCGGCAACCGTGATGACTGTGCCTCCATAGCTGTGGCCGACGAGTATCACCGGGCCATCTTGCCGGTCGATGACCCGCTTTGTCGCGGCGACATCATCGGCGAGGCCGGTAAGAGGCTGTTGGACGACGCTCACTCGGTATCCGTCTTTCGTCAGGATGTCATGAACGCCTCGCCATCCCGAGCCGTCAGTCGCCGCGCCATGCACGAGCACGATGTTCTTCACTGCGCCAACCGGCGCGGGCCAAGCTTGAGCGGATGCACTGGCCGCTCCCACGACAGCCGCGAAGGCAATGCGTAGCGTAAATGCGATCGTCATTTTGCGTATCCTCTCAATTGGCCGGATATGGGTCCTTCAGAACGGTCGAACCGGTCTCCAGCAGAGACTTAAGATTGGAGATGATCTTTGGCCAGCCACCGGACACTGCGGTAATGAACTGCGAAGGCTCGCGCTCGATGGTGTGGGTGATGGAGAGCTTGACCCCAGTCCCGCTGCGTTCGATTTGCATCGTACAGAGCGAATCGCCTTCGGCCTTGAGCTCCGGCTTTTTCTCGTGTCGCCAGCGAACGACCAACCGCTTTGGCGGATCGGCTTCTACGATCTCGCCAGCGTCGGTGATGCTGCCATCGGGGTGCACCATTTTCCACGAGGACCCAACCTTCCACTCGCTTTGGCAGTGCACGCCGAACCAATACTGCTTCATGAACTCCACGTCGTCCGTTAGTGCCGACCACAACTTTTCCGGGGTGGTGCGGATGTAGGTCACGTAGACAAAGGTTGATCTAGCCATTAGTTCTCTCCAGGCGTCGTTTCAGATCGCCTAGCGCCTTGAGGCGCGGTTTTTCAAACTTGGCAATCCAGCGCTCGTAGATCTCCTGCAGGGGCACCGGATTGACGAAGTGCAGCTTTTCGCGGCCGCGCCGGACGGTGGCGACGAGGTTCGCCATCTCCAGCAGGTTCAGGTGTTGCGTCACGCCCTGCCGCGTCATGTCCAAGTGCTCGCACAAGTCGTTGAGGGTGCGGCCGTCGTGTGTGTGCAGCAGGTCCAGCAGCTTGCGTCGGGTGGGATCAGCCAGGGCCTTGAACAGCACATCGGCGTCATGGAGCTCTGCCATATGAAATATGCAAGTAACTAGTTGCCTTTAATAATAGGCAAGTGTTTACTTGCATGTCAAGCCGGTTGCTTTCAATGGTGTCCTTGTTGGGTTCCTGACTGGGATTCGAACAATAGCGGAACAAATAGCCCTTAAGTCAGCTCACAATTCGTCCTTGGTCGGGGCCTGGAATTTTCATGTGCCGCCTCGCTAAACCTTCGGTCAGGTGGATTTAGCGTCGGCGAGTGAGTCCCTTTGCCGAGGCCTCGGATCCAGGTGGTTCACGGAACGGTTCCACAGAAATGCGCTCGTAACCCACTTCCAGCACGGTCAGGTATTCTGTACCGCCCGGCAATTGAAGGACTACGCTGTCACCCGCTGCTGACTTCATCAACGCGCGCCCCAGAGGTGACACCCAACTGATGTGGTTGCGGTTGAGATCGACCTCGTCGGTGCCCACGATGCTCACCACCCGCTCCGCTCCCGCGGCATTGGCATAGCGCACGGTCGCTCCGAAGAATGCCCTCGTCGGCGCTTGCCCCGCTCTCGGAGCTTCCGGGTCCACCACTTCCGCGGCTTCGATTCGCTTCGTGAGAAAGCGAATCCGCCCATCGATCTGCCGCAGCCGCCGCTTGCCGTACTGATAGTCGGCATTTTCACTACGATCGCCGTTGCTGGCAGCCCACGCCACCACCTCTGTCATGGCTACGCGTTCCTTGGTGAGCAGAAACCAGTGCTCTTCTTTGAGGCGCTGCAGACCGCCCGGCGTTATGTAGTTCTTGGCTGGCGGCGCGGGCTCGTCCCTTTGTGGTTTTCTCGTAAACCCTTTTCGCATCTCGTAGTCTTTCCAGAACGAATCCACGGGCTACACTGGAAGAGGCAAAACGTGTCAGGCATGGGCGGAAACCATCGGAGCGATTTCCGGGAGCCTGTTTGCTGATTACTTCCGGATTGCCGACCAACTACCCAGTGTCGAGCCGATTCCAGGGCTGTGAGTGCTTTAGCAATCTTACGACAGTGACGGTACGCAAGGGGATAACGAGCAGCCGACTGCGCTCTGAAATGGACACCACCTCATTGCGCTTCTTTCATCACTCCAATTTCACACTGATCCCGGTAGTGGCTAACACATATTCGAACTCTTTAAAAAGTTCTTTGCCGCAAATAGGCTCACCGTTCGGGTCGCACGAAAGAACATTCTCCGTGCGGCCGTCTAACGCTGCATGGCAGTTCTTAGGACCGAAACACTTCGCGTTGGCCGGCAATTTTCTGGCCGGGCTACACTGGAAGAGGCAC
>JBARBI010000144.1:0-10228 GCA_049792875.1 Candidatus Sulfotelmatobacter sp.
ATCTCAGCAAGGAACGCGCTGCGGCCGTCGTAAAGGAATCAGCGAAATTGCCGGCCAAGGATGCGCCGGAAAATACCACCGCGCCGGCTTCGTCCGAACCCTCAGGGCCTGCCGATCCGCCGAAGCCGCGCAGTCGAGAATAGAAATTGGAAAAGCGAAAAGCAGATCCCTTTCTACGCTCGGCATGTAGCTACGCCCATGTGGTATCACAGGGATTCTGGCTGTTCATTGGGCTCATTTTCTTATGCGGGGCGATCCGTATTGATGTTCACGTCTAAGCTGTTTTGAGCGTAAAACGCCCGTCAGCGCCAACGTTGATACGGGAGCCACACGATCTAACTGTTGTAACATCTCGATTGCGCTCGTTGACCAACGGTCAAAACTTGAAATCGGCCTGATTGCAACAGTTAACATCAAACGGCCTAGGCTGATTCTTTCCGGGGCGGATCCATTGTCCATGGCGGCACGACGCCGATGGAACGGGCGTAGGCGATTTGCTGACCCAGGTGCTGCGCGATGTGCTGAACGATGAAGAGCAGGACGCCGCGTTCGGTAATCTTCCCTCCGTTCCAGTCCAGAGTCTTTTCCAGGTCCGAGTCGGGCATGGCGCGGATGGCCGCCTTGGCATGGGCGTAGGAAGCCTTGAGCGTGGCGATAATTTTTGCTTTGTCGGTGGTGGACTGCTCCAGGTTTTTCGTATCGACCCCCGCCGGAGTGGGAGTGCCGACGAGTTTGTAGAGGTTGTAGTTGGCGGCGCTGGCGTGCAGGAAAACTTCGGCAATGGTGCGAACATCCGCGGAAGGACGCCATGTGTATTTATCGGCGGGGATGGCTTCGGCAAGGCGAACGAATTCACTTTCCTGGATCATGACCTCGGCCATGACTTCCGATCGGTATCCGGTGACGCCGGGAGTCCCGTCCCGATACGGGTACACTTGCGCTGAGACGCGGAATGCGGTCGTGGTTATCAGGATGAAGCCGAGAGCGGAGAGCGGTCGCAGCATGGAACCTCCACTTTTGTGGTCACCGTTGACTGAATTCGCGCGATTATATCCCACTCCCTACAACCGAACTTACCCGCTGTTTCCGCGCTCGACCACTTCTCCCAACACGAGTCATAGCGTTGATTGGCGCTCATTGAGGGGTTTTGAACGAAATCGTCTCTATTGCACTCATTGTGTTCTACAAGACGCTGAATTCCGTCAGAGACGAAGGCCAGAGGATCGTGTAGTCCTGACGATCCACTTCGCGAAACGCCGACCGCATGACGTTCGGTACGCCCTCATTGGTGACGATTCGGTGTGCCTTACCGAACGATTCGGCGGGATCGTCCGTCAGAATAAAAATGTTGAATGCGCCCAAGCCGAAATCAACAACCCCGTCGTGGGCGGATCAGATATAATCGCCCGAATTCAGGAGAGTAAGGGAGCAAACACCGTATGCGCATCCCAATGTTCTTCAGACTTCTTGCATTGTGGTGTTGCGCTGGGCCGATTTGCCAAAGCACTCAAGCCGCCGATAATGGACCCCAGGCGCCACAGTTCCGTCTGCCAACCTCGGTGGTCCCTCAGCACTACAGCCTCAATCTGACCGTCGTCCCCAATAAGGATACTTTTGCGGGCACAGTTGATATCGACCTCAACTTCAAGGAGACGAGTTCGGTACTTTGGTTGAACGCCGAGAAGATCACGGTCACAGACGCAACCCTGACTCTGAACGGACAGACGTTGACCGCGAAAGCGATCCCGCAGCCGAAGGAGCTGGTTGGCTTTTCGTTTGACCATCCGGTGGGTCCTGGCACGGCGAAGTTGCACATCAACTACCAAGGCGAAATTAGCCGCAAGGACAGGGCCGGAATTTTCCAGGTCAAGGACGGCGACCATTGGTATATCTATTCCCAGTTCGAAGAGATCTCGGCACGACGGGCTTTCCCTTGTTTTGACGAGCCCGGCTACAAAGTGCCCTGGCAAGTTACGCTGAACGTTCCCAGCGACGATGGCGCATTTTCGAACACCCCGGTGCTCTCGGAAGGGCCGGGTTCCGGCGGCATGAAGACCGTGAAGTTTGCGGAAACCAAGCCACTGCCCAGCTATCTGGTGGCAATCGCGGTCGGTCCCATGGACATCGTTGACGCGGGTCACGCCGGTGTCAACCACACCGCGATTCGTATCATTGTTCCGCATGGCCGCGGCCCCGAAGCCCAATTTGTGGCCACGACCACGGGGCCCGTTGTAAATCTGCTCGAGAACTATTTCGGCATCCCCTACCCCTACGAGAAGCTCGACCAGGTCGCGATTCCGCGGGTGGGCTATGCCATGGAACATCCCGGACTGGTGACGTACGGCGCAGGATTTTTCTTGATGAAAACCGATGAAGCGACTCCGGGGAGAAAACGTGACACCACTAGTGTGATGGCCCACGAACTTGCTCATCAGTGGTTCGGAGACCTGGTCACGACCGCCTGGTGGGATGACATCTGGCTAAACGAAGGCTTTGCCAGCTGGATGGCCAACAAGATCGTTAACCAGTACCACCCCGAATGGAAGATGAACATTGGCGAGCTCAACGGGTATCAAGGAGCGATGGGCACGGATGAGTTAGTGAGCTCCCGCAAAGTACGGCAGGAGATTCTCTCTGACGATGACATAGCCAACGCGTTCGACGGCATTACTTACAACAAGGGTTCGGCACTGCTGAATATGTTTGAGGCCTACATGGGCCCGGAAAAATTCCAAGCGGGGATTCGCGCCTACCTTAAGAAATACTCCTGGGGCAATGCGACCTCATCGGATTTTCTTCAGTCGGTCAGCGGAGGTGACCCAAGGGTGGGGCGGGCGTTCTCCACCTTTCTCGACCAGCCGGGAGTGCCGCTAGTTACGGCCCATTTGTCGTGCGGCGGCGGAAGTGCACAACTGGGGCTTTCGCAGCAGCGCTTTCTGCCACGGGGCTCCGCTGGTTCGGCGGATCAGCTATGGGATATTCCGGTGTGCATCCGTTATCCTTCAGGCAATGGCGACGAGCATCAGTGCACCCTCGTCACCAGCAAGAGCGCGACCCTAGGCCTTGGTAAGGTGACCGGTTGCCCGGCGTGGATCTACGCTAACGCTGGCCAGGCCGGCTACTATCGCGTGCTTTACGACAGGGAGATGCTCGCTTCTATTCTGGAAGACGAGAAAACGCTCTCTTTGCCTGAACGCGTCGGACTGATCGGCGATATTGCAGCTCTTACCAAGGGGTACGTACCGCTAGGAGATGCTATGGGGCTGGTGCCGAAATTCGCGCATGATCCTCAGCGACAGGTGGTGGACAAAACCATTACGATCGTGGGGAACCTGGACGAACACCTCGTTCCCGAACCGCTCCTACCCAAATACCGGCGTTACATCTCGGATCTCTACAAAGCGCGCGCTGAACAACTCGGCTGGAAGGACAGGCCGGGGGAGGATGACGACAGCAGCTTGTTGCGTCCGGCTGTAGTCACATTGGTCACGAACCACGGAGAGGATCCAGCCTTCATCGATCAGGCCAAGACGCTCGCCCTGGCTTGGCTGGACGACCACAAGGCAGTCGATCCTGACATGCTGGACGTCGTGCTGGTCGCTGCTGCGCGTCATGGCGACCAGGCACTATTCGATCGCATGCGCGCCCAGGCAAAGAAGGAAACCGATGAAAATGCGCGAGTGACATTGCTCGTTGCCCTCGGTTCGTTCCGCGACCCGGCAATTGTGAAAACGGCCATGGCTATCGTCCTGACTGATGAATTCGATAACAACGAATCGATTGACATTCTTTTCGCAGCCCGGAGGCTTCCTGAGAACCGCGACTTGGCTTACGACTTTGTCAAACAGAACTGGGACCCGCTGATCGCGAAACTCCCCACTGACTCGGGCGCTTATCTTCCCTTCATAGCCTCCCATTACTGCGACAACCAGCACCAGGTGGACGCGGAGGGATTCTTTAAAGACCGCGTCGCCAAGTATGCTGGCGGATCTCGCAACCTGGCTCAGGTGCTGGAGAATGTCAGCCTTTGCGCAGCCAACAAAGGCGCAAACGAAGCGAGTGTGGCGGAGTTCTTGAAGAAATATTGATTGGAGCCGACTTCAACAAGGTTCTGGGAAGAATGGCCTTAGCATGGCGCCTATTGGTGAAACATCTCTAATTACACTCACCGACCCTGCCCTTGCTTACAGAACCCCCATCGGAATAGCCACAACTAGCATAGCGATGATGAGGCTGCCAAGCGTTGTCGCAAATCGGCTTCGCGCCGGAGCCAAAATTCCAGCAATCAAACCACAGAACGAACAACCCAAACACGCCAGCATCATTTTGTCCGCATCAATCATTGGTAGGTGCATTCGGAGGCCGATCGCAGGGTAGAAGATCATATACAAAAGCGATCCGATCGGAAGTGCAAACGCAGTCGTATTGGCTATTACGGCAGCCCATGCTATCCGCCTTCGCCAAATCGCAAGGTCGTTAGCCTTTCTGTCTTGGACAGCAATACCACCATCCCGCAGCGATCATCACCACTTCGAGGAGCAGCACCACGAAGAACAGAACGTTTGCAATCACTACTGGCGTGCGATGAGAAAAAAAGAGCGACAAGTAGGCAAATGCCAGAATCAACGCGGCAAAAAGTGGCGCTGCCTTAGATCGCATGAGAGCCTCAGCGGGACTCTAAGGTATAGATGACGTTGAGCCAAGTTACCAAGGAAACGCTCCTCTGCCGAAAAATCTCTATATCACCCATCGACCCCGCGACCCGGGTTTTGAGCGCTAACGTGGTTTCGTTAGTTACCGTTTCGGCTAGGATGGGGTCTGGCGTAAGATCAGGAAACAAAACTTCCAACCACGTTGCGGCTCGGTCCATTGTCCCTAACCCCACAAGGCGGATCCTTCCCTTTGACACGGCATTCGGTCGTGTTGGCGGCGCAGAGCCACGACCCCGCCGCGCGTTCGCGGGCGATCGACGCGATCACAGCCACCTACTGGAAACCCGTCTACAAGTACGTCCGCATGAAGTGGAACATCTCCAGCGACGATGCCGCCGACTTCACTCAGGAGTTCTTCACCCGACTTCTGGAAAAGGAGTTCCTCGATTCTTACGACAGCCACAAGGGACGCCTGCGCACGTTCCTGCGCACCTGCGCCGATCGCCTTTTCATGAAGCAGATGCGGGACTCGACCCGCCTCAAGCGTGGGTCTGGATCCGCTCACCTGTCGCTCGACTTCGAAGAAGCCGAGCGCGAGCTAACCACTGTCACGGCTTCTAAATCACCAGAGGATTTCTTCGATCAGGAATGGGTTCGCAGCTTGTTTGCGCTCGGGTTGGAGAGATTTCGGGCAAGCTGCGAGGCGGAGGGCAAGTTGATCCACTACGCGCTGTTCGAGCGCTACGATCTGAACGACGCCGATCCCAAACCCACTTACGCTCAGCTCTCCACGGAGTTCGGCCTGGCTGCCACGGCCGTGACCAATTACCTGGCTTCTGCCCGCCGCGAGTTCCGGCACTGCGTCATGGATCAGCTGCGAGAGATGACCGCCACCGACGAAGAATTTCGCCGCGAAGCCCGGGCCCTGCTTGGAGTCGAGGCATCATGAAGCAACTTTCTGACAGTGTCGTGGCGCGGCTTCGGGCGGACATGCAAGTGCCGGACCTTACTGGCACGCGTTACGCGGTGGTACGCCACCTGGCTCGTGGCGGCATGGGCAGCGTATGGCTGGTTGAGGATACCGTGCTCAAGCGCCAGGTCGCGCTCAAAGTGCTCGATTTGGTCACGCCTGCCGCCGATCTCCCCGAGCGACTTCTTCAGGAAGCCCGCATCCTCGCGAGTCTGGAACATCCCGGAATCGTTCCGGTCCACGATGCCGGTATCTTGTCCGACGGCCGCGCCTTCTATGGCATGAAGTTTGTCGAGGGACAGACCTTAACACGGCACATTGCCGGCCAGAGTCCTCACGACCGGCTTCGGCTGGTGGAACGCATGGCTGAGCCTCTGGATTTCGCCCACGCTCGCGGCCTCATTCACCGCGACTTGAAGCCGGAGAACATCATGATTGGCGCTTTTGGAGAGGTGCTGGTGATGGACTGGGGGCTGGCCAAAGTCGGCGCCAGCGCCGGTAATGTCCAGGGCGGCGTGCTCCGGACGGTTCTCGGCACTCCGGGCTACATGTCTCCGGAACAGGCGCGCGGCGATGCGGACATCAATCGCCGCACCGACATCTTCTCGCTCGGTGCGATCCTGTGGTTTCTGTTGAACGGAGAAGCACCCGGGGATTCCTCAGCAGCCACCGCCACCGTGCCTCGCCCATTGCGCGCCATCTGTGCCAAAGCCATGGCCGACGATCCCAACCCACGTTACGAGTCGGCGGGAGAACTGGCCGCCGACGTCAACCGCTACCTGAATGGCGCACCCGTCACCGCGTATCCGGAAAGCCTGATCGAGCGCACGGCCCGGCTGTACGCCCGGCATCGCACTGCCGTAGTCCTGGTTGCCGTGTATCTGCTCATGCGGGTTCTCTTTATTTTGTTGTCCCATCGTTAAAGGAACTACAAAAAAGGGGTAATCCATCAATAGAAAGAGGAGGTGAAGGGATGAACAAGATTTTCTTGGGACTACTGCTCGGGGCCATTCTGGGCGCCTTCGATGGAATGACGGCGTGGTTCACCCCGGCGGTGCGGGCGCAACTCGCCGGTATCGTGATCGGGTCAACCGTGAAGGGGATTATCGCCGGAGTCCTTATCGGAGTGTTTGCTCGCAAAGTACATTCGCTGGCCCTGGGCATTGTGTTCGGTCTGGCCGTGGGACTGGTGCTGGCCTTCATCGTGGCCCAGATGCAGCACGGTTACTACTTTCAGATCATGCTGCCGGGCGGCATGGTGGGATTGATTGTGGGCTACGCCACTCAGCGCTACGGACGCGGGTCCCAACTCCAGCAGACGTAGGATGCCCAAACACTCTCGCGGAACGTGCGATGGCGGAGAAATGTTCAAGATGCTTGTCATTTCCCCGCCGCGCATTCCGCTGGTTAGTTTTCTGAAGGCTTCTCGACCTGATCGATGACGAGAACCTGGACAGACTCGGTTTGCGGTTCGAGTTTCAGCCCGAGTTGCTCTTGAATCGCGGTGAAAAGAGGAGGCTCGGAAGATGGCTTGCTTTCGGCCGCTGGTTTGCTTCCCATCAACTTGGACATCCCGGCTTCAGTCTCACTGGGTGTCCACCGCAGGCTAAAATTATAGTTGCCTGTGAGCCCAGTCTTATCCAAGACAGTGTGGCCCAGTTGCCATGACAACTGTTCTACGAGGGGTGCCAGGGTAGTTCCCTGATCCGTCAGCTCGCCCGGCCCCATTTTCATCATGCCACGTGCCGGGAGGCGCCCCTCAGGGCCGTTGATACCGTTGGGATTTATGTATACAGGTTTTGCCTCCTGTAGTTTGGGACCTCCCTCCGCTACGACCAGTTCATAGACTGAAAGGTCTTTGGTCTGCCGGTGCAGTGTCAACTTGAACCGGTCCGCTAAGAGTGCCTGCAACATCAATCCAAGTCGTTCAACCCCCATGCCGTTGCCGGGTTTCTGCGCATCCTCTCCCGCCGGGTCAGGTAATTTGACATCAATGTCGTATTTTTCCGAGTTGACCCAGTCCGGCGCTCCCGAGATGAGGTCGTCCTGAACTCCGTATGCCACTCCAATGATGCGCTTCAGGGTAGCGTTGCGTGCGGTGAACTCGCTGGGCGAAAACATGATCGCGACGTTCTCGACGGTACCTTTCCCTGGTTTGTGGGACTGGATGGAAGCGGACTTGTATGCAGATGCAACGACGCCTGCGTTCTCCGATTGCGACTGGGCCCTGCCTGGCGTAGCGTTTACCAGCCCAAACACGACTGGCGCGGCCAAGGCCAGCAATCCCGCTGCACCCAGCAATAGTTTTCTGCTGAAATCCAGTTTCCGTGCAATATGCTCCGTCATGATGTACACCATCCTCTTCTTGAGATCGGACCCCGTTACTCCCGAGACACAGGCGAGCGGGGACCCCACGCAAAATTCACACACCTTCAAGATGCTCTCGGCATAGACCTGCCGTTCGCTGCCCAGTTCCAAAACTTCTTCGTCGCAGGCACGCTCGCGCTCTTCCACCAACCGCGCTCCCAACCACCAAACCAGTGGGTGAAACCAAAAAAGTGCTTCCACGACCATGTGAATGACGGCGGCTAGATTGTCGCGGCGGCGTACGTGCCAGAGCTCGTGCGCGAGAACGGCCTCCAGGTGCGCATCTTCCAGGTGTTCGGAGATCCCTTCGGGCCAGATCAGGACAGGCCGGGCGATGCCGAAGATCCCCGGCTCCAGGGAAGTCCGCGACAATACCATCTCAATGCGCTTCCCAAGCCCTCCTGTGCGCTCCAGGCGGCGCAGCGCTTCGACTTCGCGTCCCTCGCGCAGAGGCACGCTTGCGCGGATGGCTGCAGAAATCCGGCGCCAGCGTATGGTCCACACGAAAACAACCGCGAGGAATCCGCAGAACCAGACAGCAAGCAGCGCTGGGAGGACATGGGCCAGACTCGGGAAACCCGTTGCAGCAGTGGCCCGGGTAATCAGTGGCACCGTGGACGGCGCGAAGGGCTGGCTGATCTCCTCCATGACGAAGAACAAGCCGGCGTTCGCTTCGGCGGAAACGTGCCACCAGGCCAGATGTTTGCCTAGCTCAACCAGCAGCGAAAACGGAAACAGGAATTTCACCGACGCCGCCAGCCACAACCAATAGCGAGCCCCCGGGTGGTGCTTCCGCAAAATCAAGGTCAACGATCCGGCAGCGACGGCGAATAGCGTCGACTGCCACAGGTGATCGCCCACCGCCGGTGCGATGACTGACCACATCGCGGACAAGGGTTGCGGCGTCATTTCGTGTTGTCCTTTCTCTCCAGCTCCCGAAGAGTTTTCTCGGCTTCCTTCACATCGGCGAGCGTAAGCTTGCCGGATTCAATCAGGTGGGCCATAACGGGTTGGGTGCGCCCGCCGAACAGCGCTAACAGATCGTCAATCAACTTCCGCTGCGCGACATCGCGGGATACAGCTGCTTCGAAAATATGGAAGTTGCCGACCTTCCTGACCCGGCGCACGGCCTTTTTGTCCTCCAGGCGATACACCATGGTCTGGATCGTCGTGTAGGCGGGCCTTCCCTTTTCCGGAAAAGCTTCTTGAATCTCGCGGATGGAGACGTGCCTGTGAGTCCACAGCACCTCCATGATCTGGAGTTCGAGTTTGGTTAACTTGCGTTCGGCCATCTCATCTCCTACTGGTGTATGCATTACTACTACCTTTGTAGGTGATATGGCAAGTCTTTTCTTGGCGGCACGCTATAAGCGCGAAATTCAGTGTCTGGGTTCGACGTCGAGGTCAAAACGGGCAGGACAGTTTCCGGACAAATTTTACAGTTCATTTACCTGCAGTTTGACGGATGCGCAAAGAGGCGGTTCGCGGTTGCCAACACAATCTGCGAACACTCCGGTGCGCATCGGCCGGTGGGTCGAAATACGGGGCTGCTGAACTTGGCCGCTCTCTTGGGCGTAATCTTTATGTCTTCAAAGAGACTGGAGGCGACCACACCGACTGAGGTTTTGTGCGGAACATCGTAAACCCTAGGCGAGGTCTTCGGGACCGCCGCGGAGTCCGTAGATCAGGGCACGCAGGCCTCGCGCAACGAGAATGAGGCTGGCAAGCGGAAGGCAAATCAGCGAACCCAGCAGGCCAATCAATCCGAGGATGCTGCTCGGCCCGCACGGTCCCCAGGAGCCGCCGGAAATCAGCGCCAGCAGGCAAACCCCTCCCACAGCGAGGAGCACCAGCGCGGATCGCATCCATTTCGACACGGCGTGAGTCTAGCATCGCGAGCCGAGTCTTCCCAGAACCCGAAAGTAACCATCTGGCGGGCACGGAGGGCATCTGGACGTGGCGAGATCGGGGAAGACAAAGAGGATCCGGACCTTACGGAGGTATCGTCCGGCACGGAATCACCTGGGGCGTTGTCTGTGGGCTTAGTTAGTTGCTCCATGTACGTATATTCTAATACTTCGATTACGTATGTACATGAACAATCGCGGCCGGAATGGCAGGGGGCTATCGATCATCAGCCAGAATGCCCTTTCCGGAGCCGGAAACGGCCCTGGCTGCGATCATCGATGGCTTGGTCAAGGAAAACCTCATCCGCCGGGAAAGTGTGCGTCCCACGGCG
>JBARBI010000145.1:0-4073 GCA_049792875.1 Candidatus Sulfotelmatobacter sp.
ATCTCAGCAAGGAACGCGCTGCGGCCGTCGTAAAGGAATCAGCGAAATTGCCGGCCAAGGATGCGCCGGAAAATACCACCGCGCCGGCTTCGTCCGAACCCTCAGGGCCTGCCGATCCGCCGAAGCCCCGCAGTCGAGAATAGAAATTGGAAAAGCGAAAAGCAGATCCCTTGCTACGCTCGGCATGTAGCTAGGCCCAGGTGGTATCACAGGGATTCTGGCTGTTCATTGGGCTCATTTTCTTGTGCGGGGCGATCCGTATTGATGTTCCCGTCTAAGCTGTTTTTGGGCGTAAAACGCCTGTCAGCGCCAACGTTGATACGGGAGCCACACGATCTAACTAGCCAAGGGCTTCGCCCTTGATATCCCTTCGAATCTTATCGCTTTCCCTGGGTGATGCCGTAGAAGCGTTCATGGCAGTAATCTTCTGGGTATTCCACTACACAGGAGACAGCCATGAACGCTTTCTACGAGCACCACAAGAATAGCATCGAGTTCGGATATCAATGTTTCGATCGCCTCCTACTGAACGGACTGATTCAACCCTTCCAACAACCCGAACGGGTACTCGGGTTCTTCAACACCTATCGAGACGGAAAACGGGTGACCCGCCACACCCTGACCGAGATCGCCGACCAGTTCCACCATTGGGTTACCAATCGTTCCGAGAAGTGGGGTGCACCCATCGTCGAGGCACCGCAACACGAACGGCGCGACGATTTCGTGCTGCCGTACTTGCAGAAGACCGAAGCCGATCATGTGGCCGTCATTCTGAAGGCTCGCGAACCCGCCCGCATCCTGGTCGCAATTGGAGGAAAGCAGAACAACAGCCCTCACCTAGAACTGAAGCAGCGCTGGGTGAATCAATACAATTTGTATCTGAACGACCAACAATGGGGGCCCATGTTTGTCCGCATGTGTCCCTACTTTCCTTTCTCCGCCCGAGTATGCCTCAATCAGCATCATTGGCTGGCGCTTCGGATGCGCCAGGAGGGCATCGCCTTTCGGCAATGCAAGAACGCCTTCTTGCAATGCTCCGACCCGGAACGATTGCAACAACTCGCCGACTCTCTGACCGCCCAAGATTTATTGCGCTGCGGGCAGAAGTGGCTGACCGCGTTCACTCCCTTCTTCACCTCCCAGGAACGACGACACGCCGGCTGTCAACACCGGCTCTTCTTTTCCCAGGTCGAGCTTTGCGACAACCTGATTTTCTTCCGCCGCGCCGCCGTCGACCAGTTCGCCGAGCGCTTGCTGGACATGAACCGAACCATCGGACAACCCAAAAAGATCACGCTCATCTTTGGCCGGAAAGTGACCCGGCAATACAAAGGCAAGCTGCAAACTGAGCTCGAAGACCTCGATCTTCCCAATCCCGTCATTCGTAGTCACTATGCCCATGGATTCGCCAAGCAATACGTCCGCGATGACCGCTTGCTACGAACCGAGCCGGCCACCAATGACGTCACCGACTATGGGGTCAAAAAGAACGTCGAGAACCTGCCGCAGTTGCGCCAGCGCATGTCCGAGATCATTGACCACTACCACGATGCCCAGCAAGACATCCTGGAAACTTTCATCGATCGCGGCCAACTCCAAAAACTGGCTGAGCCCACCACCCTGACCAAAGGAAAGCGCATCCCGGGCCTTAAGCTCGATCACCCTCGGCAACTGGCCCTGATGCATGCTCTGGTCCGCTATGCCAACATCGCCGCCGGCTCCACCTTCACCACCGCCGATCTCTACCCGCCGGTGTTGGACGCTCTCGGACTTTCCCAGTCCCAATACTCCCTGGCATCGCTGCGCTACGACCTCTCCAAACTGCGCGCCAAACACCTGCTAGACAAACTGCCCCACTCTCGTCGCTACCGTCTCGTGAACAAGGGCTATTCCATCTGCGTGCTCTTCCTCAAGCTATTCGAGCGCATCTATGCTCCACTCACCGCCGGTCTCCTCAAGCCTTTCACCGGCGATCGCAACCTCGCCCCGGACAAACGTTGTCAACTTGACCGCCTCTATCAACGGCTCACCGACGATCTCGACGCTCTCTTATCCGCAGTCGGCCTCAAGACCGCTGCTTAACGAATCCAACGAGAACAAAATTCTCGTTTCGAGGTGCATAATCGACTAGGCTTTTTCGCAGACAGGGCTGCGAAAAAGTGGCCCTTCGGGCAGCAGAAAGCGGGAGTTACAAGCCAGAAGCGCGGAGTTAGAAGCCAGGCGAAATGTCGTTGCCCTGGCGGAGGGAATGTCGGTAGTCTTCCGACCTATGGCAGACGGACTCAGCGACCTCTATCAAGATCTTCTGACCGGCAGCTACGATTGCGTCGATCGGATCATTCTGAATGCTTACTTCCGTATGGGACATTCTCCCGGGGGCTTTCATGTATGGTGGCAAGCCTTGACTGGCTCCGATGACACCCTGGACAACACTCATTTGATGCGGCTGTCGGGTCGTTTCAGTCGCCGCCTTCGCGGCTATGCGAAAGCGCACAATATTCCTATCATCGACTGCTCCGTGGGGGAACGTAAACACGACATCGCCGAGGAATATCTAGCCAAGACCAAGATCACCCAGGGGTTGTTTCTCGTCCTCGTAGGTCGCGCCCAAGCCCCGGTATGGGACGTCACCCGGGCCCATCATCTCGAACGCAAACAGCCCATGCCCTACGTGAACCACTACTCCTTCCATATCCTCGATCTCGAGTGGGGCCATATCACCATCAAGATCAGCGGACATCCTCCCTTCCCCGCCCAAGTGATGCTGAACGGGCACGAGTATGTAGCCTGCCAGGCGAACAAGGCCGGAATTAGCTTTACCAAGGAAGGAAACTGTTTTACTCATATCTCTGACGCCGCAGGCTTGGCGAAGATCGCAGACACCTTGTCCCAACCAGGGGCTATAGGGCGGCTGAGCCAAGTCTGCGAGCGTTGGATTTATAGCACCTGCTTGTGCTTCGCACTCGACCGAGAAGAACAGGAGCGGAGCAGGTTTCATTATCAATACTCCAACTATCAAATCGAGTACAGCCGGAATCTGGTTTTCCAAGTCGGCGGACACATGGACCAAGTGTTTCAGGCGCTGATTGACCGCAGCCGTGCGCCGCTTGATCTCAAGGCCATCAAGACCATCCTGGGATACCGGCGTCGTCCAAGATATCGCAAAAGGAAAAAGTGGTCGGCCGATTGGGAAGTGGCGGTCGAGAGACCTACGTATGATCTGACGATCTTCAAGCTGCACTGCGGCAAGTTGACTCTGAAGATTTATACCAAAGGCGAACGCGTGCTTCGCATGGAGGCGATGGCTCACAACACCCAGGAACTGCACTGTAGGCGATCTCTGGAGAGTTTTCCAGAGATCGTTTCGCGTTTGAAAAGCATCTTGGAGCGCTTTATGAATGCACTGTCGTGCATCGATCCATGCTTCATCGCGCAGGAAACTCTGGAACAACTTCCGGCTCCAGCGCAGGTTGGCAAGACCAAGGTGGGTGGGATCGACTTCAACAAGGCACGCATGCGTTGGGTTGCCCAAGCCGTGCTGGCGCTCTCCCCCTCACCCGGCGGCTTCACCGCTCCCCAGTTGGCCGAACAAGTGCGAAGGCTGAGTCAGCAGGACGAATCCCAGTACGGGTCACGTCGTGCTGCCTACGATCTGAAAAAGCTTCGCGGGAAACAAATCGTCTGCCGCATCGGCAAGACCGCAAGATACGAAGCCATTCCACAGGGCGCCAGAGCCATGGCAGCACTGCTCGTCCTCCGCGACAAAGCCATTAAACCCCTGCTCGCCGCTGCCCAGCAGCATCGGCGATCCCGACCGCCGCAGAACCCCACCCCCCTAGACGTCCACTACCAAACCATTCGTGCGAGCATGCGTGGAGTTTTCCACGAACTGGGGATTGCTGCGTGAACTGCGACAATTATTTTTCCCGGCTTCGCCTCTAAGGGCCTAAATCCACTTCGCTCCCTTTCTGAATTGTTCTGAGCCGCTAGAAGAAGTCGATCGCCTTCACGTCGCCCACATAGCCAACGACGTTGATGGTTCCCTGCGGCACGAAATTGTTGATCAGCAGGAT
>JBARBI010000146.1:0-2149 GCA_049792875.1 Candidatus Sulfotelmatobacter sp.
GCCCATAGGCGCTCAGTCTGCCTACGCCTCCCAGGAAGAACTGCGGTGTTTCGGTTTTTTCATAACCGAGAGTCGAACCGCCTGTCGCGATTATGAATACGGAGTCGTTATGCCGAACCGGCTGGAAATATTGCAAGGACGCTTCCAGAGTTGGGAAGGCCTGCGGGGCATTTGGAAAGCTGTCGTAAAAATTGAAGTTCGTCAGAACGATGTAACCCGCGGTAGGGAGGATGGGATCATTGGAGTGGTCTACGACGTATCGCGCGCGCGTACTTCCTATCCGCCCACTGAATGAAGGAAACTCTGAGGTTCCGAGTCGCAAGTCTGCGCTGCCGTAGCCTAGTCCATATCCAACGCGCACCTCGCTGAATCGGCTGATGGCATAGCCCACGTCGATACCACCCGATGTCCGGTCCAGGCGGTAAATCGCCTCGGGGTCCTGCTTGTGGTAAATCTGAAAAGTTGTCTGGCTCGCATTTACGAACGGGTCAAAAAACCACTTTCCGAGCGGCTGGAATGGACGATAAAGATCAGAAGCGATGCCGTACGTTTCACCGAACTCGAAGTCCGTGCGCCACTCTGAGCGGAATCCTGCTACATCCATGAATGTCAGCCGTGCGCCGATTGTGAAGCTCACGTCCTGCGTCTGCGTCCCGTTTACTTCGAACGATGGGCGGAGCGTGGGTGGGGCATAGTTCTTTTCGTGGGCTGTGATAAGCAGTCCGGTCTGACCATCCTCCTGAATGATTTGGTAGGTGACGCTGTCAAGGCGTCCCACACCTGCCAGGCGCGTCAGGTCGTGTTCAAGCGCAGCCCCATCAATCGGTTTCCCTGCTAGATGAGAAAGGAACTTCTGCACATTGGTTGCTGCCTCGCCCTCGATTCCTACTACTCTTACGAATTGCGGTATGCCGATAGTTGTCCGTAACCGGGAATTCTTGTCATGGAGATAGTCCGCCCAGGCCACATCACCCAGCGAGTACACCTTTAGAAGCGCGGCCTTTTGCTCGGCAGCGTCGTATCCAATTTTGACTAGTTCGTCGGACTTCCCGTAGTCCATCGTCGAATATTTCTGGACATCGGCCTTGACGATTAAATCTGCTCCCTCCATCCCGCGGATCTCCGTCTCGGCGATCACCAGTTCCACTGACCGGCCCAGTACGCTGAAGGCAGACTGGATGTCCTTTGCCGATGCGGGAGAGATTTGCAGATGCACGGCGATGACAATGTCCGCACCCATATTGCGGACTACATCCGTGGGCAGGTTGTTCACCAGACCGCCATCCACGAAGATCTGGTTGCCGCGTCGCACTGGCGCAAACACGCCGGGAATCGACATCGTTGCCCTCATGGCGTCAGACAGCGAGCCATCCTGAAAGACGTAAGCCTTGCCGGAGACCAGTTCGGTCGAAACGCAACGGAAGGGAATTGGTAGATCATCGAACGAGCGCACGTCAGAATACGGAAGTGTTTCCCGGTCGATAAGCAGGTTCACTTGATGGCCAGAGTTCAATCCAGGTGGCAGAGCGGGGCCGTGCTTCAATCCGATTGTGATCCCGTTCGGAAACTCCCGGGCATCTTCCTTGCGTCGGAACGATAGGTCGTCAAATGGAGTTTGGCCACCCAGCACTAGCGGCCAATCCGCATTTTTCACCACCTCATGCATCTGGTCGGCCGATTTTCCTGTCGCATATAGGCCGCCCATCAAGCCGCCCATGCTCGTCCCCGCGATGTAGTCCACGGGGATGTGGTGATCTTCAAACCATTTCAGGACGCCGATATGTGCTTCGCCGAGCGCTCCTCCACCTTCCAGCGCCACGCCGATCTTGGGACGGCCCTTGGCCGGTGCCTGGGTCGTTTGGCTTGATTGTCCCTCACTCGGAGTGACACTCGGTTTTTCCTGCGCGAAGCAGCAGAGCGACATTAGGCAAAAGAGAATTGAAATGAAGATACGGCGCATGGCGAATTACCTCGAATATTCCCGGGGAGGTTGAAAGCCCCCTCCCCTCTATTGAGCGCCCGCCCCTGCGGTATGCTCGTGTCGCGTCTAAGAACCATCAGCGACCGATGGGACCAACTAGCTCGGTACAGTTGCGCTTGTTCTTGCCCTGTCGATAAACCTGCGCAGGCCCAAAGTCAGCGGAACCGA
>JBARBI010000147.1:0-1834 GCA_049792875.1 Candidatus Sulfotelmatobacter sp.
GTCCAAGGCGCGCATGGCAGCGATCTTCAGATCGCGACTGTAAGCAGCTCGGGACAAATCCATTCCTCACTCCATTCAATGTATTTGTTCCCTTAACTTGCTGTCTCACTTTTGGGGTTCACTCCAGGGGGCCATCGAGATACGGATCACGGACACTGACTATGATCAATTTTTCGACATAAATTTGGCGATGTTAGGCCTTTTAAACAGTCTGATTAGTCAAGTTATGGAGTGAAAGATACATTTCGGGCCGACTGAGTTATAATGGAAGGGTAGGCAGCGTTTGGCGGAAACGCATCGGGCCGTGACCGGCCGAAGATGCCTGGCGAGCGAGCCTACTCCAAGTTCCGTGTTGCTGTAAGTGTTGTTCAGCGCGCGCATCACCAAATGTGCGTGCCGCAACAACGCCCGCATGGGCGTGCCCGGTCGGGCGGCGCGTCCTTTCCTCCCCTGCCTACGGGTTTGCGGATTTGACCGAGTCTAAACAGAGGAGAGAATATCCCGAATGGAGAACGTCATCGAGTTTTCTCGTGAAGAAAACAAGCTCTTAACGCCCCAACAGGTAGCTGCCTGGCTTTGCGTATCGCAACAGTGGGTCATGGATCATACGAGCCGGTATAAGCCAATTATTCCGCATCGGCGATTCGGGCGGAAAATTCGATTTTGTAGTGTCGACGTGCAGCGGTTCATCGATGCACAGTACAGTGACCAGCCGATATGGAAAGCCGCATGACACTAAAGCGACCCTTGCGAACCAGCGGCCCGGTTGGGGACGGATGGGTTGAAGAGGTCAAGACCTCTAAAGGCTCCAGGTTCGTGGCCTACTGGCAGGTTTACGTTGAAGACGCCTCGCGTCCGGACGGTCGAAGGCGGAAGCGTAACGGACCCTTTGAGCTTGGGCCGAAGGTCAAACTCGGTCCAGAAGGGACACTGAAGAGCCTCAAAGACGCTCGCAAGAAGTGGATGGCGATCTGCGATTCGGTCATCGGCAGAACGCCGACGCAGCATCCACTCGAAATGCGGGAAAAGACGTTCGAGTGGTTTGCGCGGAATGTCTACCAGCCGAGGCGGAAGGAACGCTGGAGACCACGGACCGCTGAGGCTTTCGAGTACTACATGGGGAAACTCCTTCCCACCTTTGGCTCTCAGCAGATCGGCGAAATAACCGAGCAACAAATGCAGCGGTTTCTCAATGAGCTTGCGCCTCGCTCCTCCCGAACGATTGTCGAGCACTGCCGGATGTACCTCGGCTCAATCTTCGGTATGGCGTTTGTGCGCGGCGTTGTGCGGACGAACGAGGCCGCAGATTTGGCGATTCCGGAGACACGGAGAGTATTCCGTCCGTTCCTGTCCCTTGATGACTACGCCAAGCTCATTCCCCAGCTCACCTCGCAGCGAGACATCCTGATGGGCCGACTCTTGTATATGTGCGCCCTGCGGCGGCGTGAACTGTTCGGCCTCAAGGTCGGGGATTTTGACGGAAAGACCATCGGCGTGGAGCGGCAGGTAAGCGAGCGGGACGGTCTTCGCGAGGCCCCGGTGAAAACTGCCGCAAGCAACGCTCGCGTGGCCCTACCGACCGACCGTGTCAAGCCATTTAACGATGTAACCCAAACCGGTCTCGGTTGGGCCAAATGAAAATGTAACCGGAGGGCGCGGTAAGCACCCGAACGACGTGTATGTCGCGGTCCCGACCAACGGGAGGGCCACGACGATCTTAGATCCTTTCTTCTCAGGAAGGTTTTCGGGGGCGCGGGGTCGTAGCTTCCAGCTGGCACCTTGCGGTTCATGCGGTCGCTGCCGCTGGGTTGCGCCGCTTGCTGATGCGGATCTC
>JBARBI010000148.1:0-3352 GCA_049792875.1 Candidatus Sulfotelmatobacter sp.
CGAGCGCGACGGCTCACGCTACGCCTACCGCCTGACGCAGAAAGGCGTCCAGGTCGCGCTCCTCTTCCTGTTCTTCCACAAGCGCCTCTGCGGACCACTTGCCAACAGCCGATTCCATCACCGGCCCGACCCAGCGCACCGTCCCAACAGTCGGCTCGAAGCCGCCTATCTATCACCGCGCCGACACCGCCATCCAACGCGTCGTCGATCTCTTGGCCGCAGCTTGAAACGCGCAGGGCGCAGCAGCCAAAATGTCGGACTCGTCTTGTCTATGATCCTCAGGGCAAGAATCTAGAGACGCCCCTCAGGGGAGAGGGCAACCTTGTCGTCGTGGACCGGTGGCGAGATGACAGTAAGCGTGTAGGCGTCGCCAGCACCAACAGTCGGGTAGGATCGAGGCGCGGACCGGGCTTCGCATGATGCCGACGTCTCCTCGATCCCCCCTATCATTCCGTACGGCGGGTTTTCCCCAGTACGGCTGGAAGGCTGGCTAGTCAGACGGCGCCTTCCCAGTAGGGAAGCCAGATTAAGCCTGCTCCCGGCATCCACTGGTCGCCTATTGGTTTGCTGTCCGTCCTTCGTGCCTCGCGCCGCATCCTCGGTAGTCCCGCACTGTGTCGGGCCGAGCGAGCGCAAATGCACCACCGTGGAGGGTGGGTAGTCCTCCGCCCCAGGGGTCCTCGCTCGGGTCCGGGTTGTTCTGTCCCGGTCCGTCATCACTTAATCGACCCCATCCGCCCCATTCGCGGGCACATCGCGACTTCGCCGCATGGCGGCTTATACGTGATGCCTTCGCTGTGCGGGAGCGCCTAGGCGACCCACGAGTGGTTCCGGGCTTTCGCTGTCCATTCCTTCCTGGCATGCCGCCCTCTATGACCCCGGGGAGTTCAGGCATCATCATAGGTCCAGGTCTCCGATGCCCAACATTGGCCTTCGCCGAGATCTGAGCGGCTCGGCACTCCCAAAGTTCCCGTAATCCGATTCGCACGGGGCACGTATTTCGAGGCTTCCCGGTTCGCGTTGCGCTACGGCCTGTCAGGTTGCTCGCCCCCCTCGTCGGATCGGACCGGTCTCCCAGCCCCAGGGGGCTTTTACTCCCAGGCTTTCGGCAGGTTGGTCACCCTTCCCACCGCTGGGTATGACTACAGCATGGCACTGGACTCCTTTTGCTGGCGGGACTTTCACCCGCTGGAACGGCAGCTAGCCTCGCTGCACCAGAACCGTACGTGCGGCTTGCCCGCATACGGCTCCCACCTTGGGTGAGTAACGGCAAAGCGTTGGCTGGGCCAGGGATGAAGGATGAGCGGTCTGGGGAGCCAGGTGTTGGCAAGCGACCGCATTTGTTCCCAGTTGACAGGCCCCCTTTGGCTGCGTCGGCGGAGAATCCGCTGCCAGCTTCTGGTGAGCTCCTCCCGGAACGCTGCGAGCGCCCGTGTGTTGGTCGGCACCGCGTGATAGTTGTAGTATCCGGTAACGACCTGTTTCAGCCATCTGCCTTGCATGGCAATCGGCTGATGCAGCCGCCGTCGCAGTTCCTGTTTGATGGCCTGCAACTTCACCCGCATACGATCGCGTCGCGACTTCCTTTTGATCTGGAATTTGCCTCGCCGCGATTTTCCGCAAATGAAGGTGAAGCCCAGGAAGTTGAACGTTGCCGGCTTGCCAAGCCCGCGCCGCTTGCGGTTCTGCTCCGCAAATCGTCCGAACTCGATTAGCCGCGTCTTCTCGTCATTGAGCGACAGCGCGAACTCCCCCAACCGCTCTCGCATCGCATCCAGAAAGCATCGGGCATCTGCCTCGTGCTCGAAACCGACAATGAAGTCGTCGGCGTAGCGCACGATAATCATGTCGCCCGCGGCCTCACGCCGTCGCCAGCGTTCCGCCCACAGATCGAGCCCGTAGTGCAGGTAGATGTTGGCCAGGAGCGGCGAGATCACCGCTCCCTGCCCGGTCCCCCTCTCACTGACGGTAACGACCCCGTCTTCCAGGACGCCCGCCTTCAGCCATTTGCGGATCAGGCGGATGATGCGCTGGTCGCCAACCCGATGTTCCACGAAGCGGATGAGCCATTCCTGGTCCACCGTGTCGAAGAACGACCGGATGTCGGCGTCCAATATGAAGTTCACCTTCCGGCTTTCGATCCCGACCACCAGCGCGTCCATTGCATCATGGGCGCTGCGTCTCGGCCGGAACCCGTATGAGAACCCGAGGAAATCCTCCTCGTAAATCGCGTTCAAAACCGCCGCTGTCGCCCTTTGGACAATCTTGTCCTCTAGAGCGGCAATCGCGAGCGGGCGCTGTCGTCCATCCGGCTTGGGGATGTAAACCCGCCGTGACGGCAGCGGCCGGTATGCTCCTCGATGCAGCCTGCCGTGCAGGTCCTCGAGGTTGCCCTCAAGCTCTGCCGCGTAGCTGTGCCACGTCAGCCCGTCCACACCCGCAGCGGCTTTCTCCTCAAGTTCGAAGAACGCCATTCCAAGGTGCTCAAGACTGAGGTGGTGGAAGAGCGCAGTGAACCTCTCCTTCTCCTTTGCCTTCGCTACTTGCCGTATGCGCTCCAGCCCCTGGGTCACACTTTCCCGGCTCTGCGTCTGGCGTGTGCTGGTCTGGCCCGCATTCCCCTTGGCCTCGGCCCTTCGCTCCACCGGCTCCCGCACAGCTTGCGCCGCTTGGTTCGCCCGCTTCAAAGCTACTATGGCCTCGTCCGACTTCCCGCGCCCGTGCATCATCGGCTACGGCTCTTCACCTTCCCGATGCGGACCGCCTACCCTACGCACGGCCAGACGCGGGATCTCCCAGTTTCCGACGCGATCTTTCTGCACGTGATGTGCTCTCCGACCCCGGCGGGGTGACTGGCCCCTCGCATGACGGTGCCAGCCATGTCGCATTCGGCCAATACGACGGCCTCTGCCCCCGCGGTAACGGCATTTCGGGGCTCAATCACACACCCCACGCAGCAGCTGTCTACGCTTCGTGGCCGTCGTTGCCGCCGGCTCACGCAACACTCGCCTCCAGGCGACTCGCTACGCCTTACCTGGGCTGGACTTCCACCAGCCGATCGCGCCAGCCTCCCGGCGCCTTCCGTATTCCGCCGTTTCGCCGCGACGTCAGTTCGGAGCTAACCGGCGGAATACGCGGCGCTATTCCGCCCTACCGCCCACGCCTTGATCAAATGATGCGCGATGGCGATTTCCGGCGGGCATTTGATCCCGTCCGGATGGAGCCCGGCGAGCATCGCTTGGACCTCGGCGCGGCCGAACCAGCGGCAGGCCTCGAGCTCGGCCTCGTCGCGGACGATGTCGCGCGAGATGGCCTCGGCGTGGCAGCCGATCATCAGCGAGGAGGGAAAGGG
>JBARBI010000149.1:0-34982 GCA_049792875.1 Candidatus Sulfotelmatobacter sp.
TCGAATGTCCAGGGCCTGGGTGGAGCGCTTTTCGAGGCGATCGAGTTCGACAACGGCAAGATTCTGAATGGCAGGCTGTCGGAGTATCGCGTCCCACGCTTCAGCGATGTTCCAGTTCTCGAAACAGTTCTGCTCGACCGCAAGGACATTCCGTCCGTAGGCGCGGGCGAATGCCCGATGGTGGGCCTCGCCCCTGCGATCGCCAATGCCATCTTCGATGCGAGCGGCGTGCGACTGCGTTCGCTGCCTTTGGTACCAAATGGCTTGAAGACGAGCTGAAGAGGACCTCATTTCGACGCCGCAGTTGACTCGCGGAGAAGTCCCACTTAGCATGGCCAATCTATTCGCGCGCCACGGAGCAAACCATGAGTGAATCCTCCCAGATCAACCGTAGAGCATTTTTGGGCAAGGCCGCCGCTGTGATCGCTGGTAGCTCCGTTCTGCCCCGCACGGCCCTGTCGTACGAAAACATCGTGGGTGCGAACGACCGCATCTCCCTGGGGCACGTCGGTATTGGAAGTCGCGGCGAAGACCTCGACTTGATCGTGGCCCAGTTAAAGGACAGTCACCACGTGGAAATGATCGCAGTCTGCGATCTGTGGAAGGTGAATCGCGAGAAGGGGGCTGCCACGAATGCTGGCTATTATGGCAGGGCTCCGCGGGCTGTTCAGTATGTCGAAGAACTGCTCTCCATGAAGGATGTGGATGGTGTGTTGATTTCGACTCCAGAGCATTCGCATTCGCCGATCCTGAAAATGACGGTCCAGGCAAGCAAGGATGCCTATGTCGAAAAGCCGATGGGAAATGTGATGAGCGAAGTAAAAGCCGCACGCGACGCTGTGCTGCAAGGCAAGACGATCGTCCAGGTCGGCACCCAGCATCGAAGTGAGCCGTACCCGCAAGCGGCGCAAACAGTGGCGCGCAACGGAGCGCTGGGAGATGTGAGTAAGGTTGAAGTGGTGTGGAACTATCACGGCCCTCGTTGGCGCGGCCGTCCGCAAGTCAAGCAGATCCGCGAGCAGGATACGGATTGGAGCAAGTGGCTGATGACCAAGCCCCCGCGTCCGTTTGACCCGCAAATGTATTTCGAGTTTCGCTTGTATAAGGAATTCTCCAGCGGGATCCCTGATCAATGGATGAGCCACGCGATTGACCTGGTGCACTGGTTCATGGACGACCATTTCCCGAAGTCGGTCGTTTCCCACGGAGGGGTTTTCGCCTGGCACGACGGTCGCGAAACGGCGGACACTTTTCAGACACTGCTGGAGTATCCGAAAGGCTTCCTGGTCAGCTATGCAACGAGCTTTGGCAACGACGCGCCGAGCTTTACGCGCTATATGGGGAAGAAGGCCAGCCTGATTAACGATGGAGGGGAAGGCAGCCCCCGTTATCAAGTCATCGAAGAGAAAGGGACACACGAAGACGACGCCGATATCGATCAGAAGAGAGAATCCAAGTACGTCCTCCTGCCGGGCGAGACCAAGCTGCCACCTCTCGGCATCGACGACCTGTCCACGGAACATATGGCGAACTGGTTCGATTGCATGCGTTCGCGCCAGCAGCCTCACGCCACTGTGCACGACGGGTTCGCGCACTCCGTCGCGTGCATGATGGCGGCTCAATCGTACTGGTCGGGCAAGAAGGTTTACTGGGATGCGAAGAGCGAAACGATCTCCGAGCGCGGGCCCAGCGCAGGCTAGACCGCGATCTTGAGATTCCTATCGAAAAGACGCAGCTGAGCTACGTCTCTACCGTAATCCGCACGCCCGGGCGTTACCGTCGCATTGACCCACCACGCGCGCGTAATCCGCGATGGCGATCTCGGGAGGGTCGATCTCTGGATGCCAGAGCTTTTCCCACTCGAAACAATAGAACCCTTTGTACCCGATCGAACGCAGAGCCTGGATCTGGCGTTGGATGGGAACGTTTCCTCGCCCGGTCAACACATACTTGCGATCTTCCCCGGTGCCGGTCGAATCTTTCAGGTGTGTGTGGCGAATCCAGGGGCCCAGTTGGCGGACGGTAAATTCCGGGTCTTCGTTCGACGTGGCGAAGGTGTGATGCGCGTCCCAGAGCAAACCGACATGCTCGGAATCGGCCAGTTGCAACACCCTGCTTAGCGTCGCGGAGGCCGTGAAGTGGTCGTGGGACTCGAGGATCACCGTCACCTTGTGCGGTCCGGCATATTTGCCGAGTTCGCGCAAACCCGCGGCCACCCGACCCTTTGTTTCTTCGCTGGGCGCCGGACTCTTGTCGGACTCGGCCCTGCCGCCGAAGACGCGCACATACGGCGCTTCGAGCGCCGCCGCCAGATCGATGAAGCGCCGGGCATCTGCCAACTCCTTTGCCCGCTTGACAGGATCTTCAACGTATAACTGCGCGGAACTGCTCACGCAGGCAATCTGCAGATTAGCGGCACGAATTTCTTTCTTGGTCTGTTCGACGTGATCCGCCGTGAATATGGGAAGGGCGGGTAAATCCAGTTTTCCCTCAAGACCCCGCAGTTCGATGGCGGAAAATCCGTGCTGCGCGGCAAAATCCAGAATCTTTTTCCATTCCCAGCCGGGACACGCCAGCGTGGAAAACGCCAGTGGCAGCGGGCGCGATTTCGTTTCAGCCCAGACCAGCGGCGCAAGAGCGGCGGATGACAGCATCATCAGAAATTCTCGGCGGTTGCTCATCTGACTAAAATTCTCCCTTTTTCAGTTGCTGCACCGCATAGTCGCAGGCTCGCGCGGTCAGGGCCATCTTGCCAAACAGCACCTTCGTGCGAAGGTCCACTTCAGCCAGGCAGTCGAGGAACCGAGTACGCTCCTGCTCGTCGTACCACTCCGTCAATATCAGATCGATGAAACCGCCTGCGTTAACGTCCGTTGCACCGGGCATGTCGGTCCGAGGAAGGATCAACTCCGCCATCGCCTTCACGGTGGCGTCCTGGTGGGGATCCAGCGTGCGCGGAGATGCCGGAGTATCGAGCGCCTCCCGCAGCACCGCCAGCACATTGCGGGGCGCTAGTCGCAAGGCTGTCCCGGTTGCCAGAAGGTGAAGACCTTTGCGTCTATCCATAAACAGTCTCTCTGGCCCTGCGCAGAGGATCCTAGGTTACCGGAGGCGTCATTTTATCAAGGACCGCCTTGTCGGGACCGTCGGAGCCACAGCAACCAAGGGCGATCCGGGAAGGTCGTCGCCAACCGCATTTTGATGGAGCAGAGAACCATCCGGCGTAGATTCCTGCCAACCGGCAGGGCCCGCGATATTAAGGTTGACCCTGGAGTGAACGATAAACCGCAGAGCCCAGCGTCACACACCTGGAAACCAATGGATGGACCAAACCATAGTTCCAATGCGGGCGTGGGTTTCAGCTTGGGGGCGCGGGTCGGAGGTGTATCTCGCGGCGGACGCTGTATCAGCCAAGACACGGCGCGCGTCGACGAGTCCAACCCCTGGCCGCCAACGGCGGCCACCTGTGCCAGCCAACCCCGCAGCCAAACCTGCAACTTCCTCACGGTTGGCGGGTAATATCGAAGCGAAGCTCGGAACTGGCAGCCTTCGTCCGCCTCAGACCTGCATCCAATCTTTATGGCCTTCGCGGACAGCTCCCGATTTACAATGGCTTCCCGGGCAGGTCACGCTCCCGACTGGGAGGAGGGCGGGAACGAGCCGGGCGCTTGTCCTCGAGGATTCGCAGCAGCGTTGCTAGTCTCGCCGCGCCAGAATCAGCGTAACTTGATTTGACTCTTATGCGTTTACGGTTCCTTGGTATGCTCGCCTCGGTAGCGGTTCTCTTCCTGCTGCCATGGGGAACAGCCGCCGGGCAAAGCACGACCCTCATCAGTCTCGACCAGGCCATTGATTTGGCGCTGGCGCATAACCATTCGCTGAAGGCCAGCCGGACTCTGATTCTCCAGAATCAAGCCCAGGAGATCACCGCGAATCTGCGCCCGAATCCCACTTTGGGGGTAGACACGCAGTTCATCCCATTTTTCAGTCCGCAAGACTTTTCCGGGACGAATCTGGACCAGACCCAGCAATTTGACATCGGGATCAGCTACCTTTTCGAGCGCGGGCACAAGCGGCAGCATCGCCTGCAGGCGGCCCGCGACCAGACGGCGGTCACTCGCGCCCAGATCACCGACGCCGAGCGCACACTGGCGTTCAACGTAGGTCAGCAGTTCGTCAGCGTTCTGCTGGCGGAATCGACCCTCCAGTTCGCGCTCGAAGACCTAAAGGCGTTTCAGCAGACCGTCGACATCAGCCAGGCGCAATTCAAGGCGGGCTACATCGGGGAAGGCGACTATCTCAAGATCAAGCTCCAACTGTTGCAGTTTCAGACGGACGTGTCGTCGGCCCGCCTCGCGAAAGTCCAGGCGCTCGTCGGACTCCGTCAGTTCCTGGGCTATGACGCAGTACCGGCCGACTTCGACGTCATTGGCGATCTGGCGTACCAGCCGCTTCAGGCGAAGCTGGAAGACTTGCAGGCGCGCGCGTTGCGCGATCGCCCGGACTTTCGGGCTGCGGAATTGGGAATCACGGCCGCCCAGAGCCAATACCTTCTCGCCAAAGCGAACGCCAAGGTGGACGTAACCGGCACTTACGACTTTACGCATGTCTCGGGAGAAAACACGGGTTCCATCTTCGCGAATTTTGATTTGCCAATCTTCAATCGCAATCAAGGCGAGATTGCGCGAACCAACTATGCCCTCACCCAAGCCAGGGAGCAGGAGCAATCGGCGAGCGATGCGGTCCTTTCCGATGTTGCCAATGCCTATGAGGCGGTCCGGAGCAACGATGAAGTGGTGCAACTCTACACTTCCGGGTACCTCAAGCAGGCACAGGATTCGCGCGACATCAGCGAGTATGCTTATAAGCGCGGCGCCGCCAGTCTGCTGGACTTTCTGGATGCCGAGCGCAGCTACCGCTCCACTCAATTGGCGTATCGCCAGGCCTTGGCCTCGTACATGACCGCACTGGAACAGTTGAAAGAAGCGCTGGGAACGAGGAACCTGCCATGAACTGGCGCAAAGACAACACACGCTGGCTACTGTGGATCGCGCTGACCGCCGGATCGGCGATCCTGATCATGCTTGCCGGCTGCGAGGGCGCGGGCCAGCATGCCAGTACTGCAAAAAGCTCAAATAATCCCGAACTGTTTACCATTCCGCCCGAGCAAATGTCGCATGTGCAGGTCTTAAAAGTTCAGCCGACAACTCTGACCCGGATGCTGCGGCTTACGGGGGCAGTCGCTTACAACGGTTTTCGTACGACGCCAGTCATCACCCAGGTGAGCGGGCCGGTCAGCAGGGTCGTGGTGGTTCCCGGCCAGCACGTGCAGCAGGGCGAACCCATGCTGTATGTGGCCAGTCCAGACTATTCGCAACTCCGCACCAACTACTTGAAGGCCAAGGAAGCCTACTCTCTGGCGCAAAAGGCGAACGCCCGCGCCAAAGACTTGTTCGAACATAAAGCGATTGCTGAGCAGAATGTGGAACAGGCACAAACGGCTGAAATGCAGGCCTACGGAGACCTGGCATCGGCGCAAGCCGCCCTGAAGGTGTTGGGCATCACGGATCCCGACTCCCTGGTACAGGGCCCGCCTTCTTTTGAGGTTCCGGTGAAGGCGCCAATTAGTGGACTGGTGGTTGAGCAGGATGTAGCCGCTGGGCAACTTCTTCAGCCGGGTACGACTCAGTGCTTCATGATTTCCGATACCACCAGCGTGTGGGTGCTGGTGAATGTCTATCAAAAGGACCTGCCGTATGTACACGTCGGAGACGCGGTGACGATCCAGACGGACAGTTATTCGCAGGCGTTCCATGGGCGCATTTCATACGTTGCCGCCTCGCTGGATCCAAACACGCGCACGCTGCAGGCACGCATTGACACTGGTAATCCCGGCGAGAAACTGAAGAAGGATATGTACGTCACGGCCTCGGTGAGCGCAGGCACGCTGCCCAACGCCATTGCACTGCCGGACGCGGCGATCCTCCGCGACAGCGAGAACCAGCCCTTTGTTTATACCGCGACGTCGGCGAACCAGTTTGGCAGGCGCACGGTGACGCTGGGCGAAAGCCTCAACGGACAAACCGAAGTCACCACCGGGTTGAAGCCCGGAGATCAGGTCATTGGAGACGGTAGCCTGTTCCTGCAGTTTGCGAATTCGCTCCAGCGGTGACCACTGAACGCCGAATGCAAAGTGTTTTTCAGATTCAACTGAGAATAGTGTCCACCACATCTGAATGATCCATCGAATCGTCCAAGCGGCTCTGCGTCAAAAGTTCCTGGTGCTGATGTTGACCGCTTTCATCACCATCGGCGGGATCCTTTCCTTCCAGCGCATGCCGGTGGACGCCTATCCCGATCTGTCGCCTCCGCAAGTCGAGATCATTACCCAATGGCCGGATCACGCGGCGGAAGAGGTCGAGCGACTGGTCTCGCTCCCGCTGGAACTGCAGATGAACGGCACGCCACACATGGTGGTGATGCGCTCGATCTCGCTCTACGGGCTGTCCGATATCAGACTGACGTTTGAGGACAACACCGACGATTATTTTGCCCGGCAGATCGTTTTTGAACGGCTCGCGCAGGCCACGCTTCCGACTGGAGTAACGCCAAGTCTCGCCCCACTGTTCAGTCCGAGCGGCTTGGTGTATCGCTACGTGCTCGAGAGTCCTGATCGCAGCCCGCAGGAGTTGAAGACGATTGAAGATTGGGTCGTAGAGCGGGGTTACCGCTCGGTCCATGGTGTGGCCGACGATTCGGGTTTCGGTGGTACCACGATGCAATATCAAGTGCTGCTCGATCCGGCGCGCATCTACGGCTATCACCTGACCGTCCCACAAGTGACCGCCGCCTTGGCCGCGAACAACGCCAATGCGGGAGGAGGATTTTATTCGCAAGGCGGGCAGTTCTACTATGTGCGCGGCATTGGACTGGTGCGCAATACCGATGACATTGGAAACATCGTCGTGGGCGCCAACAAGGGCGTGCCCATCCGCGTGCGCGACGTCGGCGAAGTCACAATCGGGCACGCGCCCCGACTGGGCGAGTTCGGCTTTCAGAAAAATGATGATGCCGTGGAAGGGGTCATCCTCATGCTGCGCGGGGAGCAGACCCAGAACGTTCTGAAGGCAGTGGAGGCAAAGACGGATGAACTGAACCGGCAAGTCCTGCCCCCCGATGTGAAGATCCATCCCTACTACGATCGGAGCCAACTAGTAGATCTCACCACCGAAACGATCGAGGCCAACTTGCTCCGCGGCATGCTGCTGGTGTTGATCGTATTGATCTTTTTTCTGGTCAGCTTCCGGGCCGCGATCATCGTCGCCATCACCATCCCCCTGTCGTTGCTGTTTGCATTCATCGTGCTCCATGCCCACGACGTCGCGGCGAATCTGCTTTCCATCGGGGCCATCGACTTCGGAATTGTTATCGACGGTACGGTGGTGATGATCGAGAACATCTACCGTGAACTGGCGTTGCGACAGGGGCAAGACTACAAACTGAATGACGTAATTTTGGCGGCCGCAAAGGATGTGGACCGCCCCATCTTCTATTCGGTGGCGGTCATCCTCGCGGGGTATCTTCCTATCTATGCGCTGACCGGACCGGCCGGGAAGCTTTTTCATCCCATGGCCGAGACTATGTCCTTCGCGCTGGTCGGCGCCCTGATCTTGACGCTCACCCTCATTCCGGTGCTGGCTTCGTACTGGTTCAAGGGCGGCGTGCGCGAGAAACCGAACCGGGCTTATGAGTGGATGAAACGGAAGTACGCGACACAATTGGATTGGGCACTCGATCGCCCCAAGACGACGCTCGCGATCGCCACGACTATTTTTGTCGGTTGCCTGTTGCTGATCCCTTTCATCGGCGGTGAGTTCATGCCCCACCTGGATGAAGGCGCCCTCTGGGTGCGGGCGACGATGCCCTATACGATTTCGTTCGAGGAGGCCAGCAAGATCGCTCCTCAGATCCGCGACATCCTGATGTCGTATCCGCAGGTCACCGTCGTGGGTTCAGAGTTGGGACGCCCCGACGACGGTACCGACCCCACCGGATTCTTTAACTGCGAGTTCTACGTCGGATTGAAATCCTACAAAGACAAAGCATGGGCCGGCGACGTCAGCGACAAAAAACAACTCATCGAGTCCATCAATCAAAAGCTACTCGCTTTCCCCGGGATTATTTTCAACTACACCCAGCCCGCCGAAGACGCCGTGGACGAAGCTCTGACCGGCCTCAAGAGTTCGCTGGCGGTCAAAATCTATGGCGACGATCTGAACGTGCTGCAGGATAAAGCGATCCAGATCAAGAACACCCTGGCCAACGTACCCGGATTCACGGAGCTCACCGTGGTGCGCGAACTGGGTCAGCCCAGCTTGCTGGTGGACGTCGACCGGGACAAGATCGCGCGCTACGGAATCAATGTCGCCGACGTAGAGGCCGTGATTTCGGCCGCAGTCGGCGGGCAGGCGGTCACCCAGGTCATCCAGGGAGAAAAATTGTTCGATCTGGTGGTGCGCATGCAGCCGCAGTTCCGCAGCAACGCGCATGAGATCGGCAACCTGTTGGTCGGCACACCCGATGGACAGCAGATTCCGCTCAGTCAACTGGCCAATATCAACCAGGGAAACGGCGCATCCTTCATCTATCGGGAAAATAATTCGCGGTATATCGGCGTGCAGTACAGCATCGAAGGCCGCGATCTGGAACGAGCCGTGCGTGATGGCCAGGCCGCCGTCAACAAGGTCGTGACTCTACCGCAGGGGTATCGCATGATGTGGGGCGGCGAATACAGCCAGTTTCTCGAGGCCAGGTCACAGATGTACTTCATCGGTCCTCTGGCCGTGGTGCTGATTTTCATGATCCTGTTTGCGCTCTACGGAAACTTCAAGTTTCCTGTCACGATCGCGCTGGGCGTGATCATGACCGAACCGGTGGGCGCGCTGGTTGCGCTCAAGCTGACGCATACTCCGTTCAGCGTTTCTTCGGTGCTGGGACTGCTGGCACTGCTCGGTGTTTCGGTGGAGACCGCCGTGATTCTGGTCTCCTACATCAACAAGCTGCGCCAGGAAGGATTAGATATCCGCACGGCCACCCGGGAAGCCTCTTTGCTGCGCCTTCGCCCGATCATGATGACTGCCCTGGTCGCGTGCCTCGGGCTGCTTCCCGCCGCGCTTTCCACCGGAATTGGCTCCGATACGCAGAAACCATTCGCCATCGTCATCGTGGCGGGCTTGATTTCACGGCTCTTTATCGGATTCTTCGTCAACCCGGTGTTGTACGAGATGGTCGCTCGCGAAGGCGACGTGCTTCAGGTATAAACCTTTCAGTGAGCTGACCAGGCAGACGGCACCTCAACATACGACCGATCAAGAGCCGCCACTGAAGGACAACCGAGCAATCGTACAGTGCGCTCAACGTCCGAACGCAAAATCTCCAGCGCTCGTTTGACTCCCGCTTGTCCCCCGGCCGCAAGTCCGTAGGCATAGGCCCGCCCAACCAGCACCGCCCGCGCTCCCAGACAAAGCGCTTTCACAATGTCACTGCCGCGGCGGACTCCCCCGTCCATCAGCACTTCGACTTGGCCTTTTACAGCGGCAACGACTTCCGGAAGCGCTCGCAGCGTGGGAAAAACCGAATCGAGCTGGCGCCCCCCGTGATTCGACACCACCACTGCGGCGGCACCCTCGTCCACCGCACGCCTTCCGTCGTCGCCTGTCAGCAGGCCTTTGACCACGATAGGCGCCGACCACTGTTCGCGGATCCAGCGCAAGTCTTCCCATGTAACGGTCGCGCTCGCCAGCGCAGCTCCCACGTCAATGAGTTCCATCGCGCCTTTGCCAGGCGTCACTACGTTCTCCAGCTTAGGCACGCCGCCATCGAGTAGAAACGCCGCCAGCCAACCCGGATGAGCGAGAATGTTAGGCAGATACGGAATTTTCGCGAATAGAGACGTGCTCAGGAGTTCCTTCATCCCATTGCGAGGATCACGCTCTCTCATTCCGGCCACCGGCGTATCCACGGTAATCACCAATGCAGAGAATCCCGCACGGCGAGCCCGTTCGAGAGCACCCTCAGCCGCTTCGCGGCCGCCCATCAGATACAACTGATACCAACACGGACCTTGCGAAGCCGCCTTCACATTCTCCAATTTGTGCCCCGAGATGGTGGAGAGAATGTAGCCGGTCCCCGCTTCCCCGGCCGCTCTCGCCGCCGTAACTTCGCCGCCGGGATGCATCAACCGGCTATACCCGACCGGGGCCAGCATGGCGGGGAACGAAAGCTCATGACTGAGCACGCGAGTCTTCAAGTCGCACTTGCCGATCGCCACTGCACTGCGCGGACGAAACAGGACATCGCGAAACGCCCGACAGTTCTCCGCCAAGGTGAGCTCGGCCTCGGCGCCTCCGTCCAAGTAGTCGAACACCGACTTGGGCAGACGACGCTGCGCCAGACGGCGCAGATCCTCGATATTGACGACCTGGGAAGAATTCAGACCGTGATTCACAGACATCTTCCAATCTTACGGGCAGTCGAAAGCACCAGAACCCGCCGGAGCAACACCAGCAATCGCCTGGAACAGCCCCCGGCGTTCTTCGACTCTTTGCGCACGATTCTGCGCAACGTGCTGAGATAATAATGCCGCCCGCGTTCAACGTCCACCTGGAAAACCCGTGAGGGCTCGCTTCTTTGGCACTGCGAAACAAGAGTTCGCGAGGGATCGTGAGGCGCTTCAAGTTGGGTGGGTTAGGCTGAAAAGCCCGTGAAGCCTGGAGAAAGAATGGTAGGCACGAGGAGACTCGAACTCCTGACCTCTACCGTGTCAAGGTAGCGCTCTAACCAACTGAGCTACGCGCCTACGTTTTGCAGCCGCCGACGGTACGGCGTGAGTCCGCCCGGGTGCAATACAAATTTTACCACGGGGGCTGGCGTCTGGCGCTTCGCCCGGCTCATCCAGATCGACTTGATCCTGCAGACGAAACGCGACGCAGAAGGTCGGGAGACTTCAATCCGCGGCAGCATCCTTCAAAGTCAGGCTGCGGTCCCTCCCAACGGAGGTCCTCGACTGTGTCAAAGACGGGCACATCGAGTCGCAGGGTCGCCAGCCTGCGAAATAACAACGCGTCGTTCCACGCGCTGAACAGTGATTCGGCCAGCCTGCGAGCACCGCGGATGGACGGATGCCATTGGCGCCAGTCCTTCGGAATGTCCTCCAAGTGGGGGTACTGAGATAGCGCAAGAGCCGCAGCCTTTTGTCCCCAACCGGACACGCCCGGAAACCCATCTGCACTGTCGCCGACCACCGCCAGGTAGTCCGGGATCGATCGCGGCTTCACTCCGAACTTGGCGACTACGCCCGCCTCATCGCGCACGATGTCGCGTCTCCGGTCCAACTGGACCACCCGTGTACCCACCACACACTGCGACAAGTCCTTGTCCGGCGTGCAAATGAGCACTTGCCTTACCCGGCCATCCTGAGCGGCTTTCGCGGCCGCGGAAGCCATCGCGTCATCCGCCTCAAACTCGACCATGGGCCATACCACCACGCCCATTGCTGCCAGCGCTTCCTCTAGGATCGGGAACTGCGAGAGCAACCCTGGATCCACCCCTTCGGCGGTTTTGTATCCGGGATAGAGATCGTTTCGAAATGACTCCACGACATGGTCTGTGGCAACCCCGACGTGAGTTGCCCCACGCTCGATCATGGACAGAATCGAGGTCAGAACGCCGCGGACTGCGCCGATTTCCTGACCGTTCGCATCTTTCGCAGATGGCACTGCAAAAAAATGCCGAAACAATTCATAGGTACCGTCAATCAGGTGCACATCCATGCAGATCCCTTTCCTACCGTTGACTTGGCCTATGCCTCGCTCTCCATCGCCGTGAACAGGTTGTTCAGAGACTCTGCCCGAGTGGGGTGAGCGAAAGTGGCGTCGCGCAATGCGGTGTATGGCAGGTTTGCCAGCATAGCAATTTCGAGGGCCGCCATCCTAGTCATCAGAGATTGGTTTCTGGAACGGGCGCAACACGTCTCAACCAGGGCCCTGTGCCAACGGCAACCAAATCTGAAAGCGCGTGTCTCCAGGTTTGGTGCGGACCTGAATGTTGCCACGGTGCTTTTTGACGATGCGTTGCACCGTGTCGAGGCCAAGCCCGGTTCCCTCCCCCACCCCTTTGGTGGTAAAAAACGGCTCGAAAATGTGGGGCTGAACCTCGGCTGAAATCCCCGGCCCGTTGTCGCCGATCTCCACCACCACGCAATCGTCCTCGCGATAGGTGCGAACTCTCAGTTCGCCCTTTCCGCCCATGGCGTCGATGGCGTTGTCGATGATGTTGGTCCAGACCTGGTTGAGTTCACTTCCGAAGGAATTCACAAGCAGTGGAATTTTCTGATAATCGCGCTGAACCGCCACTCCGCGTTTGAGTTTGTGATTCAGGATGGTGAGCGTGGTTTCCAGCGTCTTCACGATGTCCACGTTCTGCACCGGCGCCTGATCCATGAACGTGTATTCCTTGATCGCGCCCACCAGGTCGGAGATCCGCGAGCTGCTGCTCTCAATCTGATGCAACAGGTCGGCGATCTCCACCGAAGCCGAAATCCTGACCAATGCCGCCCGGGCGGTATCCGCCCCGAGCGTGGCGAAAAGGCGCTCTAACACCTCAGGCTTGAAATTCTTTCGTGCAAGGTCAGCCGCGAGTTGCCACAGATCGTTTTGCCCGTGACTGCGCAGCAAAGAATCGAGTTGGTCCTCCAGATCGCTGGTGGTGAGAGCGTCAGGGGGAGGCTCACTGACTTGGGTGAGGGCGGCCTCCAATCTTTCAATCTCAGCCCTTTGCGCCGCGGTCAGCTCGCGCCTCCCCAGTTCATGACTTGCGTCGCGGACTCGCTTCAGAATGTCGCGTAATTGGCTGGTCGCCCGCTTTGCAGCCGAAGCGGGATTGTTCAGTTCGTGTGCAAGTCCGGCCGACAGCTTCCCCAGAGAAGCCAAGCGGTCGCGTTGCTGTTCGAACCGGGTGGCTTCGCGGATCCTGTCTGACATCAGGCCCACAAGGCGCTTGGTCAGCTCCGGCATTCTCTGTACAAGATCGGGAAACAGCGAGGCCGGAAATCGAAGCGCTCGGCTGTCCGACTCGGCCCGCCCGCTCACGGTAAACTGCTTCATCCTCGAAAACGGCAGTACCCCGGTGACGTCGCCTGGCTTCAGATCAAAGGTGATGACGTCGCCCCCAAGTTCGCCCCGCCCCTGAAGCTTCCCTTCAAGAATCACAAACATCGCATCCGCCGGGTCACCCTGACGCGCGTAGACATCCCCGGCCTTCAGGCGAAGCTCTTGCGACTGACTAAGGAACCAGGCAACCTGGTCGTCGGGCAAGTCTGCGAATACAGGAACACGACGCAACAGATCCAGTGATTCGTCCATTTATACCTTGCTCAAGTACTGATGGATGAACTGCACCGCAACTGATCCTTCGCCAACTCCGGAGGCAACGCGTTTGACCGAACCGTGCCTCACATCCCCCACCGCAAAGATACCCGGAACATTCGTCTCCAGGAGAAAGGGATCCCGATCGGGCGACCATCCTTTCGGACGCTGTCCACCTTGCATCAAATCAGGACCAGTCAGAATGAAACCTCGTTCGTCTCGTTCGATGGTGCCCGCCAGCCAGTCCGTCCGCGGCAAAGCTCCAATAAAAATAAACATCGCACTGGCCGGCACGCGCTCCACCTTGTTAGTGTCGGAACACATGACCGAAATTTCCTCCAGATGCGTTTCGCCGTGCACCTCATCGACGCTGGCGTGAGTCCACAGCTGAATGTTGGGAGTTGCTTTGATCTGATCGATCAAATACTGCGACATGGTGCTGGAAAGCGAATCGCCGCGGACCACGATCACAACGCGCTCGGCGTACCTGGAAAAATTCATTGCCGCCTGTCCGGCAGAATTGGCGCCGCCCACGACGTAGACCATCTCACCCTGGCAGGATAATGCCTCCGTTGCACCGCCGCCGTAGTAGACCCCCGCACCCTGCAAGCGGTCAATTCCCGGGGCTTCCAGGCGCCGCCATTGCACTCCGGTAGCGATCATCAACGCGTGGCACGAAATCTCGTTGCCATCGGCCAATTTGATGATCCGATAAGGCCCTTCCGTCCGGACACCGACTGCCTCCTGCGGCGCCAGGATTTCGACTCCGAAACGCCGAGCCTGCACCACGGCACGACGCGCGAGATCCCCGCCGCTGAGCCCGCTGGGGAATCCGAGATAATTCTCAATTCGCGAACTCATTCCCGCCTGGCCACCTGGGGCTTCCCGCTCCACCATGACCGTGTGCAGACCCTCCGAAGCCCCGTAGACCGCGGCCGCGAGGCCGGCCGGCCCTCCCCCCACAATTGCCAGGTCGTAAAAACTGGTTTCCGCGTGAGTCCGCAATCCTACCTTCTGCGCCACTTCAACGGGTGCACCGTGGAGGAGTCTCGTCCCATCCGAAAATAGGACGACGGGAAGGTCACTCGCATCGGGCCCCAGGGCCTCGAGCAGGCGCTTGGTTTCCGGATCGTTGGCCGAACCCTCTACGTCGATCCACTGATAGGGGACGTGACTGCGTGCCAGAAAATCCCGCAGCTCGTACGATCGCGGGGACCAGCGCGTGCCCAATACCCGGATCCCCTGAAATGCGGGCCGGTACGAAGCCTGCCAATCATCGAGCAAATCGTCCAACTGGGGATACAAGTGCTCGGTGGGAGGGTCCCACGGCTTCATGAAAAAATAGTCCAGGTTGGCCTGGTTAATCGCGCTGATGGCGGCGTTGGTGTCAGCATAGGCCGTGAGCAGTGCCCGCTTCGCGTCCGGGAAAATGCGTCGCGCTTCCTGCAGAAATCCGACACCATCCATACGCGGCATGCGCTGGTCCGCGAGCAGAAGGGCCACCCCGTCGTTGCGAACCTTCAAGCCCTTGAGAATGTCGAGCGCCCCTTCGGGGGAGTCACTGCTGATGACGCGATACTCGGCCCCGTACTGCGATCGCAAGTCGCGCTCGATCGCCCGCAGAACGTCGGGGTCATCATCGACTGTCAGCATGATCGGCTTCGCCATAATCGCTCTTAGGCTTGGAGGTGAAACTGGTGCTTCCCGACATCCGGTACGCGAATAAACATGTTAGATACAGATACCGGCATTCGGTCGCGCCAATTTCTCGGCTATTCGCCTTCGGCCTTACGCCCCCAGTTCCCCAGCTTCGATTTCGTCCACATAACACCACACCCAGGACTCTCCAGGCTCATTCGACCGGATCAAAGGGTGCTGCGTCTTGTGAAAATGCTTGGTGGCATGCTTGTTCTTGGACGAGTCGCAGCAGCCCACATGCCCGCACGTGAGACACAGGCGCAGATGGACCCAGGAATCGCCAGTTTTAACGCAGTCCTCGCATACATGCTTGTCAGTTTTCTGGATTTTGATCTGGTTCAAATGGGTACATTTTATTGCCATTGATTCCTCCCGCAAAAAGGGACTCGATTTTCGGTCAAGTGACCTCGGTCATATAACGAAAGGGCACAATCACAGTCAAGCGCCGCTTGTTTCACGCACAATATTCTTGGAGGTCTTCATTTGTGTTGCGGCTCGACTATCTATCGTGCGTGTTAACCATCGCGTCCACAATTCTGGTGGGGCGGCGGTGTTGGGAAGGCTGGGCACTGGCTGGCGTCAATAGCGTTCTCATTTGCATTATCGGCCTCAGGACAGAACAACTCGGGTTCATCCCTGCCAACGTCTTCTGCATGGTGATGAGCGCGATCAATCTGCGCGCGTGGCGCAGGCCGGGCGCATCCTGAGACCGCCGCCTCGCCGTCCACCCATTCACTCTGCGATGAGCAGGTTTTCGGCAAAGGGCCACTGCTCATCGATCCATTGCGTTTCACAACGAAACCCGGCGTGGCCCGCCGCCTCGACAATCTCCGCAGCCGAGTACTTGTGGCTGCTTTCCGTCCATATGGACTCTCCTTCTTGAAACTCAACCACGACTTCCGCCGCCGGAATGCTCACGGTCTGCCGCCGCTTCGACCGTAAATGCATCTCGACGCTCCGTTCGCCGCGGTTGATCCTCGCCTGATGAGCGAATTCGCGCAAATCAAAATCGGCGCCCAGGTCACGATTGACCCGGGCCAACAGGTTGAGATTAAAAGCAGCAGTCACTCCGAGCTCGTCGTCGTACGCTCCGAGCAATTGCGCACTGGATTTTTCCAGGTCGGTTCCGAGTAGAAGAGAGTCGCCAGGCTCAAGAATGCGGCGCACTTCGGCCAGAAACTTTACCCCTGCCGGACGATCGAAATTCCCAATCGTGCTGCCTAGAAACAAGACGAACAGGCGCTGACCGCTCTTGCGGTAGGCGGCAACCTCCAGCAACCCATCCAGATATTCGCGCTCAAAACCCACTATGCTAATCGCGTCAATGTCGCTGAGTTCTCGTTCGCACATGACCAGCGCCGAACGGGAGATTTCGACCGGATAATAGGACGTGCGTTGCCGCCGGCAGAACGCTTCGAGCAGCCACCGGGTCTTTTTGCCGCTACCACTCCCCAGTTCCGCCACAGCAACCGGCCCCGCAATCCGGTCGACGATCTCATCCGCATGCCGGCGCAGCAATCGTTCGTCGGCCCGGGTCAGGCCGTACTCAGGCAGGCGGCTGATCACTTCGAAAAGAGCCGAGCCGACGTCGTCGTAAAGATACTTGGAAGGAAGCTCCTTCTGTCCCGTCCGGGTCAGTCCGGCGCGGACATCAGCAGCGAATTCATAGGTCGCATCGGTGGGGATCGCATGAACCAGCATGGGCTAACTCCTTCGATCAATGCTTCACGCAGCGGAATCCTGCATACACGTATTGGTAATGTGCCTGGAACCAGTTGCGAAATGTGGGCCGCAGCATGCAAGCGGCTGTGCGCGCAGAACCGCCCTTCATGACGAAGTGCTTACCATCAAAAAAATCAGCCGAGTAGCCGGGGTAGAAGGGAAACGCTTCGAATCCGGGGAACGGCTGGAAAACGGTGGAAGTCCACTCCCAGCCGTTGCCCAACAGGTCATGCACGCCGAAGGCGCTGCGGCCTGCGGGAAAGGAATTCACGGCCATTGGATCCCAACTGCTCAAATCGAAATTGCCGAGATTCGGGTTGGGCGCTTCGTTCCCCCACGGATATTGCCTCTCGCTCCCGCCATCCGCGCCATAGGCTGCGCGGTGCCACTGCTCTTCCGTCGGAAGCGACTTCCCTGCCCAGCGCGCATACGCCATCGCCTCGGCATGACTCACGTAAACTGGCCAGTCCAGAGATAGAGGGATTTCGTCGAACATGGTGCGGTAGAGCCAGGCGCCGCCAGTCTTTGTCCAGAACACGGGATGCGAAACCGCACGCGCGGTCTTCCAGTTCCAGTCCTCTTCGCTCCAGAAAGCGCGCGTCTCGTAGCCGCCGGCAGCCATGAAGTCGAGATACTGCCGGTTCGTCACTTCGTATTGGTCAATCTCAAAGGCAGGCACCTCCGCAGAATGCGCCTTGTACTCGTTGTCCCAGCCAAAAATCTCACCCACGCGGGGAAGCCCCAGGGTTGCGATCCCCGCCGGAATCTCGACCATGCGATGGACCACCGCTGAAGTCGCGAGATGACGCGACGTTCCTCCACGCGCCTTCCGGTCGAACGGCAACTGATGCAGCATGTAGGCGAGCGTCTCGACATGCATCAACCGATGCTCGATCGCCACGTTGAGCAAAGTATCAAGCGGAAAGCCGTCGCGGCCCTGAGCGTAAGATTCCAGACGGCCGTCAGCCAGTTTCTCGTTCAGCGCGGCGCGAATCCTCTCCACGTAGTCCCGCACGACATCGAGCGAAGGCCAGTCCGACGGCTGGTCGGAGGGCAATCCGCCGCCCACCGGGTCGATCCCGAAGGCAAACAGTCGATCAAATTCGGGATGAAAACTCTTCAGCCCCAGCACGTTTTCGTGGAGCAGGTTCCAGTCAAATGCCTCCAGATGCCCCACATAGAAAACGATACGGTGCCGTTCTAGAATTGGCCGGTCGTACAGTGAGCCAGATCGTACGACCCTGAAAAGCGCGTCGCTTCGCCGGCGAGCCTCGTCGATCCTGTCCAATAGCTGCTGCCGAACTACGATGTCTGATTGAGTAGCGAGCATTGGACCTCCTGACAACAGGGTTGGACGAAGCTGCGCGAAACCATCCCAGAGCGTCAACGGAATGTGGGTATGCCCATGCTCACCCGGGCGACGACGCCCGTGTCGAGCGAAATAGGGCATTTGCCCCAGACAACGAGGTCTCCGAGATTATCACCGCCGCTCGGAGAATCGCAAACCGCCACGAACTCTTCCCAGCTGTCTCGCGGCGTAAAATAGCCGCGATGCGCATTCCCCTGCTGCATGTTGATGCGTTCACCAAACAGCCATTCACGGGTAATCCGGCCGCGGTGTGTCCTCTGAACTCGTGGTTAGATGACGAACTGCTGCGCAAGGTCGCGGCTGAAAATAATATTTCTGAAACCGCTTTTTTCGTACCCAGAGCCCACCATTACGCCCTCCGGTGGTTTGCGCCCCGGGGAGAGGTAAGACTCTGTGGCCATGCGACCCTGGCGTCCGCGTATGTGGTGCTCAAATTGCTGCGGCCCGAACTCGACGCCATACGCTTCCAAACGCGGCACAGCGGGACTCTCACCGTCCGCAAGAATGGCGACCTTTTCTCGATGGACTTTCCAGCCCTATTCGCAAAGCCGTGCGCGAACCCGGTGGACGAACTGATTGGCGCTCTGGGCCCGGGGCCACGTCCCTCTCAGGTCTTCGAAGCGAATGAAACCTACATTGCGGTGTATGAATCCCAGGCGACCGTTCAGAACCTGCGCCCAGATTTCGCACGGCTCGAACGGCTCCATCCGTTTACCGTAGCCGTCACGGCGCCCGGTGAGGAAGAGGAAGTGGATTTTGTTTCGCGCTATTTCAAGCCGAGCTATGGCATGCCGGAAGACCCTGTCACCGGTTCCGCTCACTGCGTGCTGACTCCGTATTGGGCGGAGCGCTCAGGAAAATTACAGTTGCACGCTCGCCAACTTTCGAAACGCGGCGGCGAACTGTGGTGCGAAGTGGCGGGAGAGCGAGTCATCCTCAAAGGCCACGCCGTCCTCATGATGAAGGGGACACTTGTAGTCTGACTCGCTAAATTTCGTCACCGTATGAGCTCTTTTCCTCTGAGGAACTCGCGTACGACTTCCGTGGCGTCGCGGTGCTGGCCATCGACCGCATAATTCAGGCGTTGCATCTCATTGTCGGAAAGCTTTCCTGCCAACTCGGCCAGAATCCGCTCGACCTCCGGATGATGCTGCAGAGTCTGCTGGCGTATGACGGGCACCGCTTCATACGGCGGAAAATAATGGCGGTCATCCTCCAGCACGACCAAATCGAGCGCGGGAATCAGCCCGTCGGTGGCGTTGCCCCCGGCCAGGTCAATCTGGTGATCTTTGAGCGCCCGCGCGAGCAGTCCCAAGTCCATGATGCGCGGTTGTTCCGCGAAGTGCAGACCGTACGTTGCGACTAGCCCTCGATATCCATCAGGACGTTCCATGAACTCGTAGCCAAATCCAGCCCGCCAACGTGGCGCAAATGCAGCCGCCTGCGACAGCGTTTTGACGTGCAAGCGCCGAGCCTCCTCACCTCTGATTTCCATGGCGAAAGTGTCGTTGAAACCCAGGGCGGGACCCAGGGTCAGCCCGAAGCGACGTTCGTATTCCGTCTTGACCCTCTGATAGACGTCTTGCTTGTCGCCGCTGGCGTTCTGTTTGAGAATCGCTGTCAGCGCGGTGCCCGTATATTCCGGATACACGTCGATTCGCCCGCCCAGGATCGCCTGCTGACAGATGTAGGTTCCAGCCAGATAGAAGCGCCGCTCCACTTTCAGATTCGTGTGGGCTTCGATCTGCTGGGCCACAATCTCACCCAACAGAAGCGATTCGGTGAAATTCTTCGAGCCCACGACGATGCGGTCCGCGTGCGATGGCGAGCAGGAGGGCAACAGCGCCACAGCCGCTAGAACAGAAACACACAGAGTTGGGAAACGAACCTTCATCTTGGCTGCAGGCGCCTCTCCAGCCATCCCACGCTCACATCGGCCACCAGCGCCAGGATTGCCGCTGGTATGGCCCCGGCCAGAATGACTCTGTCGTCCACCATAGCCAGCCCTCGAAAGATGAACTCTCCCAGGCCACCTGCGCCAATCGCCGCGGCAATTGTCGCCAGTCCAACTGAAATGACAACGGCCACGCGCACGCCGGACAGGATCACACTCACAGCCAGCGGTAGCTCCACTTGAAACAGAAGCTGAGCTTGCGTCAGTCCCATGCCTCGCCCCGCCTCTACCACCGCGGGATCAACTCCGCGAATTCCCGTATAGGTGTTTCTGATAATCGGCAAAAGCGCGTAGAGGGTGAGCGCCAGAATCGCCAGTCTGTCGGCGCGCTCGCCCAGCCACGGTACCGGTAGTAGAAACCCGAACAGCGCAAGGCTGGGAATAGTCTGAATAATGTTGGCGCTCGCCAACACTGGCTTATTGAGGAGCGGCCGATGGGCGATCGCAATGCCCAAAGGTATTCCGATCATCATCGCGAACAGCGTGGAGAAACCGACCAGTCGGAGATGCTCGAGCGTGAGGTCCAGCACCTGACTGTAGTTTTGCAACATGAATCGAAAAACATTCATGATGTGCCTCGATTTGTGGCCGACTCCAGCCCAGCGCCGAAGGCCCGCACGTAGGCGGACGCCAACGGATCGGTAGCCCGCAAGAACTCTCGTGGCGGAAGAACGGTAACCAGCCGGCCCGCTTCCATCAACGCAATCCGAGATCCCAGCCGCAATGCCTCGCGCAGGTCGTGCGTAACAAACACTACCGTCTTGTGCAGTCTCTGCTGCAGCAAAAGGAATTCCCGCTGTAGTTCGTCCCGCGTAAGCGGATCGAGCGCGCCGAACGGTTCGTCCATCAGCAGGATTTCAGGATCTGCAGCTAACGCCCGCGCAACTCCAACTCGCTGGCGCTGCCCGCCCGAGAGCTGATGCGGATAACGCGATCCCAGATCCGGCGCCAGCCCCACCGTCTGCAGCAACTCTTGGGTGCGCTCCCGAACGCGGTCCTCGGGCCATCCCTGGATCTTCGGAACCAGTCCGATATTTCGTTCCACGGTGAAATGGGGAAACAGTCCAACGTCCTGGATCACGTAGCCGATGCCGCGCCGCAGGTCGATCACGTCTGCCTTGGCGTTGGACACACCCTTGACGCGCACTTCCCCGGACGTGGGCGCCAGCAAGCGATTGACCAGCTTGAGCGAGGTAGTCTTGCCCGAGCCGCTGCGTCCCAGCAGCACGAGGGTCTCTCCACCCTGGACCTCAAGATTGAATCCCAACAGCACCTGCGTGCCCGCCACTTGGTAAGAGACGTCACGGAACTCAATCACCGGACTTGTCGCCCCTGGTTGCATGCTCGCCAAGCATACCGGAGTTCCCCGTCAGGAGTGGAGATCGATTGGCGCTTCGCCAGTGGATTTGCAATACGGGCTTCTCCCGGCGACAATCTTAGCGTGGAAAAAGACTCGTTCGGCGGTGGTCCAGCCGCGCCGGCCAGCACGCGCGAACCCTTTGTGCCCGGCGCAGTCGTGATTGCGACCTTGTGCAATCCCCGGGAAAAATTCTGGGGCATGATCCTCGCGCTGGCCTCAGAAGGTCTCAGCCTGAGCGGCGCTGAACTGGCTTCCTTCGAGGATTTGGCCGTGATGGTGAGGGACGGCGAGCCGTTCACTCCGGCCGTAGTGTTCTTTCCCATGCACCGCATTGAACGCGTCGAACTGGACCTGCCCGACGGCAGCCTGCCCTCTCTCTCGCAGCGCTTCCTGGCCAAGACCGGGCTCGAGCCATCCGCCGCGCTCGCACCGTTCAACCGGGACCAGGAAGCGCCCCACAGCGACCTTCACAATGCTGGGCCGCGGGAGCGTGCGTGAAGTTCTCCCAGATCTTCACGGCTCCCAACCAACTCACGCTGCTGCGGATGATTTTTGTTCCGTTCATCGTGATTCACCTGGTGGACGGGCACTACCTCTGGGCTCTGGTCGTTTTCGTGATCGCCGGGTTCAGCGATGGACTCGACGGCCTTCTGGCCCGGACACTCCATCAACAGACCCTGCTGGGGCAGTATCTCGATCCCATCGCAGACAAGCTTCTGTTGAGCACGATGTTTCTTGTGCTCTCCATCCTGCACAAGATCCCATGGAAGTTCACGGTCGTCGTATTCAGCCGGGATATTTCGATTCTTGCAGCCAGCACGGTTCTCTTTGCGATCGCCGGCCTACGCAACTTCCGCCCCAGCATTTTTGGCAAAGCCAACACTTTTTCTCAGATCAGCGCGGTGTTTTTCGTGCTCCTGTTTGAGGTTCGTCCCTTGCGCTGGATATGGATCGCGCGCACCGAGTTTCTGCGGGCAACCTTCATCTTCACCATCATCTCTGCACTGCATTATGTCATTCTGGTGCAGCAGCGTTTGCGCGATCACACGCATGCCTTGCCGCCGCCCCGGACTCCCACCGCCTGATGGCGATTTGACCCACTTCTGTGCCGACCCTAGAATCTTAAGTTCATTTGCCGGTGCTCGAACTTCCTATGGCGCTTCGCCTTTTTAATACCATGTCGTCGCAGATCGAGGACTTCCGTCCCCTCCACGGCCGCGAAGTCCGCATGTACGCCTGCGGCCCCACCGTTTACGACTACGGGCACATTGGCAACTTTCGCACCTTCGTCGCCGTCGACCTTCTGCGCCGGTTCTTCCGTCAGAGCGGATACACGGTGCGCCACGTCATGAATATTACCGACGTGGACGACAAGATTATCCGCAACGCCGCTCGCGACGGCGTCAGCGTACAGCAATACACAGCGAAATATGAGAAGGCGTTCCTCGAGGACGCCGCCATGATCGGCATCGAGGAACCGACGCTGGTGCGCGCCACCGAGCACATTCCGGAGATGGCTGCCTTTGTCGCAAAGCTGGTGGAAAGAGGATTCGCCTACCGCGCCGACGACGGCTCCTACTACTTCCGCATCGCCAAGTTTCCTCAATACGGCAAGCTCTCGAAGAAAGACTTCGGCAACATGCTGGATGGTGCCCGCGTCGACGTCGACGAATACGACAAAGACAGCGCGCGCGACTTCGCTCTCTGGAAGGCTCCGAAGCCCGGAGAAGCCTCGTGGGACACCTCGATTGGGCCGGGCCGGCCGGGCTGGCATCTGGAGTGCTCGGTGATGTCGATGGAGGAACTAGGAGAGAGTTTCGACCTCCACGCCGGTGGAGAAGATCTCATCTTTCCTCATCACGAAAACGAGATCGCCCAATCGGAATCCTTCACCGGCAAGCCATTCGCGCATTTCTGGTTCCATGCCCGCTTCCTCCTGGTCGAAGGCGAGAAGATGTCGAAGAGTCTGGGGAATTTCTTCACGCTTCGCGACCTGGTTTTGAAAGGACATAAGCCCTCGTCAATCCGGTACCTTCTGGCGTCGGTTCCCTATCGCAATCAGGTGAACTTCACTTTCGATGGACTTCAGCAGGCTGCGGTGTCCGTTGAGCGCTTGCGGAATTTTCGGCTGCGTCTGAGCGCGGGAAGCGTCCCTGACGGAGCCACGCCGCAGATGCAGTCACTCGCAGCCGATACTGTTGCGCGCATGACAGCCGCGCTCGACGATGACCTCAACACGGCCCAGGCGCAAGCAGCCATCTTCGAAATGGTGCGCCAGGCCAATGCCGCGTTCGATACGGACTCAATCAAAAAGGATGACGTCCCGGCGTTGCTCGCCGCGGTAGCGAAGTTCGATGAAATCTTTGCCGTACTCGACGACGACGATGGTGCAAAGATGAAGCGGGTTCTCGATTGGGCGGTGACCGAGGGCCGCGAAAAGGACATCAGCAGTGAGTTGCGCGAGGCCGTTCAGTCGGGACAACTCTCGGATGCCGACATCGAGAAGAAGATTGATGCGATGAGGGCAGCCCGCACCGCCCGCGACTTCAAGAGGTCCGATGCGATCCGCGCTGAACTCGCCGAGGCAGGCATCCTCGTGGAAATCACCAAAGACGGCATCCGCTGGCGCAGAAAATGATGCCGCGATGTTAATCTGAGAGCTGTTCTTGGCTGGCCCTGAGGCCAATGCCGAAGGTGCTAAAAGCTGGATGGCTCTGCCGTGAAATCTCTCGACGAATATCTCCGCGATGCTGAACAGGCCCACGGACACCTCTGCGCCGGACAAGTCCTGGGAGTACGTCTCGCCATGCTGGGATTGCAAAACCTCGCTATTGACGATCCTCAGGGAAAAGACAGAAAGCGTCTCGTCACTTTTGTCGAAATCGATCGCTGCGCCACCGACGCAGTCGCCGTGGTCACCGGATGCCGACTGGGCAAGCGGGCCTTGAAGTTCCGCGACTGGGGTAAGGTTGCGGCTACATTTGTGGACGTGAGCACCGGTAAAGCGATCCGCATCGCAGCCAAGGAATCCTCGAAAAACCTGGCGCGCCAATTGCATCCGGAGATACCCGACAAGAACCAGCAGCAAATGCTGGCCTACCGCGAAATCTCCGACGACGATCTGTTCACGACGCAATGGGTAAGGGTCGAATTACCGCCTGAAGAATTTCCTGGGTACAAAGGCGAGCGTGTGGTCTGCGAAGCGTGTGGCGAAGGGATTAATTTCCGCAGAGAAGTACGCCGGGACGGAAAACCTCTTTGCCGGGCCTGCGCTGGGGAATGCTATTACCAGCCGTTAGGGGATATCTGAAGTTAGGCCTGCTCATAGGCGTGCGCCACGCGCAGAATCGTCGCCTCATCAAAATGCTTGCCCAGAATCTGCAGCCCGATTGGCAGCTTCTCCTTCGTTTCACCGCACGGCACTGAAATTCCCGGAATCCCCGCCAGATCTGCGGTGACGGTGTAGATATCGGCCAAGTACATGGCCAGTGGATCATCCGATTTCTCGCCCAGCCGGAATGCCGCGGTCGGACTCGTAGGCGTCACAATCGCATCCACCTTGCGGAAGGCTTCGTCGAAATCCCGCGTCAGCAGCGTCCGCACCTTCTGCGCCTTCAAGTAGTACGCATCGTAATAGCCCGCGCTCAGCGCGTAGGTGCCGAGCATGATGCGCCGCTTGACTTCGGCGCCGAATCCTTCGTCGCGGCTGCGGCGGTACATTTCCGACAACGTTTTCACTCCACGCGCCCGGTGACTGTAGCGCACGCCGTCATAACGCGCCAGATTCGACGAAGCCTCCGCCGTCGCAATCAAGTAATACGTCGGGATGGCATAAGGTGTATGGGGCAGGGAAACCGGCACGATCTCGCCGCCCAGACCTTTTAGCTTGTCGATCGCCGATTCCACCGCCTGCCGCACTTCGTCGTCCAGTCCCTCGCCGAAATACTCTTTGGCTACACCGAGTTTCATTCCGCGTATTGGCTTGTCGAGTTCGGCAACGTAATCGGGCACTGGCACATCGGCGGAAGTGGAGTCCATGGGATCGCGCCCGGCAATCGTGCGCAGCACAATCGCCGCGTCTTTCACCGTTTTCGACAGCGGTCCAATGTGGTCGAGCGAGGACGCGAACGCGATCAGCCCGTAGCGGGATACGCGTCCGTAGGTCGGCATCAATCCCACCACGCCGCAGAACGACGCTGGCTGGCGGATCGACCCGCCAGTGTCCGAACCCAAGGCAACGACGGCCATGCCCGCCGCTACCGCCGCGGCCGAACCACCCGAAGAACCTCCCGGCACGCGGCTCAGATCCCGCGGATTCCGCACTGGATGGTAAGCGGAATTCTCATTCGAGGAGCCCATGGCAAACTCATCGCAATTCGTCTTGCCCAGCAGAACCGCGCCCGCCGCTTCCATGCGTGCAACGGCAGTGCAGTCATAAGGAGGAATGTACTTCTCCAGAATCTTCGAACCCGCGGTGCTGCGCAGGCCGCGCGTGCTCATTACATCCTTGATCCCGACTGGCACACCGCCCAACGCAGGCAGCGTCTTGCCTTCCGCAGCCATGCGGTCGATGCGGTCCGCCTGTTCGAGAGCCCGCTCCTTCGACAGCGTCAGGAACGCGCCAATCTGGCCGTCCTCCTGCTTGATGCGGGCATAGTGCGCCTCCGCCAGAGCTAGCGCCGTCGTTTGGCGCTTTTGCACCGCGCTGCGGGCCGCTTCGGCAGTGAGTGAGTTCAAGTTCATTGATCTAGGCGATGGAACCTGTGCCGGGAGCTATCGCTCAATCACTTTCGGAACTCGGAAAAAACCTTCATCCGCGTCCGGCGCGTTAGCGAGCGCCTCTTCCTGCGGCAACGACTTGCGCAGTCCTTCCAAAACATCTTCGCGGGTGGCATAGGCGAACCGCGCGCTTCCCTGCTTCGACTCGTCGACTCCGTAGCGATCAGAAACCTGCGCCATCGGTGGCACGTCCGAAGTGTCCAGTTCACTCAGGCGATCGACGTATTCGAGAATAGAGTTCAGGTCACGCAGCATTCCGCTGCGCTCTTCCTCGCCCAGTTCCAGATTCGCTAACTCGGCGACGTAGGCAACGTCTTTGTCAGTAACTTTCATGAGATTCAGGGCTGGAATTTCAGCGCAGGTCTTGGTCGGCGCCTTCTTGACGCGCCACCACGAATTCGATTCTGTGAACCGTCTCGGTGGTATAGCGGTTGATCATTGCCAGATATCGCGGCGCAAGGGCCTGCAATTCGGCTTTCCACCCCAGGCCCGCCACTTCCACCCGCAACACCCCACTCTCAAAACTCAGTGCGCGCGTGCGCTCGGCCACGGCGGACCCACAAACAACTGGCCAGGCCATCAGCGGAGCTTCAGCCCGCGGCGCCTGTCGTAAGGACTGTGCGACGATTTTTTCCAGCCCCGAACCCGCCTGCTCCAACTCTAGTTCCTCGTCTCTTCAGTGCCGCAATCCAGTTGAGAATAACGATTTTAGCATCCCCGTCGTCACCCGCGCGCGGCCTCGAAAGGGTGCCGTCTGATGCTCTCCAGTGACATCATTGCGCTCTCTGCGAAGCCTCGCGTACTCTGCGGTTTCCGATTTTTGCCGCAAAGCTTCCATGGAGATTCGCTAAGCCGGGAACTCGCGCCGCACGAATTGAAGCGCCGCATCTCGCGAAACCAATCGCCCTTCGAGCTGCGCATCTTCTACGGCCGTAAGGATCACGCGAAACTTAGGCCCGGGGACATGTCCCTCAGCGATCAGATCAGCACCAGTCACCAGCGGCGAAGGTCGCATCTTTTCCAGTGGAATTTCCGCGCGCTTCTGTCGGATAAAATCATAGGTACTCAGGTTGCGATGGCTGGCCAGGCAATCCGCGCGATGGAGCGCAAGATGTTCATCGAACGCAGGCATGCGAAGAAATTTCTTCAGCGTGGATTCCTTCATGCGCATCGCGTGGCCGAAGCGCATGTGATTGTCAACGAGCGCCAGGATCTGCTCGGTTTCATCGTTCGAAAAACGCAACCGCCGGCAGATTTCTTCCGCCATCTTCACCCCAACTTCGACGTGCCCGTCGAAGCGGATGCGGTCGGGAGCCACCCGAAACGTCGGGGGTTTGCCCACATCATGCAGCAGCGCTCCCCACGCCAGCGTCATTGGGCAAGGACTCGGCAGGTTGTCGAGCAGCAGCAGCGTGTGCACAAACACGTCTCCCTCGGGATGGAATTCCGCTGGTTGCTCCACTCCCTTCATAACGGAAATCTCTGGCAAAACATGGGTGAGTAGCCCGCACTCGTCCAACAGGAGAAACGCTCGCCGGGCGCGCCCTTCCGTCAACATACGAGTCAACTCATCCCTCACACGCTCCCGCGACACAACCTCTATCTCGTGTGCCAGTTTCTGCATCGCCGCAAATGTTGCCGGCTCGATCGTGTACTCGAACCGCGCCGCAAAGCGCACGGCGCGCAGCATTCTCAGCTTGTCTTCGCCGAAGCGCCGCTCCGGATCGCCAACAGTGCGGACGATTCCCGCTTCCAGATCTTTGCGCCCGCCCAGAAAATCGAGCACCTCGCCACTCACCGGGTCGAGCAGCATGCCGTTGATCGTGAAATCGCGGCGTGCGACATCCTCCCGTGGGTCGGGGCTGAATCGCACTTCGTCCGGACGGCGGCCGTCGGAGTACCCGATGTCGCTGCGAAAAGTCGCGACCTCGACCGCACGAGCCTTCGAAGACACTTCGGAAACTCCACCCGCCTCACCCCCGTCCGGCGCAGGCACCAACACAACTCCGAACTGCGCTCCCACCGCATACGTCTGGGGAAAGATGCCCATGACTTGATCGGGGGTGGCGTTCGTCGCCACGTCGTAATCTCTCGGTTCGCGCCCAAGCAGGAGATCGCGCACGCATCCGCCTACCAGATAGGCCCGAAAGCCTCGCTGGCGCAGGGTCTGCACGATCAAGGTGGCGAAGTCCTTCAGCATGCCCGGTCGGTTGCGCTCACGACTCCGATTCCATCATACCGCTCACGAAAATCAGTGGATCACGTGGCGAAGGCCTCGGTGGATAAGCTGATCCGGGAAGGCGAAGCCCGATTCCCGCACGTGTTGCAGCAAGTCGGCCATCAGACTTCGAATAATATAGGAACATGCCCGGCACCTACATCCTCGGCATCGAGAGTTCCTGCGACGAGACCGCAGCGGCCGTGGTGCGCTCGGGCGAGCAACTCATCTCGAATGTTGTCGCCTCGCAGATCGCTACCCATCAGCCGTATGGCGGCGTTGTGCCCGAACTGGCATCGCGCGAACATCTGCGCGCCATCGTGCCCGTCGTGCGTCAGGCGCTCGCCGAGGCCAAGCAAACCTACGATTCCGTCGACGCCATCGCCGTAACACAAGGACCCGGCCTGGCCGGAGCCTTGCTCGTAGGGATCAGCTATGCCAAGGCTCTCGCCTTCGCACTCGACAAGCCGCTGATTGCCGTCAACCATCTTGAAGGCCACATTCACGCCGTTTTGCTCGAGGAGCGGCAGAAGGGCAACTATGAGCTGCAATTTCCCCTGCTCGCTCTGGTCGTCTCCGGCGGACACACTCACCTGTATCTGGCGAGCGAAAAAGATGCTTCCTGGGCCTACGAGAACATCGGCCACACCCGCGACGACGCGGCCGGAGAAGCCTTCGACAAAGTCGCCAAGCTTCTAGGCCTGGGATACCCTGGGGGGCCGGCGATCGACCGACTCGCTCCGCAGGGCGATCCTAGAGCTGTGAAATTCCCTCCCGCCCAGATCAAACACCGCGACCGCCGGGGAAGAACCGATGGCAAAGCGGTACCGGCCGACGACGACCGTCCACGCTTTGATTTTTCGTACAGCGGAATCAAGACGGCAATCCTGCGTTACGTGGAATCGCACGACATGCTCGTGGCCGTGGAAGCGCGGCGGAAGTCCCTGCTGCATTTTGCGAAGCCAAAGCTGGAAGATTATCTCGCTCTCTCCGACCAACTCACGCTCGACTTAGTGGCGTCTTTCCAGCGCGCGATCGTCGAAGATCTTGTGGGCAAGACTCTGGCCGCTGCCCGGGCCTACGATGTGGCCACGCTTTTCGTCACCGGAGGAGTTGCGGCCAACCATGAATTACGGCAAACCTTTGAACGTGAGGGAGCGAGGCAAGGCCTTCCCGTATACTTCCCCTCGCGTCCGCTATCCACCGACAATGCTGCGATGATTGCCGCTGCGGCCTACCCAAAATTTCTCTTGAAGGATTTTGCTGCGATGGATTTTTCTGCCGAAGCCGGCCTCCTCTTACGCTAAGCGATCCAGCGCGCGAGCCCGTTACTGTCCGGCGCGATGAGCCCGGCTCGCATCGCCCAAGACCGCGTCCAGCGCCTTGCCCAGCTGCGCTTCGATGTCGATGTCTTTGAAGATTGCGAAGTTCGCGCGCTTTTCCGATTCGTCGAAGCCGCTGGCACGGCTGGCCACAATGATGATCGGGATCCTGGCCGTCTCCGGATTTCCCTTCAACGCCGTGATCAATTCACTCCCCGACATCTTTGGCATCTGCATGTCGGTAACGATCAATCCCGGTCGCACGCGGGTGAGCGCTTCCAGCGCTTCCGCGCCATTGGTGGCACTCTCCACCGTGAAGCCGCGCTCCTCCAGGAAGCGGCACACGGTGTAGCGCATCAGCATGGAATCGTCGACGACGAGAGCCACCTTGGTCATAGAGGCAAAGGGGCCGGCACACACACTCCCCCCGGGTGGGACAGTAGCAGAGGGTTTTCGCACGGAACAAGACGAATCTGAGAGACGCGATTACCTCCGTCACACGGCGGGCGCGAAACCTCGGTTATAGCTCGCTTTCCTGGGTGCTCTCTTCGATGTTCATGTCTTTGAATTCGCTGGACTCGAAGATCTCGCCGCACTCCTTGCACTCCACGAATTCAGAATCCTCGTCGCGGCTGACGATTTGCACGCGCGGATGCTTGCAAGGCTGCTTCATGTCACGGCCTGGAGGAGGAGCGGGCAACTTTGAGGTCATAAATCCGAGGGTCCCCGGCGGAGGGGTGTTTTCGCCGAATTTCCCGGTATTTTAGACCCGCTTTGCCGGTTGTCAAGCCCCCAAGCAGCACGGTGTCTCGATTTTGTAACAAGGGCCGAAGGCGTGCAGTCGGCCCCGATCCGCCTGGATATCATCAAATTCCGACTAAAAGCATCGTATTAGCCTAAACCATTCAGCCCTTGATACTTACCGCTAGATACACTTTCTTGACACCTCCCTGCGAGGGCTTGCTCCCAGGACCATAGGTAACGTAAAATGAATTACGACGGAAAAGGTCGGAATTAACCCCGACCGTATTGGTCGGGTTTTACACAGGATCAAGAGTGCTCAAGCTGACCAAAAAGGCCGACTACGCGTTGATGGCGATGAAGCATCTCGCCGAGCACTCCACCGAGGGCTCTCGCAGCGCGAAAGATGTGGCGGACGCCTATGGCATCCCGCCGGAGGCCCTGGCAAAGATTCTGCAGCGCCTGGCCAAGGCTGGCCTGTTGCAGTCGCAGCACGGGACCAACGGCGGTTACACCCTGGGACGAGCCGCGCACACGATTTCGGCTTTCGAAGTAATTCAGGCGATCGACGGACCGCTATTCATCACGTCGTGCATCACCGTTCGTGGAGAATGCGACCAGAGCGATCGCTGCAACATTCGCGAGCCGCTGCGCAAGGTGAACGAGAGTATCGAGGCGGTGTTGAAGCGCATCAAGATTTCGCACATGCGGGAAGAACCGGAAGAGACTGGGAGTCCGGCTCCCAAGGCGGTCGAGCTAGTGACGATCGGGTGAAGCGTAGAACGCAAGAGGTTCATCAAAAGAGATTAACGAAGCAGGAGAGGCAATCAATGAGCACGGACGTAAAGATCCCCCAGGCACTGAATCAGGCGCATCACACCGATGCCAAGGGCGTAAAGCTGCCCATCTACATGGATAACCACGCCACCACCCAGATCGACCCGCGCGTGCTGGAAGAGATGCTGCCCTACTTCATGGACAAATTTGGCAACTCCGCCAGCCGGAATCACTCTTTCGGCTGGGCTGCTGAAGAGGGCGTGGAGACGGCACGTGAGCGCATCGCCAAGCTGGTCGGGGCCACCACGAAAGAGATCATTTTCACCTCGGGCGCCACCGAGAGCGACAACCTCGCCATTAAGGGTGTGGCCGAGATGTACCGCGAGAAGGGCAACCACATCATCACTGCGGTCACCGAGCACAAGGCTGTGCTCGACACCTGCAAGCGCCTGGAGAAGTATGGCTACCGCGTCACCTACATGCCGGTCCAGAAGGACGGCCTGATCGATCTCGACGACCTGAAACGCGCCATGGATGACAAGACCATCCTGGTGTCAATCATGTATGCCAATAACGAGATCGGAGTATTGCAGCCGGTAGCTGAAATCGGCAAGTTGTGTCACGAGCGCGGCGTAATCTTCCATACCGATGCGACCCAGGCGATCGGCAAGGTTCCGGTGGATGTGATCAAGCAGAACATAGACGTGATGTCGATCTCCGGCCACAAGATGTACGGGCCGAAAGGTGTCGGCGCACTGTACGTGCGGCGCAAGAATCCTCGCGTGCAAATTTCCGCAAGCATCGATGGCGGCGGGCACGAGCGAGGTATGCGCTCGGGCACGTTAAACGTTCCAGGAATCGTCGGCCTGGGCAAGGCCTGCGCGATTGCGCAGGAAGAAATGGCGCAAGAATCCTGCCGTCTGGCGGGCCTGCGCAACCGCTTGCGCGACCGCATCATGAACCGTCTGGATGAGGCTTACATCAACGGCTCGACCGAACATCGGCTGCCGGGAAACTTGAATATCAGCTTTGCGTACGTGGAAGGCGAGTCGCTCCTGATGGGCATCAACGACATCGCAGTCTCGAGCGGTTCGGCCTGTACCTCGGCAACGCTGGAGCCATCGTATGTACTGAAGGCTCTCGGTACGGGCGACGACCTGGCGCACAGTTCGATTCGCTTCGGCATCGGCCGCTTCAATACCGAAGCGGAGGTCGATTACGTTGCCGACCGCGTTATCGAAACCGTCGAGCGTCTGCGCGAACTGTCTCCGCTCTACGAAATGGCCAAAGAAGGTATCAACCTGAAAGATGTGAAGTGGGCGGGAGAAGCGTCGCACTAAGACTTTGCAACCTTGAAACTTTGAATTCCGGAGCGTACACAAAATGTCATACAGCGATAAGGTGATCGATCACTACAACCATCCGCGCAACGTCGGCTCCATGGACAAGCAGAGCACCGACGTGGGCACCGGCCTGGTCGGCGCACCCGAGTGCGGCGACGTCATGAAGCTGCAGATCAAAGTCAATCGCGAAACCAACGTCATTGAAGACGCCAAGTTCAAGACCTTCGGCTGCGGCTCGGCCATTGCCTCGTCCTCGCTCGCCACCGAGTGGGTCAAGGGCAAGACCGTGGACGAAGCTCTCGCCATCAAGAACATGGATATCGTGAAGGAGCTTTCGCTTCCTCCCGTGAAGATCCATTGTTCGGTCCTGGCAGAGGACGCGATCCGCGCCGCCATCGGCGACTGGAAGAAGAAGCAGGAACATACCAGCCCCGTCGCTGCCGAGGCAAAGTAAGCGGTCGCCGCTATGTTGCTGGATGCACCGACGAGGGTGCACAAGCAGCCGCGAAGCGGCGTTAGAACGCATAGCACGATAAAGCCCCGGCAGGGGCGAAAGAAACGAATGACGACCGCGACTGAAGAAGCGACCAAACCCGCCACACCGGCCAAAGGAATTCTCGTCACCGAGAAAGCCCTGGCCAAAGTGCGCAGCGCCATGGCTAAGGAAGGCATCTCTGCCGAGCAGGGCGGCCTGCGCCTCGGCGTACAGGGCGGCGGATGTTCGGGCCTCAGCTATAACGTCCGGTTCGATACACAGCCGCGCGAGCGGGACCGGATTTTCCAGTTCAGCGACATCCGGGTATTCGTCGACCCAAAGTCGTTCATCTACCTGAACGGAATGACCCTGGACTATCAGGAAACGCTGATGCAACAGGGCTTTGTCTTCGTGAATCCCCAGGCATCGAAGTCGTGCGGCTGTGGGACTTCGTTCTCTGCCTGAGCGGGATGATGATATGGAACGGGCACTTCTGCCCTGCCCCCGCGACCCTTGCCCGGTTGAGGCAGTGTCATGTCTTCGAGCCGCGATTGCTCTGTTTTAAGGAAAAGGAATGACCAAGTCCGCTCTTACCACGATCAGCCCCAAGCCCCTGCCGGGAGAAACTCACTCCTGCTGGTCGTGCGGATCCATGCGCGCCGCACATTTCTGTGAGTCCTGCGGCAAAGTTCAACCCCCGGTTCCTGTGGACTATTTCTCGTTCTTCGGTCTGCCGCCCAAGCTGAACGTTGATGTCGTGACGTTGGAGAAAAGCTTCTACGAACTGAGCCGCAGGCTTCATCCGGACCTGAATGCCAGCGCCGGAAGCCAGGAACAGGAATGGAGCATGGAACAGAGTTCCCTGCTCAACGACGCCTATCGCACGCTGAAAGACCCCATCAAGCGAACCCAGTATCTCTTGCACCTCGAAGGGGTGGAGTTGGAAGAGCAGTCCAAGAGCGCCACCGAGCGGGCCCGCGCGACAGGAGAGATCAAGAAACAAATCGTTCCGCCGGATTTGCTCGAAGAGGTTTTCGAGCTGAACATCCAGCTTGAAGAACTGCGCATGAACAAGAAGGTGGGCGACGATGATCCCGCGCTGATCGCCGAGATCGGAAAGCAGAAACTGTCTCTCGAAGCGAAGCACGAAGCACTTTTGCAGGAGCTGCAGACGTACTGGAAGACCTGGGACGCCCTGATCGATCGCGGTCCCGCTGCAGCCGCAGAGCGAGTGCAGGCAAGGGACAAGATGGTGGATGTTTTGAACCGCCGCAATTACATCCGGAACCTGGTCCGGGATGTAAATGCCGCGCTAGAGGAGTAGCAATTACAGATGGCATCGGATCGCATCGTCGGCATCGACCTGGGCACCACCAACTCTCTGGTGGCCTTTATGCAGGGGGACACCCCTGTCGTAATCCCCGGTGACGACGGCCTGAACCTGCTCCCTTCTGTCGTCGCCTTGGACGCCAACAACCAGCCTGTCGTCGGCAATGCGGCCCGCAATTCCCTGATCGAAACGCCGGAACGCGCCGTCTACTCGATCAAACGCTTGATGGGACGCGGCGTGGAAGACATTCGGGAGGAATTGAAACTCTTCCCCTTCCGCCTCGCTGACGATATGCAACCGGGAGAAGTACTGCGCATCACGCTGGGCGACAAGACATTTACTCCGCCGGAAATCTCTGCGCTCATTCTTCGCCAGCTCAAGCGGAGTGCCGAACGCTTTTTCGGAGGCCCCGTCACGAAGGCGGTCATCACCGTCCCGGCGTACTTCAACGACGCGCAGCGCCAGGCCAC
>JBARBI010000150.1:0-5020 GCA_049792875.1 Candidatus Sulfotelmatobacter sp.
GAGCACTGATTTTTGTTTCGTAGCCGCAAGCGTGAGGGCGTCTGCAAGGTACGGCGTCAACCACCCACTGGCGGTAATTTGATACGAGGAGAAACACCATGCGTAAATTGAGTTATCTGTTTATGACATTGTCCGCGCTGTGCTTCGCCATGCCTGCCTTCGCGCAGGGCGGCGGCGCCAGCGAGACCAACTGGATCGCCATCACCGCCGGATTCTCCATGGCGATCGCTTCCGCCGTTTGCGGTCTCGCCCAAGGCAAGGCCGTCGCCGCGGCCACCGAATCCCTGGCCCGCAATCCCGCAGCCCGGCCTGGCATCCAGTTCGCGCTGATTCTGGGCCTGGTCCTGATCGAGTCCTTGGCCCTCTACACCCTGGCGATCATCTTCTTGAAGGTGAAGTAGCCCGGACTTTTCTTGAACGACAAAAAGCCTCTGCCGTTAGCAGAGGCTTTTTTCGTTTGAAAACTAAAGGCTAAGAGCCAGAAGCCAGCAGTTCGAGGCTGCCCTATACTTTCCGCTCCCCGCTCCACTCCTGGCCTTTGTTCTGCGGGGCATGGGTCAGGGCATCCACCAGCAAACGGCGCAGCCGGTACCGGCTCTCCAGGTCGGTGTTCACAATTTCAAATCCCACTTCATTCACTCGCGCCCGCCGCAAGAGCACGCGCGCGCGAACCTTCGACCGCATCCCAAGAGAGATCTCCAAATCTGCCTCGCCGCCGATGCGCAGATTGTCTTCCTTCGTTCCCATCCCACCGCCCAGGCTCAATTCGCGAATCTGAATCCTCGACCTACCCCACGAACTGCCAATTGTACCTGTCACGGTCTTCGCCAAGACCAGGCGCTCGTACCGGCGTTGCCGCACCCACGGACAGGCGGGCGCCATATCCAGGGGCGCGATCGCCAGTTCCGCCGACTCCAGACCGCTGTCGGACAGTACTTGGGAGCTGTAGCGCGGATCGGTCTTGGAGAGCGCCTGCGCCGCCGCGATCCTCAACTCGCGGTGATACACCCAGCCAAAGGTCTTCTTGCTTTCCAGAATTTCGCGCAGCGTCGCCACTGATTCCGCATCCTTCAACCGCCCCAGAGATTCAATCGCTTTGAGCTGTACGTAGGGAGACCGCGAAGCCGCTTCCCCCGGCCGCGCCATGGCAATCAGCGGCGGAGTCGCCGTCAGGTCGCCGCTCATTCCGATTTCGTCCACCGCCTCCGGCAGGCACAGCGGATCGAGAATTTCGGCCAGTTCGAGCAGCGTACGCCCGCGATCGGGAGCGGCGCCGTAAGCAATCTGCCGCACCACAATGTCGTGATAGAAACGGTTCCATTCCGGCATGCGGACCGGGAGCAGTTCCAGCAGCGTTCCCACGTCAAACCGACTCACCAGGCCCACTGCGCTCGCGGCCTGCCTCGGCTGCCCGGTGCGCAGAATCTCGCGCAACTGCAGCAGCACCGGCGATCCCACTTCCTTCACCAGCGCAATCATGCGATCGCATTCATCGCGTCGCATGCAGCGGAAGAACCGATCCGCCAGGTGCTCGGCTCCCGCCTGGCTGGTTCGCCGCAGGACCGACAACATATCCCCTGGAACCGGGTCCAGATGCAGCGCTTCCTCAATGAACTCCGGCAGCCGGTTCTCGACGCCTACGCGCGGGCGCAGGTCACTCATCAGTACCGGCCGCTCGACGCTGATCAGCTCCAAGCCGGAGCACACTTCGTTCACCGCGCCGTAGTTCTTGGCGGAACTGGCTTCCTGGCTCAACCGCACGAAGGCTGCGCTGAGCAGGCTTTGCATTTCTGCTTCCTTCTCCAAAATCAGTTGCTCACTCAGCCTCCGGATGGCCTGTCCCATCGGCTGTCCGCCCAGCCGCGCATACAGATCGGCCAACTGGCTCAGGCCAATCGCTGTGCGCCGCCGCGGTTCCGCTTCCTTCGCGCTCAAGCAACTCGAGTAGTTGTTCAGGATGTCCGCCGCCACCTGCTGGTCGTCGCGCTCCAGCAAGACCTCCACGAACTGCCGCAGGTTCCGCGGTGGGACGCAGGATGCTTCGTGTGACAGCAGAACGCTCTTTTTGCCCGCCTCCGGCACTTCCGCCCAGAACATCCGGTCCAGGATGTCGGCGTGTGACTCCACCAGAATGCCGGCCTTGCTCATCTTCTCTTCCTGCAGTTTCAGAATCTGCCGCAAGGAGTCCATCTGCCGGCTCATGTGTTCCATCATCTGGTGCACGGCGTTGACCTTGATCTCGCCCTTCTGATAGCGCTCCAGCGCGAAGCGGATGGCCATGTGCTCCGCGGCTTTCATCAGCAGCGGCGTGTCTTCTTCTTCCGCCGAAGCCTTCGAGGCGAGACTCCCCAACAACTGCTGCAGGTTCAGCCGAGTATTGGGATCAGTCTCGGTCAGTTCCTTTTGGATGTCTTCTTCCTTGATGCTGGGATCCTGCTGTACTTGCCCAAACCGGGTCAGCAGGCGGATCGCCTGGATCACTTCCTGTTCCTGCAGGGGAACCATTCCGCCCGTCCACGCCGGAGCGACTCCGGTTCCCGTCGCTGTTCCTGCGTTTTTCCCCAGATTGGGGGCGCTGCCCAGCGGAACCATCGGAACCCCATCCGCCGGCCCTTTTCCTCCACCGCCGGCGTTGGCGCCCTCCGCGGCAGCAATCAATTGCAACAGCTTCTGCGGATCATTCAGCCATTGCTTGAACTCGGGTCCCAGGGTCTGCGCAGCGATCTGGGCGGCGATACTTACATCGCCCGTCAGCGGATCAGCCGCCACAAACTTCACTTCATTAATCTTGATGGTGCTGCCGTGTTTGCTCCCGGCCAACGCTTCTTTGATCTGCTTCGACACATCCTGGGCTTTCGATCCAGCGACCGTGAAGGCGCGCACCAAGCGAACGAAGTCTTCCTCGGTCACGTCTTTGGAAAAGTGCAGGCTGGCCAGTCCGGCGGTGTTCAACAAGGTCGCAAAGCTGCGCTCTGCGTTCCCTGCTTCGAGCGGAATACCATCCAGCAGCAACTTGTTGTCGGAGACGCCCAGCAGGAAGCCCGCGTCCCCGGTGGTGGGCAGGCCCTGCTTCAACTCGTTCCAGGTGATTTCGAATTGCGCCTCCGTGCGTTTGTGGCCATACCCATACATCCGCGCGTACTTGATCAGGATGTTCAGACTATGGACAAACGCGCGAGCCGAGGCGGCACGTGCACCTTGCGATGTGTTTGTGGCAGAGATAGTAAACTCCTCGGAAGCGCAACTTTGAAGCTCAAGGGTAAAGCGAAACGGTAAGGGCTTAAACGTTACGGAGGTAATCGGGGGGAACCATACGTGCGCATCGGGGCATGTCCTCGTCCCAGCACCCCGCCACACAGAAAGGGGCGGACCGAAGTGCCCACCCCACACAGGTGTGGCCGAGACGAGGACAACCGTAGCGACGGCTTCTTCAGTAGAATACTGGCGGAGTGCCGGCGCGTCCTCTGCGTCCACAGACTTGAAAACTGCCACGAAAACAACGGGACTGCGCTATTGGATGGCGCGGGTGCTGGAAGAATGCGACCATGTCGCCGTCAACTTCGGCGCGGATCCGGTACACGATTTGCGGGTTGCGCTGCGCCGTTGCCGCTCCATGGCAGACGGGATGATGGCCATGGATCCCGATCCCGAATGGAAGGCCATGAAGAAGGCCGGCAAGCGCCTGTTCCAGCGCCTGGGCGCCTTGCGCGACGTGCAAATCATGATGGAGTGGATTGAGAAGCTCCATCCCAGCCCGGTGCAGGCAGCATCGAGTGCCGCAGCCCCAGAATTCTCGGGTAATTCCGGCAGCGCGGACGCCCGCGCGACATGGACGGAACCGGCGGAGAGTCACCCCCACGATCCGCCGGCGAATATGCTGCTGCAAATTCTGCAGGGACGCGAACTTGAGCACAAAAACGAGGCTCGCGCAGCGCTGGAGGAATTCGATGGGAAGCAATGGCGAGGGTGGAGCAAGTCGCTGCCCCTGCGCGCGGCTCACATTCCGCCCGGGGGCGCGGTGTTCAAGCACCTGGCCCTGGAACGGTGGACTGCGGCGCGGGAACTGCACACACGCGCGCTGCGCAACCGTTCCCAGATCGCGTTCCATACTTTGCGCATTGGCATCAAGCGCTTTCGCTACATCGTCGAGAATTTCCTACCCGAGGAGCACAAGGCCTGGAGCAACGACCTGAAGCACATGCAGGATCTGCTCGGCGAAGTGCACGATCTTGACGTCTTGTGGGCTACCGCGCTGGCGTGTCATGTATTTCCGGACGAGGAATCGCGCCAGACCTGGCACGCCCGCATTGTGGGAGAGCGCACCAAGCGCCTCGAAGAATATCGGCGGAGGACAACCGGTCCGGATTCGTTGTGGAACGTGTGGCGGGCGGGACTGCCGCAAGGGAAACAGATTCAGGAGATCGCGACGCGCCGAATGAAGTTGTGGGCGAAGGCGCTCGACCCAGACTTCGCGCACTCCGAACGTGTGGCCCGACTGGCGCTCGAACTCTACGACGGCCTCAGCGCTGCGGGACTGCTGGGTTCGCCAGATGGCGGGGCTTGGAATGGGGATGGAAGGGATAGGCGTGGCTGCCTGTACCTGGCTGCGCTGCTGCACGATGTCGGCAAGGCCAAGGGGAACAAGGGACATCACAAGGCATCGTTCGAATTGATCAAGGCGCACGGCACGCCCCTGGGATGGAAGGCCGAGGACATGGCACGAGCGGCGGTGGTGGCCCGCTTTCATGGCGGCGCCTTGCCCACGCGCGGCCACAAGGCTCTGCGCGATATGTTGCCCGACGGGCAGAAGATCACGATTCAACTGGCGGCGATCCTCAGGTTGGCCAATGCGTTCGACCGTACACACGATGGCCACATCCGGAAAGTGCAGATCGAGAACGCGGACTCCGGAAGACGGCGCGCGAATGGATTCCTGCGCCAGCCGGCGAAGTTGGGTCCGAACCAGGCGCTGGTCATCGGCGCGGAAGGATTCGTGGCTGAGAGTCCTACTGCGCAGGCC
>JBARBI010000151.1:0-3621 GCA_049792875.1 Candidatus Sulfotelmatobacter sp.
TTTGAAGACCGGGACGATCACCGGACCGCATGCGCTTCCGCACAACACAGACGTGCCACGAAACAGCTGAACCCAAACGGACCTGGGTGCAAAGCGGAATCTGCAGTGATCCGCGCAGACCGTGGCCGATCGGTGACTCGCAGCCTTTCAGACTGAGCTTACTTCGGCTGAGCTACGACTCGCAGGTACGGCTTCAGCGTTTTCCAGCCGCCGGGATACTTCTGCTGGGCCTCCTCGTTTGAGACGGCGGGGACGATGATGACGTCGTCGCCCGGCTTCCAATTCACCGGCGTCGCCACTTTGTGTTTTGCGGTGAGCTGCATGGAATCGATGACGCGGAGGATTTCGTCGAAGTTGCGGCCCGTGGTCATGGGATAGCTGATCTGCAGCTTGACCTTCTTGTCGGGGCCAACGACGAAGACGGTGCGCACGGTGGCGTTATCGGCAGCCGTGCGGCCTTCGCTGCTTTCGCCGGCGCTGGCGGGCAGCATGCCGTAAAGTTTGGCGATTTTGAGCTGCGGATCACCGATCATCGGGTAGTTGACTTTCGCGCCCTGGGTTTCCTCGATGTCGGCTGCCCACTTGCTATGGTTGGTCACGGGATCGACGCTCAGACCGATGATCTTCGTGTTGCGCTTGGCAAACTCCGGCTGCAGCTTCGCCATGTAGCCGAGTTCGGTGGTGCAGACGGGCGTGAAGTCTTTGGGGTGGGAGAACAGGACGGCCCAGCCGTCGCCGATCCAGTCGTGAAAGTGGATCGTGCCCTGCGTGGTTTCAGCAGTGAAATCGGGGGCCGTGTCGTTGATCCGGGGAACGCTGTAAGTTTCGGTCGCTGTCGTCATGGTCATCTCCTTAGTAAATTCAAATGCTCAAGATTCGGAAAATCGGCCCGCCCGGCTTCCATACCTGGTAAACGCGGATGAAAACGAAACCCACCCGCTTCACCGGGTGGGCTGGGAAGAATCTCGCTGATTCCCTACCCACACGCCGGCGCCGGTCGACAACAACATAGGGCACGGGCGATGGAGGGGAAAAACATGTTGCTAGGATAGAAGCGCAGACTGCCAGTGTCAAACCGCGGCGAACGGTCCAATCCAAAAGTCGCGCGCTCCACTCAGAAGGAGAGAATTATTTTCTGCACCATTTTCTGCATCGCCTAAGACTGGCACGCATCCTTTCTGTGGCACGACAACTGACGGTTCCAAGGGATATTCATGAGCAGATCGAGACGGCGACTGGCCATGGCGCAATGGGATGTGTTCTCGTCCAAGGCTCTCGAAGGAAATTCTCTGGCCGTATTTTTTGATGGGCGCGGGCTGAGTGACGCCGAGATGCAATTGATCGCCAAGGAGATGAATCTGTCGGAGACGACCTTCATCTGCCCCCGCGATGCGGAGACCGAAGGCGAGCGGGGCGTGCGTGTCAGGATTTTCACAGTGCAGGAAGAACTGCCGTTTGCGGGTCATCCTACGTTGGGAACGGCGTTCGCGTTGCGTGGAGACTCGGGGGCGACGGAGATCGCCCTCGACCTGAGCGTGGGAAAGGTTCCGGTACGATTTGAGGAGGGCCCGGGTCAACCGGCGTTTGGAGAGATGACGCAGATCGATCCCGTGTTCGGAATGAAACACGACCGCGATGCGGTGGCGCGAGCGACTGGGTTGAAGCTAGAAGATTTCGATCCGTCGCTGCCGATCGAGACGGTGTCGACGGGACTGCCGTACACGGTAACGCCGCTAAAATCACTGGCGGTGATTCAGAAATTGCGCGTCGACCAGGACCGCGCCGGCGAGTACCTCAAGAAGACCGGCGGAAAATTCTTGTACTTCGTTACGCGGGAAACCGTGGATCCCGCGGCCCGTCTGCATGCGCGGATGCTGTTCTACAACGGCGAGGATCCGGCCACGGGTTCGGCGGCGGGGTGCACGGCTGCGTGGATGGCGGCGCACGGAGTGGCGGGACCCGACGAGCGCGTCCTGATCGAACAAGGTGTGGAGATGCAGAGGCCGAGCCGGATTTTTGTGCGCGCGTCGCGCCAAAATAACCGCGGCGATAACCGGATAGTTAACGTGCGTGTTGGTGGCAACGCAATCGAGGTCATGCGCGGCGAAGTTTTTCTCTAACACCCATCGCGCAAGCTGCCGAAAACACGGTAGCGCACTCGCTCGAGAAAAAATCAATGGCCAAGAAGTCCCATTGGCATCGGCGGCACTTTACAGCGGGCGTGCCAGCCGTTAGCATTCATTTCGCTCTGACATTCTTCATATTGAGAAAAGCCTCTGTAGGTTTCGCGATCCGCGCTGGCGGCCGCGCCCGACAGATTGCGGAAGGCTGATGAAACCCAAGCGCACGATCCTGTGTGTAGACGATAACGAGCAGTCCCTTTCCCACCGCAAAATCATGCTGGAAACCAGGGGCTATCGCGTGGCCAGCTTCGCGCGCGGAGAGGATGCGCTGGCGCACTTCTTGCTAGGCGGAGTTGACCTCGTGATTGCCGACCTGGCCATGCCCGGACTGGATGGGCCACAACTGATCGCCAAGATCAAAGATTTGTCGCCGCACACTCCCGCCATTCTTATCTCCAGCAAGGTCCGCATTTATGACCACGACACGCAAGCAGACGTGTTCCTCACCAAAGGCATGTATGCCCCCGTCGATCTGCTGGAACGGGTACGGCTTCTTCTGGTGCGAAAGCGCGGACCCAAGCGCATGCAGGCCCGGACTCCGCAAGTTTCGCGGCAAATCGGCGTGGCCTGAGTTCGTTCCCCACAACTGCATCTCGGCTTCCGGCACCGCCCTTCGTGTAAGATTCTTGTCAGGCATGGCCGAAGCATTCATCGAAGCAAAGAACCTGCGGAAGACGTATCACGTGGGCAAAATTGAGGTCGAGGCGCTGCGCGGCATTTCCTTCAGCGTGCAGAAAGGCGAATTCGTCAGCGTGGTGGGCCCGTCCGGCAGCGGAAAATCTACTCTTTTCTACCTGTTAGGCGGACTGACGCGCGCCGACGGGGGCAGCGTGGTGCTCGACGGCGACGACCTGGCCACTCTTTCTGACGCGGAACGAACCCGCATGCGAAAGCGCAAGATTGGCTTCGTGTTTCAGAAGTTCAACTTGCTGCCGACGCTCGACGCGCGATCCAACATCGCGATCGCCCGGGAAATCTCGGGCAACGGCGAAGGGGATCCGGCCCACTTCACCCGCATCACCGACCTTCTCGGCCTAACCAAGCGGCTGGGACACCGCCCGTCGGAACTTTCCGGAGGCGAGCAGCAGCGCGTGGCGTTGGCGCGGGCGCTCATCAACAAGCCGGCGGTTGTGCTGGCCGACGAACCGACCGGCAATCTGGACTCCAAGAACTCCGACATCGTGCTCGGCATGTTGCGGCTATCGAACCAGGAATTGGGGCAAACCGTTCTGATGATCACTCACAATCCCGCGGCAGCGGAATATGGCGACCGCATCATTCACATGCGCGACGGCCAGATTGTCAGACCGGAAGATGATCCGCAGTGGGTGGGGCACTGAGTACCCAGCCGGATCCTCGTCAAGAAGACGTGATCTTCGGCGGCTTAGCCGGATCAAGCTACGGCAGGTCAAGCTCGAGAGCGTAGATTTCGTCGGTA
>JBARBI010000152.1:0-4794 GCA_049792875.1 Candidatus Sulfotelmatobacter sp.
GGTATTCTTCTTGATTCGAGCCAACGCCTCTTCGATCGCCCACGCCAGACGTCCATCAGTTCGGTGCAAACGGATCTGAAGCTCCGCCTCGGCATCGGCGTTGGCCTGGTCAATCATATCTCCCGGCCAGCCCCCGGCCGCTGGCACCCGGGAATGAGCCTTCCCCAGGGCAGGAGACAACTCATCTCGTTTCTTCAGCAACAAACTGTGGTATCGCTGCAGGCCTGCTGGGCCCATGACCCGTCCTCCATAGGAGGAAACCTTGCCTATGGCCCCGCATTCTACACCCACGCGAACGCCGTTGGGTACTCCCAGAACTTCATCAATGGGTGCATTGGCCCTGCTGTCGCCATTCGAGGCTTTGGCACAAGCGTCCACTTTCGTCCTGCTGGCTATTCGAGCTAGACCGCTCTTCTAATGCTCTGCCGGCCTTTTGCGGGCGCCGAACACAAGGATGGAGCCATACGCATGGGAAGAAAAGCCCTCAAAACCTGCTTCGACCACATAGCGCTCGAGATCAGTGACGCTGTGAATGTGACCGCCGCCTTTCTCCGCGCGGTTGCGTATCGATTTGTATTTGATGAGGCCCGAGCTGATGAGGGCAAAGCACATCACCGCGAGCGGCGCTCCGACTTTCATGGTGCGGTTGATCTCGCGCAAAGCGAGGACCGTGTCGGAGAAGTGGTTCAGCGATCCTGCACAGATGGCGGCGTCGAACAGGCCAGCCCGAAACGGCAGCGCCTCCACCGTAGCACGAGCGAGGTGAACGTTGGGAATATGTCCCCTTTCGACATAATGGGCGCCCTGCTGCAGCATGCTCATGCAGATATCAATGCCAAGAACGGTCTTTGACGCAGAAGCAATGCGGCGGCCGTAGGTTCCCGGGCCGCAGGCCGCGTCCAGAATGACCCCGTCACACGATCCCACAATGTCGGAGACGTCATGTGCCAGCTGTTTTAAGGACGTGCTGTGCCATCCGCCATACAGGTTGCACACGACCGGATACACCCAGGTTTCGTAGACTGATGCCATAAAGTCAAACAGGGGGCGAGAGTCCCTCTTTCCTACGACGCGCAGGGATCGGTTCCTGCTCCCTTCGAGGTTGACCACGATGAAGTCGGGAATCCCGTTCAGGATGGGGTAGGTCCTCGCACAGACACGGCAAGAAAGCCCGTCGTGCACCGGTTCCAGATCTTGCTTGCATGTGGGGCATGCGTAGAATTCGCAGGACTGCCGAATCCCGTCGTCTTCTGCCTGGAGAACGGTTGATTCAATGCTGAATGATTGCGATGCCATGACGAGACTCCTGGTCGATTCGGCGAAGGGTCGGCATCTGGTGAAGGGGGAGGCTCTTCGGGGAACGACATGTGCTACTTAGCTCAGCCGTGCGACGAATGCAGTGACGCCAGGCACACTGCAGGATCCACGGGGCTTTTGCTAAGGCAGAACAGGGGCCGCACGCCGGTCCTGATATACGCACACTCTTCAGTCGTCGTTGGTTTCTGTGGGCTCAGTTTCGGAAGGTATAACAAATCGCCAACTCACTTATCGACATTGAGCCGGATGCCGGTTGGATTACGGGCAACCCTTCCGTAATCTGGTAAGGGAAGGGTTGCCGACCATACGTCCGGAGTGCGCCGGGCGCCCGCGGCAATGCCCTCGCCGCGAACGGCAGAGTCAACATTCTCGGCCTTTGAGGGCGAAGGAGAGATAGAAGTTCTTCAGCGCGCAGTGGTGTGGTAAAGATGAGGACGATTGAGGAAAGATTGACCGATGAACCCCTGGATTGGCAAAACGGCATTTCTATTGGAGATGGTCATTTTCGTTGCGATACGTGTACCACATGACAAGCGAAGCAAGGAAACTAAGATTGCGGAGAGCCGCAAGGGCGCTCTGGAAGCAACCCTTCTTGCTCTGATGGGGATCGGCGGCTTCGTTTTTCCCTTGATATACATCCTATCCCCGCTTTTTTCCTTCGCCGACTATGCTCTTCGACTACTGCCACTTTTGGGCGGCATCGTGTGTCTCGGATTTTCATTTTGGCTATTTCACCGGTCGCATGCCGATTTGGGCACAAACTGGTCCAACAGTCTGGAAATTCGCGAAAACCATCAAATGGTAGTTTCCGGAATTTACAAATCCATCCGCCATCCTATGTATGCTGCGATATTTGTCTACGCTCTCGCACAAGCTTTACTCCTTTCGAATTGGATGGCCGGCCCGGGCTGCCTCGTCGCATTCGTTCTTATGCTCGTTTTCCGGTTGCGTCCCGAGGAGCGCATGATGTTGGAGAAATTTGGGCAACCCTACTAAGATTACGTGGCAAAGACGAAGCGTCTCATCCCTGGGATTTGGTGAGGTAGGAAACGGTAGCGCCGGACACGATCCTGGCGTGGCGATCATGACGGGCAAGCCGGAAGTTGAGACGGATGGACGTGGTGAAGCTACAGTGATCTTGCCGGACGAAACAGAAGCGGGCTCTGCGGGGACGCAACCAAGCCGAGGGATAGCCTGCTGGTCGTATCGATGCCTTGAAAATCCCACCCGAGGGGCGAAATACTCACTAACGGAGAGCGCCTTCTCTCCATTTTAGGCTGAACCAACACACGGGACCGTGCGACGTGGGAAGAGTAACAGGGCGGCCAGTCAATGAGGATACTCCATACGGCATCCGTCAGTTTTCTGCTCGCCGCCGCAACCAAAAACATAAGTCTTGACAAAATGTCACATTAGATAAAATCTAAATAGTTCATGGACGCCCAGGCGATTAAACGGTCCTTGGAGGGCGGCGGGCTGCGGTGCACGCCGCAGCGCTACGCCGTGTTGGCATTCTTGATGGAATGCAACGGGCATCCCACGGCAGCAGAAATCTACGAAGCCGTGAATCGCGTGGATCCGCGCTCTTCAAGGGCCACGACTTATAACAATCTGCGGGACTTGGTGCAGGCGGGTTTGGTGCGTGAAGTGGCCGTCGAGGGCCGCGCCGCGCGATTCGATGCGAAAGGCATGCGGCATCACCACTTCATCTGCGACCGCTGCGGCAATGTTGAGGACATCAAGTGGTACGACGTGCCCAGGCCTGCCTCGCGCTCTCTCGGTAAGCGGATTCTTCGCGAATGCGAACTCATTTTCCGTGGGCTCTGCACGAAGTGCGCTCCGCGGCACGCTTCCCGTTAAGTGTCGCAGGCGCGTGGATACCCCATGAATGGCGCGCGTCGGCAAAGCGCGACCGGCGATTGCGCGAATGAGAAAGCCAGGATGGTTTTGTATTTCATCGCAGTCTTTTTGGGCTAGTACGAAGGAGGATGAACTCATGGAAAAAGAACTCGCCAAGCAGGAGCAAAACATGTCAACCGAATCCAAGTGCCCGGTAATGGGCGGCGCTCAAAGGCACACGAATGAGGACTGGTGGCCGAATCAGCTAAACCTGAAAATCCTGCACCAGCACTCCCCCCTGTCCGATCCTATGGACAAGGGGTTCAACTACGCGGAAGAATTCAAGAGCCTCGACCTAAATGCCGTGATCAAGGACCTGCATGCCTTGATGACGGACTCGCAGGATTGGTGGCCGGCCGACTTTGGCCACTATGGGCCACTTTTCATTCGTATGGCGTGGCACAGCGCGGGTACGTACCGCATCGGCGACGGCCGCGGCGGGGCCGGAGCCGGACAGCAGCGCTTCGCGCCGCTTAATAGCTGGCCGGACAACGTGAACCTCGACAAGGCGCGCCGGCTGCTGTGGCCGATCAAGCAGAAGTACGGCCGGAAAATCTCCTGGGCCGATCTCATGATTCTCGCAGGCAACGTTGCCCTCGAGTCGATGGGCTTCAAGCCGTTCGGTTTTGGCGGCGGGCGCGAGGATGTCTGGGAGCCCGAAGAGGACATTTACTGGGGGCCCGAAGGCAAGTGGCTGGCCGACGAGCGCTACAGCGGCGACCGTGATCTTGCAAATCCGCTCGCTGCTGTGCAAATGGGTCTGATCTACGTGAATCCGGAAGGGCCAAACGGGAAGCCGGATCCCGTCGCGGCGGCCAAGGATATTCGCGAAACGTTCCTCCGTATGGCGATGAATGACGAGGAGACCGTTGCGCTCATTGCCGGCGGTCACACCTTTGGCAAAACCCACGGCGCCGGCGATGCGGCACTGGTGGGCCCAGTGCCGGAAGCCGCCAGCATTGAGGAGCAGGGCCTCGGCTGGAAGGGCAAATTTGGCACGGGCAAAGGGGATGACGCGATCGGCAGCGGCCTGGAAGTGATTTGGACCACGACGCCGACGAAGTGGAGCAACAACTTCTTCGCGAACTTGTTCGGCTACGAATGGGAACTGAGCAAGAGCCCGGCCGGTGCGCATCAGTGGAGACCGAAGAATGGCGCAGGCGCCGGTACGGTGCCGGATGCGCATGATCCGTCAAAGCGTCACGCGCCATCCATGCTGACCACTGACCTCTCCTTGCGGCTCGACCCTGCTTACGAAAAGATTTCACGGCGCTTCTACGAGCATCCGGATCAGTTCGCAGACGCGTTTGCGCGGGCGTGGTTCAAGCTGACGCACCGCGACATGGGGCCGATCTCGCGGTACCTTGGCCCGCTGGTTCCGAAGGAGCTCCAGCTGTGGCAAGACCCTGTTCCCGCCGTGGATCATAAATTGATCGGGAAGCAGGACATTGCTGCGCTGAAGGCGAAGATCCTCAAATCCGGACTGTCGATCTCCCAACTGGTCACGACTGCCTGGGCATCGGCGGCATCGTTCCGCGGCTCCGACAAGCGCGGTGGGGCGAACGGGGCGCGCATTCG
>JBARBI010000153.1:0-28675 GCA_049792875.1 Candidatus Sulfotelmatobacter sp.
CCGCAGACCATTGAGGCTATCGATCACGCGCACGCAGCGGAAGTTCCGATCATTGTGGCCGTGAATAAGATCGACAAGCCCGACGCTCTGCCCGATCGCGTGAAGAAACAGCTGGCCGATCGTGGGCTGGTGCCGGAAGAGTGGGGCGGCAAGACGGTGTTCGTCGACGTTTCGGCGAAGAAGAAAACGAATCTGAACCTGTTGATGGAAATGATTTGCCTGGTCGCGGATCTCGCCGAGCTCAAGGCGACTCCAGAGCGCGCAGCTACTGGCGTAGTGCTGGAAGCGAAACTCGATCGCGGCCGCGGACCTGTGGCCACGGTACTGGTGCAGAACGGCACGCTCGTTGCCGGAGACAACTTTGTCGTGGGTAACGTGTACGGAAAAATTCGCGCCATGTTTGACGATCGGGGGGCGGCGTTGCAGTCGGCTCCTCCGTCGACGCCGGTCGAAATTCTGGGCATGGAAGGGTTACCGCAGGCGGGAGACCATTTCGTCGTCGTCGCTGATCGCGACAAGGCCCGCGGCATCTCTGAATATCGCGAGCAGAAAGCTCGTGAAGCTGCGCTGGCCAAGAGTTCGCGCGTGTCGCTCGAAGGTCTGGCGGAACAGATCAAGACCGCTGGCACGAAGGAACTGAACATCATTCTGAAGGGCGATGTGGGCGGCTCCGTGGAAGTGCTGAGCGATCTGCTGACGAAACTTTCGAACGAGAAAGTTCGGCTGAAGCTGCTGCGTTCGGGCGTGGGCGCGATTACGGAAACCGACGTGCTGCTGGCCTCGGCATCGAACGCGATCATTATCGGCTTCAACGTGCGGCCGGAGCGCAAGGCGCAGGAACTGGCCGAGCAGGAAGAAGTCGACATCCGGCTGCACTCGATCATTTACGAACTGCAGGACGAGATCAAGCGCGCCATGACCGGCCTGCTTGAACCGACCATCAAGGAAACCTACCAGGGCCGCGCCGAGGTGCTCGAAACTTTCCGCATCCCGAAGGTGGGAACGATTGCCGGTTGCCGCGTGACCGATGGCGTGATCAAGAACAACTCCGAAGTGCGCCTGCTGCGCGACAACGTGGTCGTGTTCAAGGGCAAAGTCGGATCGCTGCGCCGCTTCAAAGACGATGCCAAGGAAGTCACCAACGGCATGGAGTGCGGCATCTCGATCGCGAACTATGGCGACATCAAGGCGCGCGATGTGATCGAAGCCTTTGCCACCGAACGGATCGCCGCGGAAGCAATGGTGTAAAACAAGTTCTCAGCTCTCGGTTCTCAGTTCTCAGTGAACGCCCCGTGGTTTTTTCTGAGAACTGAGAACTGGGATCTGAGAACTGCATGCCTATCGCTTTCCTCACCCTCGAACTCCACATCGAAGCCGCGCAGTCTGTGAAGGACAGGCGCCAGGTTGTGCGCAGCTTGAAAGATCGGTTGCGCACCAGTTTCAACGTTTCGGTTGCGGAACTCGATGCGGCCGAACTGTGGAATCGCGCCACGATCGGCGTTGTCAGCATCTCCAATTCGCGCGACTACCTGGATGGCCTGATGAAAAATGTGGAGCGTGCGGCCACGCGCATCGCCAACAACCACGGTGCGGAAATCTCCGATTCCTTCGTCGAATATTTCTAGAAAAATGGTCATGTAGTGACAGCCGCCTCGGCTGTCCCGCCGGGGCGAAGCCCGGCGACGCGAGCGGACACTCGCCAGCCATGCGCTTCTTCCGAGAGATCAGAACGTCACCGGTGATTTTTTTTCGCAACATCCCCTAACACCTTGTTACCTCCGTACTTACCCCCTACCACCAAAGAGCGCGACAATAGCGCTTCCGGGCCAATAACACTTGTACCCAGTTTTCTGATATTCTCATGCGTTTTACCTGAGGTGCTCGGTCGTGGAGAAGCGCGGGCTGAAATATCATCGCGGGCGGGTCGGCGAATCTCTACGCGAAGAGATTGAAACCCTCGTGGAAGGCGAGTTGGCTGATCCGCGGATTGGCCTGGTTAGCGTGACGGCTGTTCATATCGCAGATGATGGCCGGTCCGCGCAGGTCTGGGTGAACGTGGAAGGCGATGATGCGGATGCGGACCAGAGTCTGGAGGGGTTGGAGGCCGCGCGCGAATACATCCGGCACGAACTGGTGGAGCGATTGCGGCTAAGGCGCGCCCCGGAGTTGTATTTCCGGTTGGACCGCGCGGAACAGGAAAAAGCGCGAGTCGAAGAGTTGCTGGCACGGGCCAAGAAAAGAAGCAAGGCTCGCAGGGTAGACGGTGGAAAAAAGGCACAGTAACGTCGAGGATGTTCTCCGGCAGATCGGACAGCACGAGCGATTCGTGCTGACCTCGCATGCCCGGCCCGACGGCGATGCGGTCGGATCGGCGCTGGCTTGTTGCCAGATTCTACGCTCCATGGGCAAGCAGGCTGACGTTGTGCTGCACGATGGCGTCCCTCGCGTCTACCGTTCGCTCCCGTTTGCCGATCAGGTGGTGAAGTCCAGCCAGGTGCTGGGCAGTTACGATTCGGCGATTATTCTCGAGTGCGACAGCATTCACAGAACCCGGCTCGAGGGCCTGGAGAACCGGTTCCTGATCAGCATCGACCATCATGTCAGCGGCCGGCCCTTCGCTCACGTCAATTGGATCGATCCCCACGCCGTGGCTACGGCGGAAATGGTTTTCCGGCTGGCCCGGGAAGCCGGTGTGAAGTTTTCTCCCGAGATTGCGACCTGTCTTTACACAGCGTTGATGACGGACACTGGGTCGTTCATGTTTCAAGGGACGAATGAGAACACGTTCGCTCTGGCGCGCGAACTCGTGCTGGCTGGCGCGGATCCGGCGCATTGTGCACGCGGTATTTATTTTGCTCATTCGGTTGCAAAGGTACGGCTCCTCGGCGAGGCTCTTCGCAACCTGACGGCCGAGGGCCACATTGCCTTCGCGTTTGTGACGCAGAAGCAGATGGAACGTTGCGGCGCAATCGAGGAAGACTGCGAAGGACTGGTGAACTATGTTCTGTCCATCGGCGGCGTCGAGGTCGCGGCGTTTTTCCGGGAGTTGCCGGATGGCCGATATCGCGTGAGCCTACGCAGCAAAGGCAAGCTGAACGTCGCCCATGTGGCCGAAAGTTTTGGCGGCGGAGGCCACGAATGCGCCAGCGGTTGCTCGGTCGATGGCCCACTCGCCGAGGCCGTGCGCCAGGTGCTTTTCCAGCTTCGTCGTGGACCTTCCGTACAATAGAAACCCATTGTTGATTGTTGATTTCTGATCGCTGATTGAAGGGCGATCAAGTCTGCGGCAGTTCGGTCTTCAAATCATCAATCAACAATCATCAATCGACAATTTCAGATGACCGCACGCACTCGAACCGACGTGTTGCTGATCGCAGGCTTTTGTGCGTTCCTGTTTTTCTACGGCATAGGACAGTTCGGACTCATCGGGGCCGACGAGCCTCGCTATGCGCAAGTGGCGCGTGAGATGCTGGAGCGCCACGACTGGACTACCCCGGTCCTCGGCGGAAATCCGTGGCTGGAAAAGCCCCCCTTGTACTACTGGCAGGCGATGCTGGCCTACTCGATGTTCGGTGTCAGCGATGTGTCGGCGCGACTCCCCGCGGCGTTTGACGCAACCTTGCTGGTGATCGCCGTGTATCTTTTCTTCCGCCGCTTCCGGCGTGGCGTGGAAGTGGATGCGGCGCTCATCACGGCTTCCTGTGCGGGAGTAATCGGGTACGCCCGTGCCGCCTCGATGGACATGGCGCTCGCGGCAGCGTTCGGGATCGGCATGCTCGCCTGGTGGGGCTGGCGTGAGAGCGGGAAAAGAGTCTATCTGGCGATGTTCTACGTCTCTATGGCTTTGGGCATGCTGGCGAAGGGACCCGTTGCGCCATTTCTGGCGGCGGCCGTCATTGCGGTGTTCGCCTTGGCAGCCCGCGAATTCCGGGTCGTCGTGAGAACCCTGTGGTTGCCCGGTATTCTGCTGTTCTGCGCGATCGCGCTGCCGTGGTACTTCGCGGTGCAGATGCGGAATCCGGAATTCTTTCGGGAGTTCATCCTGCGGCACAACCTGGCACGATTCTCCAGCGATCTGTATCACCACCGCCAGCCGTTCTGGTATTACCTGCCTGTCACGGCTCTCGCTCTCGTGCCCTGGACGGTGTTTGTGATCGCGGCTTTGTGCCGGACAATGCGAATCTGGTATGCGGAGCGCAAGTCCGTTTCCGCTGAACCGGACCTTGAATTTCAGTTCGGCCTGTTTGCTTGCTGCTGGTTCGTCGTGCCAGTCGTTTTCTTCTCCCTTTCGCGGTCGAAACTTCCGGGCTATATTCTGCCCGCGATCCCTGCGGGGGCGGTGCTGCTTGCGGATTATCTGCTACAGCATTTTGAACATGAAAAAGGTCAAGCCGTTTCGAAGTGGCTGGTGGTGCTCCACTCGCTCGTAGCGGCCGGGCCGATCATACCGGCGGTGCTGATTGTGTACATCGTGACGCAGCGCAGGCTGCCTGCGGGACAGCCCATGCTTGTCGCGCTAGTGATTGGGTTCGCGCTTTGTGCCGCCATCGCGCTGACGCTGGCCAGTCGCTTGCGGTTGCGCATGCTGCGCTTTGTGACTCTGATTCCGGTGGTGCTGTCGGTGGCGGCGGTGCTGAAACTTGGAACAACGGCGCTCGATCAAACACTCTCGGCGCGCCCGCTGGCGGTCGAAATCGCTGGCGTGGAGACGCGTCAGCTTCCGCTCGCGGTATACGGCGTTCCCCGCGAGATGGAATACGGGCTCACGTTCTATCGCAATCAGACAACAGCGCGCTACGAGCGAGGCGGCATACCCGTGGAGGAGCATCTGTTAGTGGCTCCCGCGACGTGGAAGGCGAATGTCGCAGAGCGAGCGGCGGATCGTCGCGTGCTGTTACTCGGACACTATGCGCCGCAGGACGTGGATTATTATTGGATCTCCGCGGCGGACGCCAAGCGCTAGGGTGGTCGATGCCCTTTGCCATCCTGAGGCGCGGTTCTAGGATCGCAGAATGAGCACCACGTAACCCGGACGCATTCGTCCGGGGCCGAACGAATGCCTCTACGTGAGCGTGCAAGGCTGCTTCAGCAGTTATTCGCCCGAATACGCTAATTCTTCTAATCCTTGTCTGGGAGGGCCCGCAGCCAGCGCGTTGTTGCCGTATTCGAATCCCTTTTCAAACGCCTTCAGATTCAGCTCACGGAAACTCGGCGGTACCGAGTCAGCCACGGCTTTGCGGACGGCATCGGCCGTCAATAGCTTTGTGACCGCGGTGAAAAATCCCACCATCACGGAATTCAGCACCATGCGTTTGCCGAGTTCTTCTGCGATTCGGGTTGCCGGAATGCTGTAGACCTTGGGATCGCCCTTCAGGTCGGAGACCCGCACCAGGTCTTCCTCGATGATCAGGATGCCCTCTGGCTTCAGTTCCGGCGCGAAGCGGTTGTAAGCTTCCTGCGACATCACGACCATGATGTCGGGCCGAGTCACGTAGGGGTAGAGCACCGGCGAGTCCGACAAAACGAGCTGGGCGCTGCACGCACCGCCGCGCGCTTCCGGACCGAAGTTCTGCGTCATCGTAGCGAACCCATTTTCGTAGATCGACGCGGCCTTGCCCAGCACTATGGCCGAGAGGATGACCCCCTGGCCTCCGAAGCCTGCAACGCGAATCTCGGTTAGCCGCATACGCACTCCATTTCTGGTTCTTCGATGTAGCGGTCGCCCAACGTGTCGACGTATTGCGCTCGCATCATGGTCTGGTAGTCGGGACGGTCGCGGTCCACGAATTTGCCGACGGCGATCTCCCCGTTGAGTGTGAGCCCGACCTCGCTGGTCGGCGCGCCGTGCTTCACTTTGCTCTTTTCCTTGTAGAACTTCATCGTGTCAAGGCCATCGCCCATCTTGTTGCGGCGCTGGTAGAGCGTGGGGCAGGGCGAGATGACCTCGATGAAGGAAAATCCCTTCTTCTGGAAAGCCTCGCTGATCGAACGCGCCAGTTGCCGCACGTGGAAAGTGGTCCAGCGCGCGACGTACACCGCGCCCGCGGCTTCGACCAGGTGCGGCAGGTTGAAGGCCGGCTCGAAAGTTCCGTAAGGGTTGGTCGAGGTCGTCGCGTGACCGGGCGTGGTCGGCGCGGTCTGGCCGCCGGTCATCGCATAGATCAGGTTGTTGACGCAGATGACTTTCAGGTCGATATTACGCCGCGCAGCGTGGATCAGGTGATTGCCGCCGATGGCCGACAAATCGCCGTCACCGGAGTAGACCACGACATTCAGCTTAGGATTCGCCAGCTTCAAGCCGGTGGCAAACGGAATGGCGCGCCCGTGGGTAGTGTGAAACGAATCGAGCTTCACGTAGCCAGCGACGCGTCCGGTGCAACCGATGCCGGATACCAGCGCCAGCGACTGAAGATCAATCTTCGATTCGATCAGCGCGTGGGCGAAGGCGTTCACTGTGGTGCCGATGCCGCAGCCCGGGCACCAGATATGAGGCATGCGTTCGCTGCGCAGGAACTGCTCTACGGGATTGACCGTGTCGTCGTTCAGAACATTCAGCATCGGCTTGCCTCCACGATGGCGTTCAGGATGTCGTCAGGGTTGTGGACTCCGCCGCCGGCGTGCGACACGGCGTACGTTTTCGCTTTACCGTCAGCGGCGCGTTGAACCTCGCGCACCATCTGCCCCAGGTTGAGTTCTGGCACGATAAACGCTTTGACGTGCGTGGCCAACTCCGCGATCTTTTTTTCAGGGAACGGCCAGGCGGTGATGAGCCGCAGCTTGCCGACTTTCAGTCCGCGGTCGCGCGCCGCGTCGATAGCCCGCTGCGCTACACGTGAAGTGATGCCGTAAGAGACTACGACCACGTCGGCGTCATCCAATTGGTCTTCCTCAAACAGACAGATACGGTCGGCGGCGGAACGAATTTTGTTCTGCAGGCGCCGCACAAGCTTGTCTTGTACCTGCGGAGTCATGTTGGGATAGCCCCGTTCGTCGTGCGTCAAACCCGTGACGTGGAACTTGTAGCCGTCGCCGGCATGTGCCATCTCCGGGACCATGTCGCCGTTGGTGCCGTAGGGCAGGTAGTCTTCCACGGATTTGTGAGTGTGTTTGCGCGGCGTGACTTCGATCTGGTCGGCCGGTGGAATGACGACTTTCTCCGTCATGTGTCCGACAACTTCGTCCATCATGAACATCACCGGCACGCGAAATTCTTCCGCGAAATTGAAAGCCTGGATGGTCAGGTCGAAACACTCCTGGGGCGAGTTCGGGCAGAGCGCAATGATCTCGTAATCGCCGTGTGATCCCCATCGCGCCTGCATCATGTCGGCCTGCGCAGGAAGCGTGGGAAGCCCGGTCGACGGTCCACCGCGCTGCACGTCGACGAAGACGCAGGGCGTCTCGGTCATGGCCGCGTAGCCGATATGCTCCATCATCAGCGAGAAGCCAGGGCCCGACGTTACGGTGAATGCTTTGGCGCCACCCCATACTCCCCCTTGCAGGGCGATGGAGGCGGCGAGTTCGTCTTCCATTTGAATGAAGGTTCCGCCCACCGTGGGAACTCGAGCCGCAAAACGCTCAACCACCTCGGTTGAGGGCGTGATCGGATAACCGGCGGCAAATCTCGCGCCAGCCGCCAGCGCGCCCTCGCAACAGGCGTGGTCGCCGTCGAGAAAGTGCGTACCGGTTAGAACACCATGGGGATCCGCTTTCATTTCTCACCTCCACTGACCGGCTTGGCGTTGGCCTGCGGGACCTTGGTTCCGTTGATGGCGAAGTCCGGGCAATACATGCCGCAGAGATCGCAGCCGCTGCATTTCTCCGGATGCACCACGTGCGGCGGATGGTAGCCCTTCGAATTGAAAGCGGAAGAGAGCGCCAGAACGTGCGTGGGACAGAACTCCACGCAAAAGCCACAGGCCTTGCAGCGCTCAACGACGATCGAAACACGTCCTTTTGCCACAATATCCCCCAGCAAAGAGTAACGATCACTCCGGGAATTCAATAATGCAGGATGTGATTATGCTTTGGAACCGCAGTCGATTGGTGTGATCGGTATCACAGAACCGAGTGAGGCGAAGCACCAGGCCTGCGTGGCGGAAACGGATGTAAGGGCAAGTAAATGCGGGAGTTAATCTCATTGAGCGGGCGCCGAGTGTCGTGGATTACGGATACTTGAGTGCCTCTCCAGTGACGGAGATCACGCGGAGGCGTGAAGCCAAACACAACGCGTTGCCTGCCCTGTCCTCCTGTTGCCACCCTGTGTTCACCGCGTTTGCCTCGGCTCGGCGAACCAACTAAACTCGGAATTTTGCCGCGACATCTGCCGCTACGCCGTTGCGGCTGCCGCTGCAGGAGCCCTTTGGAGATCCTCGACCTCAGGCATTTTTCTTCGGTTGATTTGCGTCCATTGCTCGAGGACGAGACGCAGGTCTGGTCACGCCAGTTGTCGTGGGATTATTCCGGCTCGGCGGAAATGATTCTTCGTTATATCGACGCGAAAATCTTGCCGGGCTATGCGGCCGTGGATCGCGGTCGCGTGTTTGGCTACTCATTTTTTGTGTATGAAGGCAGCAAGGGCGTGATTGGCGACCTCTACGTCACCAACGGGAACCGCTTGCCCAACGCCCGCGAGGTGGAACTGAAACTCCTGACCCACGTGATCGAGACGCTGCAGCAGTCTCCAGGGATCCACCGCGTGGAGGCGCAATTGCTGGCGCACGAGGTCAACTCGGTTTCGCGCCCGTTTCTGGAGACGGGATTCCAGAGGCACCCACGTCTTTTCATGATCTTGAGCTTGGAGAAGTCTGGACCGGAGAAGGTGCAGACCCACCCCGAAGTCGAAATCCGCCCCTGGAGCGACGGTGACTACCAGCCTTCGGCCGCCGTTATTACCGCAGCCTATCGCAGCCACGTCGATGCCCAGATCAACGACCAGTACCACACCCTCAGCGGATCGCTGCGCTTCCTCAATAACATTGTGCGTTTCCCGGGATGCGGCGTGTTCGACGCCGAGTCGTCATTCGTAGCTCTGGATCGCAAAGCCAAGAGCATGATCGGCCTGATTCTGTGCTCGCGCGTGCGCAAGGACGTTGGCCATGTCACCCAGGTTTGCTTGATGCCGGAGTATCGCTCACAGGGGATTGGCGAGTCTCTGCTTGCTGCCACCGAGGGCAATCTGCGGAAACGAAGTTTCGCCCTGCTGTCGCTGACGGTAACGGAAGCGAACGCGCGGGCGGTTGCGCTCTACCGACGCCTGGGTTTCGATACGAAGAAGATTTTTGACGCGTTTGTGTGGGAAGGGTGAACCAGTTCTTGGCTATTAGCTCTTAGCCCTTAGCTTTGTCGGGGCGGATATCTACGCAGGAGTTCCGCGGATCGTTCTCGCACGGAGATTTCAGGTTCAAGCTAAGAGTTAAAGGCCAAAAGCTACCGCCTCAACACCCACATCGCCCATCCGGCAACCAGCACGCCTCCCAGAAACATCGCGAAACAATAGAGCCCGTAGCGCACCATGTCGCGGGCGGTTTCGCGGTGGGTGATGCCAAATACGATGGAGGCGAACAGGGCAAACACCGCCGCCGCGCTGAAATGGTTGAGTGTGATGGTCACTGCCCGAATCTCCGAATGAAGGTGTTAACTGACGGCTGAAAGCTGACAGGTGAGAGCGGTTTCATTGTTTCTTCCCGATGGCGATGTGATAGGCGTCGGCGACGGCAATAAAGTTCAGCAATCCCGCGACGATCATGAATTTCGTCCCATAGTCGGCGGTGGCGAACGCGATCGCGCCCTGGCCCCAGTCCATCGCCATCGTCACAATGTAGAGACCGCCCGCGCCCACGTCGCCGATGAAGCCCAGAATGTCGAGAATATCGCCTCCGTTTGCCTTGTAGATGCGGCCTTGCATGGCGAGCCCGAGCACAAAGAGGGTCGCGACCGACACAAAAAGCAGGACGCCGCGAATCCAGCGCTTCTGGATCATGTGGCCCGCACCCGGAATCAGCCAGCCCACGGCTGGGGCAACCACCGACATCATGCTCACGGGTTCCTGCGCTGCTTTCGTTTTTTCTGTCATTTTGTCTGACGTGGAATTTGCCATTCAGATGATCACAATCTCGCGTTGGATTTTTCCGGTCACTTCGGCGGACTTGGCGCGCACCAGCACGTTCACCTCGCTGCGCACGCCGAACTCCGGCAGGTAGATGCCGGGCTCGATGGAGAAGCAGGAATTGGGAAGAATCTGCCGCTCGTCGTGAATTTCAAGGTCGTCCATGTTGGCGCCGTTGGAATGGACGTCGGTCCCAATGGAATGTCCTGTGCGATGAATAAAATAATCGCCGTAGCCGGCTTTCTGGATGTGCCCGCGGGTGGCGCGATCGACTTCCCAACCGGAGATGCGGCGCCCGCCGTTGATGGCGTCGAGGACGGTTTTCACACCGGCGTCGCGCGCGTCGCGCACAATCTGGAAGACCTCAAACATGCGCCCCGACGGCGGTCCGCCGACGAAGCCCATCCACGTAATGTCGTAGTACACCGCGTTGGGCGTGTTCTTTTTGCCCCACACGTCCAACAGGACCAGATCGCCACCGCGGATAGGCACAGGATGACTGGCGTGCGGTTCGTAGTGGGGATTTCCCGCGTTGGCGTTCACCGCCACAATCGGCGGATCGTCGGTCAACAGGTTCTCGCGCCCAAACGCTTCCATGAACCACTGCTGGATCTCGTGCTCCTTGGTGCCGCCGTTGCGGACACGCTGCCCGATCACTTTGAACGCTTCTGCCACGATGGAATCGATGCTGTCGCGCGCCGCGAAGTGGGACTGGATTTGCGCATCGCTCCAGGTGGACTCGAACTGCGCCACCAGGTCCGCCGAACTGACCACGTTCTTGCCCAGGCCGCGCAGCAAGTCGATGGTTCCGCCATCCACCAGGGAAATAGTGAACACGCTGTTGTTCGGCGAGTATTGCATGGCGAGGTCGCGATGTTTTGCAAGGATGGCCTTCAGTTGGTCGAACAACTCCTGCCAACCGGAGTACTGATGCTTCTTGCCGGGGAGGGAATCGAGGTGTCCGGCTTCGATCTTGTGCACCAGTTTGACCGGTTCGCCCTCGGCCGGAATCAGGTAGAACCAGCGCCGCGTCACCATGAGGTTCGCGGGCAAACCGAGAACGCGGTAGGCGATGGGATCGCGATGGTGGTGGTCGTAGAAGAGCCAAGCGTCAATATTGCGTTCGCGCAGGGCAGACTGGATGGCAGCGAGGTCCATGGGCAAACCTCTATTGTAAACAAGAGCAAGGATTTGGGCGAATCGGCCGGCGCGGAGTTATGAAGAGTCATGTGGGGACAGCCGCCCTCGGCTGTCCGTTCGAGCAGCGATGCTGGTCAGCGATCACTCGAAGAAGAAACCCTGAGGATTCTCTTCCTGGCGACTGCCGGCAGCGTCTCGCACGCCGTTCGCAGGACCAGCCTCGGGGCCCGCCCACGAACCTTCATCAAATAGGGCACTGTGCGTTCCGGATCGTACTTCGCCGTCTCCCGCAGCAGCCAGCCCAGGCCTTTCTTCACCATGTCGTCCTGGTCTGTAAGCAGTGAGTCAGAAAGCTTCACGATTTCCGGGAAGAACATCTTCGCCCGCGCCCCGCGAATCAGCGCCACGCAGGCTGCACGCCGATGCCAGCGGTCACGCGACTTCGCCCAGCGGAATACGTTTTTGACTCGCGCCGGCTTGGCCGCGACCATCGGAGCAATCAGGTAGTGCACCAGTCCGTCGTGATCGGCCCAACTGCTGATGCGGTCAAGCCACGACTCGAACAGCTTCAACTCACGATCGCCAAATTGCTCGTCCATCTTCTCGAGCAGAAACACGGCGGCAGCTTTTTCTTCAAGCATTGCCCCAGAGAACAGATCGTCGGCTACTCCCACCAGAAAGTCGAAATCGTGCTCCCGCAAAATCTCCCGGCGGCAGTGCCGGATCGCCCGGCGCAAGTCGCCGGTATACCAGCCGTGCGACTTGATCTCGTCTTTGAAGAACCACTGCACCCCGGCGGCATGCTCAACCGAGCCGCCGTCTCTGAGCTCTTTCCGGATCCGCGCCGCGATTTCTGCTGGTCTGGCTGTGCCGGAGGGCATCGAGATTCAAAAGGTATCAAAAAAGGCGGCCTGCTGGCCGCCCTTAGTCGTTCTCGGTTGACATTCGTTAGGCAGCGCGAGTGGTTGCGGTTGCCGGCCGGTAACCGCACTCCCGTGCCTTCTTGAGCGCCTGGGTGGCTTCTTCTGGAGAGATCAGCGGAATGGTCTGCACCGACTTACACGCGCCGCCCGCGGCGAACGCCATGGCGATGGCCGCAGCGCTCACGTTATCGGGCAAGTCCACAATCACAACGACGTCGTAGTCTCCGAAGGAAAACCACGCCGCTTCAATTTTGCCTCCCAGTTTCTCGATCGCGGGCCGCACGGCTTCGATCCGGTTCTGCGGATTCGCTACCAATGCTTCCCATCCTTCGCGGGAATACGCGACTTGCTGAAGGTAATGTGGCATAGTGCCTCCCTTCTGATTCGCTAACTGGGGGCGAATCATCCCAGAGGCCGAAGCTGAAGTCAAGCTATAGCGCCTGCCTCCCGAAGCACCAATTTGTCATACATCCACAGTGCGGCGGCGGTCGCAAGTCCGATCCCGGTAATCCAGAACCAGATCATTGTCGGCTGGTGTTGAACCTCTCCGAAATGATGTAGCAGGAATCCGCCAAACGGTCCCCCGATGAGCGATCCGATGCCGATCGGCACGAAGGCAAATCCCATGTAGGTGCCTTGCTGGCCCGGAGGTGCGAGCCGTGAAATGTATTCGTAATAGCGTGGCGCCTGGATGATTTCGCCCAGCGCCAGAAAAAATAACGAGAACACTGCGCCCCAAATCGTCGGCCGGAAGGCGAGGATCAACCATGAAAGCGACGTAATAACGGTCCCCAAAATCACCGCGGCAAACGCCGGAATCTTCCGTGTCAGAAAATTTACCGCGAGCGTCAGGCAGATCACAGTCAGCCCATCCACCACGAGAATCATCTCGACGTCAGCGTGGGAGTTGATGTAGCCGTGGATAAAGCCGGGCAGACTGATGTACTGCTGCCAGAAGACGATCCAGTAGCCGGTGAAGATGACAAGGAACCACATGAACCGGCTGATGCCGGCGAGCATAACTACGAAAAAGGCGATCCAGATCCACCAGGGGACGGTCCACTCCGGTTTGATCCACAGTACAATCCGCAGCAGCAACGCAACCAGCAACACGGGCAAAACCAGCCGGTAATTACCTAGCACCATGCAGAAGTTCCGCGCGACCGTTGCGATCGAGGGCGGAGGCGCGTCTCCGGCCTTGCGTGGTTCGCGGAAGAATAGCAGGACCACAAAAAACATCGCGAACACGCTGAGCGCGGCCACCCGGTAAACATTCTCGACTCCCAGGTGGCGATGAGCCCAGGACGCGAAATACGGCCCGGCCGCGCCGCCAATGTTGACCATGGTGTAGTAAATCGAATAGCCAATGGAACGGACATTCTCCTTTGATGCGCGGGCCGTGGTGCCGACCACGCAAGGCTTCACCAGCGACACGCCGAGAGCGGGAAGAATGAGAATGAAACCCACAAACAGCCCCAGCGGCACCGCGTTGCGCACCGGCGCCAGCCATGACGCTCCAATCGATCCGATCAGGAAATACGACGCGCCAAGAATGAGATAGGCCACTGAAAGGGCGCGGCGGAATCCGAGCCTGTCGGCCGCGGCCCCTCCGAAAATCGCGAGAAACCACACCATTCCACCGAAGATGCCAGTCAGCGTCCCGGTCTGCTCGGTGGAGAAATTCAGCTGCTCCTGCAGATACAAAGCAAGCGAAGCGAACGCCCCGTAGTAGGCCAGCCGCTCGAAAATCTCGGTGATATTGGCAACCCAGAACGGCCGTTCAAATCCAGTGCGGATTTCCTCGAAGCGTTGCGAGAAGGTCAAATTGGCTCCTGTGCTTGTGCGGCACGGACACTCTTGTCCGCGACCGTGGCCTCTGCGCCCGCGATCAGCCGAGTAGCCGATCCCGAACATACTGGCCGGTGACTCCGGCAACACGAATCACCTTATTCCGGCTGGTCCGGCCGGAGGCAATGGTAACGGAAGAGCGCGGCACCTTCAAAAATTTCGCGAAGAATTCGATGCAGGCCTCGTTGGCCCGGCCCTCGATGGGAGGTGTGGTCAGAGAGACCTTGAGCGCGTCCCGGAGTTCTCCGGTGATGGCATTCTTTCGCGCGCGCGGGTGGACTCTGACGGCGACGGTAATGCCCTGATCGGTTTCCTTGATCGCAACCATGGTAAGCCTTGTCATCGATAAGCCTTGTCATCAGTAAGCCTTGTCATCCTGAGGCCTGCGTTTTGCAGGCCGAAGGATCTATGTACTCGCTGACGCCGGCACCGCTGCCAACGGTTTCCAGAGATCCTTCGCCGCCAAAAACCGCGGCTCACGATGACAACACTTAAGAGATTTGCCGTTCGCCGAAGATCGCTGTCCCCACGCGCACGCACGTTGAACCCTCCTCGATTGCCACTTCGAAATCGTGCGACATGCCCATCGAGAGCGTGTCCAGTCCAACCGAGGGAAGGCTGCGCGCGGCAATCGTAGCGCGCAATTCGCGCAGCTTGCGGAAATAAGGCCGCGCCCCGCCGGGATCCTTGGTGAAGGGAGGCACGGTCATCAGCCCGCGAAATTCCAGCGCCTCAAACCGCGGAGCCGCCAGCAGCAACGCTTCCAACTCCCGCGAGTCCGGAGCGACGCCACTCTTGGCCTCTTCACCGCCCACGTTCACTTCGATCAACACACTCAGCTTCTTTCCCATGCCCCGGGCGGACGCATCCAGTTTCTCCGCCAGTTTCACTGAATCGACCGAATCCACAGCCCCAAAGAGTTCTGCGCCCTTCCCGGCCTTGTTCGTCTGCAAGTGCCCGATCATGTGCCACTCGGCTCCCGCCAAATCGGCCAACGCGGCCGCCTTCCCCGCAAACTCCTGCACGCGGTTTTCTCCGAACAGGTGCAGTCCGGCAGCGTGGGCTTCGCGAATGCGCTCAGGCGGATGCGTCTTGGTGACCGCCATCAGCGCGATGTCTTCTGGACGCCGTCCCCCACGCCGCGCCGTCTCAGCGATTCGATCGCGCACCGCGGCAATGTTCTCAGGGATAGACATAAACGAACACTAAACCACGAAGGACACGAAGTTCCACGAAGGATGTCTGGATTTCCTTCGTGCTCCTTCGCGTCCTTCGTGGTGTACGCACTTACATGATCGCCGTCGGCGGCGCAGGATCTTCCGGGCGTCCACAATTGGCGAGTGGCACGCGGATCATGACAATGGCTAGAACGGCCAGTGCGGCCAGCGCCAGGAAGAACGGCGGCGTCCACTTGAACAGGGTGACATCGTGGTCCGACCCCACCAAGCCGGCGATCACCAGGCCGCACAGGGCTTCACCGGCGATCATGCCGGAAGCGGTCAACACACCGGCGTTATCGACGCGGGCCTTCTGCGCTTCGTTGAAGCCACGGCGGTCGCGGAGTTTGTCGGTAATCCAGCGGATCACGCCACCCAGGAAGATCGCGAACGTGGTTCCCAGCGGCAGGTACATGCCGACCGCGAACAGCATCACGCTCTTCACCTCGATCATGATCATCCCCAGGCCGAGCAGAATGCCGACAATTACCAGGGGCCACGCCATCTCCCCGCCCACAATTCCTTTCGACAACATGGCCATCAATCCCGCTTGCGGAGCCGGGAGCGCGGGGCTTCCGAAGTGATAGGCCTTGGCGAGAATCGCAATCGGGAAGAAAAGAACGAGCGACGCGACGACGATGCCGAACAGATCTCCGATTTGCATCTTGGCAGGCGTGCCGCCGAGAATGTGTCCGACCTTCAAATCCTGCAGCATTTCGCCCGCGACCGCTGATGAAACGCACACCACTGCAGCGACTCCCAGAACCGCAGCCACTCCACCCGTCCCCTTGACGCCCATCGCAACCATGAGCAGCGCTGCTATCACCAGCGTGCATAACGTGAGGCCAGAGACGGGATTGTTCGAAGATCCGATCATGCCGACCAGGTTGCCGGACACCGCGGCGAAGAAAAATCCGACGATGATCATTACGCCGGCCGCTACCAGCGAGCCAGCCAGTACCTGCGATCCGGTAAGAGTTCCCGCTCCACTGATGAAATAGTGATAGAGCAGAATCATGGCGACAAAAACGACGCCGACCCCTGCAAATACTGCCTTGGCGGGCAAGTCGCGTTCGGTGCGGTTGGCTGCGGCCTGCACGGCTGCCGACTTTTTCAAGTCGGAGACAGCCCGGCCCATGCCAAGTGCCAACTGTTTGCGCATTTTGAACAGGGTGTAAGACGCCCCCACCAACATGCCACCGACTGCGATGGGACGTACGATTGAGAAATAGATGGCACTGGCCAGCAGCGTCCACGAGATCGGCTGACCTGCCGGCTGCGTTGCCTGGATGTAGGGACCGATCGTGAAGGTTAGGAGCGGAACCAGGAGGCCCCAGGCCAGTACGCCGCCCGCGAAGTTCAAAGCGGCCAATCTTGGTCCAATGATGTAGCCCACGCCGAGATACGCGGGGCTGACGTCCGGCGCCGTGAACAGAGTCGTGCCGCCGGTGATGGTCGTAGCCACGTTTGGATTCGTGCTGGTGCGCAACAGCAACTTCTTTCCCAGGTTGCCGATGGTCACAGGGAATGTGTTGTTGGGATTGAACACGTTGACCGCGCCCAGCAGATACATAAAGCTGCCAAAGCCCATGTTGGCGAACAGAATCTTCGCCGCCGTCGATCCCTGCTGGCCTGCCTTGTGAATCTCCGACGCCGCCACCGACTCGGGGTAGGGAAGATCCGGATCTTCAACCATGACGCGGCGGAGGAGCGTTACGAACAGGATGCCCAGGGTGCCGCCGATCATCATCAGGGCAACCGACTTCCAGTACTCGGGTGTTCTGAAATCCGGTGTCAGCGCCGGCCACAGGTCCGCCATCACAAATGCAGGGATCGTGAAAATGGCGCCCGCCGCCACCGACTCGCCGATCGAGCCCACGGTTCGCGCGATGTTTTCTTCCAGCAGCGAGCCTTTCAGCAGGCGCAGCAGCGCCATGCCGATCACCGCCGCTGGATACGTCGCCGCGATCGTCATCCCGGCCTTGAGTCCGAGGTAGGCGTTCGCGGATCCCAGCAATGCCGTCAAGAACAAGCCGATCAACACGGCACGAAAAGTGAACTCCTTCATCTCCATGGTTTCGGGCACATAGGGCACGTGCTTTTTCTTGGCGGGGAGGTCGGTGACGGAACTGCTCATAGGTGGAGTCCTTTTAGGGCGCGGGATGGAACAAGTCTACTTCTCGAAATGATTCGAAAACAATGATTCGAGAACAATGACTCGAAAACAATGGAACGGCGCACCTTAGCACGCGGCAAGCCCGCATGACAAGTGCAGTGCGAATCGGCCCTCGCGGCCTGGTGTGCGCGCAATTATAGCCCGAGCCGCAAGTTGCAGCGGAGACGACGATTCTGGAAGTGTCGCCGGCTACTTCTGAATTGCCCTTGAATCTCGACCCAATTTCGGGAGGGAGCCAATTTTATCGGCACGCTCGACCGCTCGGCCGGCTCAACTTCTGCATCGGTATAATGACCGGACGCTCATGAACTGGGTTCGGGGAATCCGCGTTCTGTTTGACTCGGAGCATGGCGTCCGTGACCGCCTCGGCCCGCGATGGCTCTTCTTGCGGGCACTCGGCTGCATCTACTTCTCCGCGTTCTTCTCCCTCGTCTTTCAGATTCGTGGGCTCATTGGAGCGGAAGGGATTTTGCCAGCCGGCGAATATCTTCGAGCGGTGGCACATTCCCTCGGCTACAGCCGCGGCTTATGGTTTGCGCCCACACTGCTTTGGCTGGCGAGCGGTCCTCATATGCTGATCGCCCTGTGCTGGGTGGGCATGGCCGCGTCGTTGCTGTTGACTTTGAATGTATGGCCACGGGGAATGCTGGTCATCTGTTTTGTCTGCTTCCTCTCGTTCGTTAGCGCTGCACAAGACTTTTCCAGTTATCAGTCAGACGGGATGCTGCTCGAAGCGGGATTTATTTCGTTTTTCTTTGCTCCGCCAGGATTCCGCCCCGGCCTAGGCCCGCAATCGCCGCCTTCACGCGCCGTTTGGTTCCTGCTGCAATGGGAATGGTTTCGCATCTACTTCGAGTCCGGCGTTGCAAAGATTGCCGGTGGAGACCCCGAGTGGCGCCACTTTACGGCGATGGATGAGTACTATCAGAACGGTCCGCTGCCCACATGGATCGGGTGGTATGTGCAACATCTGCCGCACTGGTTCCATGCTGCGACCGTTTACGCCACGCTTGCGCTGGAGCTAGGTTTAGTTTGGATGTTTTTTCTCCCTCGTCGCTGGCGCATCGTGTGCTTCCTGATCGTGACTCCCTGGCAATTGGGCGTCATTCTCACAGCTAACTACACATTTTTGAATTATCTTGTCCTGGCACTGGGATTCCTCTTGTTGGATGATCGTGCTCTGTTGCGCTTTCTCCCTCAACGATGGAAGAAATCTTCTGCCATGGGTGCCGCGGTAGGAGGACAGGTCGGCCCGAGACCTTCTCACGCCAGTGAATTCCCTGAGGCGCTAGAGCCGCCGACGGATCCAGGCGAATCCGACCCAAGCCGGGCTGCATCGTCAGAAGGCTTCCGCCGGTACTGGACTACTGTGAAACTGTGTTTAACCATTATTGTTCTCAGCTGGATTTTCTATGCAACGATGGCGGAGTTGATGTGGATGTTCTCCGCGCTCCCTCTGCCCGCCGCGCCCATCGCGGCGCTCGAGCCCTTTCGCATCGCCAATCGATACGGGCTTTTTGGCATCATGACCCGCGGCCGATACGAGATCGAGTTCCAGGGCTCCGAAGATGGTAAAAACTGGGTGCCATACCTGTTCCGCTACAAACCGCAGGACCTAAGCCAGTCTCCCGGCATTTACGCGCCCTATCAGCCGCGATTCGACTGGAATCTCTGGTTCGCTTCGTTAGGATCATGGCAGGAATACCCCATCGTGGCCCGAACCGAGGTACGGCTGCTCTCCAATGACAGCGACGTTCTCAATCTCTTTGCGAAGAATCCCTTTCCGGATGGACCACCGCGCCAGGTACGCGCCGTGATTTGGCAGTATTGGTTTACCACCATGTCCGAGAAAAGGACGTCCGGTCTATGGTGGCGCCGTCAATTCATCGGACTGTATGCTCCCACGATTGAGCGCGAATCCGATGGGACGATCCATGGCATCGAATGGCCTCGGGCTGCTCCACGGGAGTGAATGCTGGTCACGACTGCACCCGTTATTGCGTCTTCCGACTAACTGCCGGACAACGTGGACAACGCCATCTTGGCTGCATGATAGCCGCACATGCCGTGCACTCCGCCACCCGGCGGAGTGGAGGCTGAGCAAATGTAGATCTCTGGCGCCGACGTGGCGTACTGTCGCCAGGTTGGTCGAAACAGCAATTGACGAACGTCCATAGCCCCCCCGCCGACATCGCCTCCCACCAAATTCGCGTCCATGCTCTCAAGATCCGCGGGCGAAAAGACTCGTCGCGCCAAAATGCAGTCGCGGAAGCCGGGAGCAAAACGCTCAATCTGATCTTCTAATTTCTGAAGCATGTTTACCGTGGAGGCGTGCGGCACATGACAGTAAGCCCAGGCCGTATGTTTTCCCGCGGGAGCCCGGGAGCTATCGAAAAGACTAGGCTGGGCCAGCAGAACGAACGGACAATCGGCGTGCTGTCCGGTTCGGACTGACTTTTCCGACGCCGCAATCTCCTCCAAGCTTCCGCCCAAATGCACCGTTGCTGCTCGTGAACACTCGGGAGCTTTCCACGGAATAGGCGCGTTCAGCGCGTAATCCACCTTGAAAACGCCGGACCCGTAGCGGTACGTGTTCAGCCGCCGCTTATAGTTCTCCGACAATCTTGGTCCGCCGACCTTAACCAGTTGCCGCGGCGTCAGGTCACACAGGAAGAGGTCATAGCGATCCAGCGCCGCCAAGTTCTGGACCGGCGATGAAGTGTGCACCGTCCCTCCCAACGTCGAGAGCAACGAGCATAGTGCGTTGGTGAGAGACTGCGCGCCGCCCCGGGCAATCGGCCAACCAACGGCATGCGCCGGCACGGCCATCAGGATTGCGAACGCCGCGCTCAGCGGCTCGTCCAGGCTTAAGAAAGAATGGGCGGCCAAGCCCGCGAATAGTGCCCGGGTTCGAGCGCTACGAAAGCGGCGAGCTACAATGCGGGCCGGTTGCACCGCGACCAGTCCAAAGCGCGCCATCAGCCATGCATGTCTGGGGAAGAGGGAAACCGGGCCCAGTATCTCGGGAGCGAATTCAGTCCAGCGCTCGACGAACGGACGCATGAGCTTGTCCCAGGCCAGCCCGTCGATCCCGAGGCCATCCTTGGTTTTCGACAGGTCCCGTTCCAACATCACCGCCGTGCCGTCATCGAGAGGATGCGCCAAAGCGGCGGGAGAGTGAATCCACTCTAAGCCGTGGTTGACCAAGGGCAGCGACGAGAAGAATGGCGACCCTGCGCCGAGCGGAAAGACTGCCGATCCGAAGTCATGCCGAAAGCCGGGTAAAGTCAACTCCAGCGTGCGTGCCGCCCCGCCCGGCGTAGACTCCGCTTCCAGCACGTCCACGTGCATTCCAGCCTGGGCCAGAACGATGGCCGCTGCCAGTCCATTCGGACCGGCACCGATCACACACGCCTTCCGGTTCGTCGTGGGATCACCGTGCATGGTGGCGCTTTCAGCGGTTAAAGGGGTACTCCTGAATCCAGTGAAAACCGCGGCTGACCAGCAAGAACTTATTGCGGTCAACCAACTGCAACTGCATGTGAATCTTGTGACTATCCATGCTGCCATCCAGGATCAATCGATCCTGGGCCACGCGCTGGAAGGTTAAGTTGCCTTTCCAGTTCTTGTCGCTGCTCTTGGTGAGTGCGATCGTCTTGTCGGCGGCATTGATCGAGGCGCCGTAACGGGCAAACGAATCGTCCATACGCTGAAACGCCACGCTCTCGGGGAAATCAAAGACGGCGCGGTGCCAGCGATCGTAATCCGTGAGCAGCGGCGAGCGTATTTGGCCGTCAATGGAGAGTTCGTCCACATTCCAGATCCCAAAGAGCGGCGACTTCGGGCGTCCGCCGCCATAAGTGTGCCAATCCGTCCAGCCGCCATAACCATCTACCCCAAGCATCCAGATACCAAGCAGGATTTGGGCGGCGAGCGCGATCCGGTTGGCGCGACTGGTGGAGAATAGTGAGGGTTGCGTGGAAGGTCCCACGGTGCGATTGGTGAATAAAAAGTCGGTCAGACGCCGGAACTCGGGCGCGAGCAGGAACAAGGCCACTAGGATCAGGTGGAATGAAAGAAGCTTCACCGGAACGTCGTAAGTCATATTGAGCATGAAGACCTGGGTCATGTCGGCCAGGGCAATCAGCGCGCCCAACATGGCCGTCCGCGGAAAGATCAGCAGGATTCCCCCCAGCATCTCCGCACACCCGGCAAAGATTTCATACCCAGGCGAGGCGCCAATCGAGCTCCAGAGAACTCCCATTGGGGAGAAATCACGGAATGATTCCAGCAGCCCGGTGAGGTACGGGAAGGGCATTTGCAACGGAATAGCTTTATCCATGCCATAAGCAATCAGTTGCGAGGCCAGCGCAAAACGAATGAAAAGCCGAAACCATTTGTGGAGAGTGGCGTAGTTTTCGCGTTGGCGATCGAGCATCGACCAAATACCCGTCGCCCATGCGGCGATGACCAGCAGGCAGAACACCGATACCCAGTCGAACGTTTTGTCGCCACTGCCGCTGTCGGCGAACACCAGCGGAAGCTTGGCATGGAAAATGTGGGCCGCGGTCCAGAAGACGATCTGCCGCATGGGCCACAGAGTACCTGGGTCGGGAACTTCGACTTTGGGAATCGGAAACATGCTGCTGAGAATTTGCGTGGCGAGGCAGTACATTCCGAAGTAGGCGAAGCAGAAGCGAAACGCGACGCGAGTCATTAGGCTCCAGCGCGGCGTATGCGGTTCCTGAACGACGGGCGCAACCTGGGTTTCAACACCCATTCGAGACCTCCCGGAGCGCTAAAGTGTACATCAGGCCGGCAGGGTGGCCCAGCCGAAGTCCATCCAGTTCAACGATTTCCTCGAAATTCGGCATGGACTTTCAAGCAAACGGTTTGCCTGGAGGTCTTGTAGAGCATGGCGTCCGGCTGATCCAGTTTCCCGAATCGGCACCGAGGTCCCCTGGCGCACCAGAATTCGACCCGGGTTGGCCCGGCGGGTGTAAAATACAACCAATCGGTCGTCCGCCCCTTCGTAGTCTGTTATTCCGAGGTGCATGGTATGAGCGACTCCCCCGATCGGCATTTGGCTGCGCAGTACCGTTGCCACGATTGTGGCAGCGACGTAGGTTTCCGCTCGCGCCGTCGTTCCCTGACGGAACGCTTTCTGCTCCCGCTCCTTCTTTTGCAGCCCGTCCGTTGTGGAGAATGTTTCCGGCGGGACTACCGGCTGATTTTCACTAGGGTGCGCGACCGGTTGTCGGATACGCCGCGGATAGTCCTGGGCAAGCCGGCCACGCCCAACCGCAACGTTGCCTAGCGGCGGTCGGCGCCGCTATACTGCGGTGGTGGAAAGATAGGCCGCGCTTTATTTGTGTCTGCGGGATGATGAGGAGGCCGTCTTCAGCAGTTGTGAGGACCGAATCCGGGCGAGCCAGGCCAGCGTCGCAGTATCGGGGCCTTCTTTTGTTGCGGAACAGACTCCGCCCGGTCCGGGGCGAGCCTGGGCCCGCCGAACCGCCGAGAGTCTCTTCACCGTTCTGTTTCCTTCCGACTGTCGCGTTTGCGGCATGCCCCTAATCAATATCTCCCAGCTTCCCGTGTGCCGCGGGTGCTTGGCAGGGATTCACCCGGTCGGCGGCAAAATTTGCTCCGTTTGCGGCGATCGCGTTCTTTCCTGCTATGCCGAAACTGGGGCCGACGGTCTGAGGAGATGTCCGGTGTGCCGCCGCGTCGAGCGACCCTTTGAACGCGCGGCTTCGTATGGCAGCTATGACGGTGGCCTGCGCGAACTGATTCACCTGTTGAAGTACAACGGCGTGCACCCGGCGGCCAAGGTTCTGGGACGCATGCTTGCCGAGGTCTTGACCACTCTGGAGCCTGCTTTTGAGCAGGCGAGGTTTGAGCGGACTATGTCTGAGCAGGCGCCGGTGCTGGTAATTCCCGTGCCGCTTTACAAGGCCAAGCGGCGCCAGCGCGGGTTCAACCAGGCGGAACTGATCGCGCGCAACGCGCTGAAGTTTTATCCGGCGCAGGAGCGTTTGCAACTTGCCGCTGGAGTCTTGCTGCGCACCGGCGACACGTCTTTGCAGGTCGGCTTGACCAGCCACCAGCGCCGTGCCAACCTGCGCGGGGCCTTTGCTGTCCCGCGTGCCGCAGAAGTCACTGGCCGCGAAGTGCTTCTCGTGGATGATGTTTATACGACCGGCACCACGGCTGCGGAATGTGCCCGTGTGCTGCGCCGCGCGGGGGCATCCCAGGTCTGGGTGGCGACCGTGGCGCGTACACTGAGATTGGCATCTAAACTATGCTGAGTTCCGGCCGGGTAGTGATGAAGACCCTGCGGACGCGGCGACTGAAAGGCATGAAGTGCTTTTGGCGAAAGCCGCCGGACACTAGTGGCGGCAACAATCGCGAGAGCAGTGGGTCGCTGGAGTGCTGAGTTTGGGTGGCGCAGTGCTTCAGCGCTGCGGTCAGCGGGAAAGAGGATTTGGGCTTCAGCCCCCGAGGGCAGGAAGTTATGTCACTGAGGATGGACCACGATGCAGGTTCCCGGCACACAGCCGGCCTGTTCTCGTCGGCGGCCCTGCACCGGCCCGGCGATGGCCATGCTCTGCTCGCGCCCGTCCTGGTGCTGAACGCCTCTTACGAGCCCATCAACGTTTGTGCCGCACGCCGCGCGCTGGTCCTGGTGCTCAAGGGAGTGGCCATGACTGAGGAAGAAAACGGACACTTTCTGCACTCCGCGCGCGTGGCCATGCGTCTGCCCTCGGTGATCCGCCTGCTCGAGTACCGCCGCATTCCGCACCAGAGCCGCGCTCTCTCGCGCAAGAACATCCTGCTGCGCGACCGCAACACCTGCCAGTATTGCGGAACGGTGCTGCCTTCCGGGGAGTTGACACTGGACCACGTGATCCCCCGCTCGCGGGGAGGCTCGTCTACCTGGGAGAACCTGGTCGCCTGCTGCCACGCCTGCAACCGCCGCAAGGGCAACCAGCACCCCGCCGAAGCCGGCATGAAGCTGACGCGCGAACCGCGCGCCTTCAACCTCCACACCAGCCGCCACATCATGCGCTTGATGGGGAGGTCGGATGATAAGTGGCGGAAGTATCTGTTCTACTGAAGTTTCAAAGTTTCAGGGGTTCAAGGTTTCAAAGTGGGAAGCCAAATACATTTCTCTGATTTTACGAGCTTGAAACCTCACGACCTTGAACTCTAGACTTGGTTCGTGGCACGTTCCTACCGCGAACTATTCGTTTGGCAGAAGGCCAGGACGCTGGCTGTACACGTTTACCAAGCGACTGAACGATTTCCAAAATGTGAAACCTATGGACTGACTTCCCAGATCAGGCGAGCAGTTGTTTCCGTGGCCTCGAATATCGCCGAAGGGCAGGCTTACCCGCGGCGAAGTTCTAAATTTTCTGGGCCAGGCACGCGGCTCTCTCCTCGAACTCGACACTCAGCTTGCGATTGCGCTCGATCTTTCGTATTTGAGCGCCAGTCAATACAACATCGTGGATCAAGAACTGTATCAGGTGCTAGGTCGGTTAAACCGTTTAATAGACTCTCCCCAAGAAATAAAAGCCAATCTCGCTCACCTTGAAGCTTTGAAACCTTGAAACTCTGAAACCTGGCTACTGCGGCTTCTTGTCTTCCGGCGGCGGAGCCGGCTTCGGCTGATCTTTCGGCAATTCCTTACCCTCGAACAGGATCTTCACATTCGATCCGAAGCGCTTGTAGTCTTCGTACTTCACGATTTCCTTGATGTGTACGTCTTCCATCTTAAAGTGCAGCTCGTCATCCGCCTTGGTGTAGACGGGAAACCAGTATTCCCCGTCGATCTGTTGCCGCCAGGTGGTGAATTTGGGGAACAGATTCTCTTCATTGCCGTGTTTCTTGCGGATGTCGGGCACCGTCTTGCCATAGGTCTTTACGATCTGAAAGTCGTGGCCGTCGACCCAGACGCGTCCCTGGAAATAGCGCTTCTTGCCTTCAATCTGCTTGGGAGCGATGTCGAACACGTAGCAGTGCAGTTCGTCTTCCTGCTGCTGGCCGACGTAGAGAATGTTGTATTCGGGCAGGTCTTCGGTGGTCAGGACAAACGGCAGACGGTGCCGGATGTCTTCAAAGTCCTCCTGCGACATGAAGATTTTCGTCAGACTCGATTGGGGGGCAAACACCACGTTCTCGATGCGGTGACCTTTGTCGTCGAACATCACGTCGAACACTTCGTGATACTCCCCGTCCACCGTGTTTCCGTCGACGGTTTGGACCCTCACGTCCTGGCGGTAGGTGTACTGGTCGCGCGCCTTGGCGAATTCAGTCTCCTTGGCCGCGAAGCGCTTGATAATGTCCTCCGGCGTCGTGCCCGTCGGAGGAGAGCTATCCAGCGGACCTTCCTGGGCGCACGCGGGAAGAGTCGCCAGCCCGCAGCCCAGCAGGGTTAGACAAAACAGCAAACGAGCTAATACCGATTTCATATTCTCTAGTTTATCGAATCTGAGGGGACGCTGTCGTAGAGACGCTGCTGGCAAGGTCTTGCCGGTGCTGCCGGCAGTAAGCTAACATTTCCACCCTGAAGACACCGCGGCGACCCTGCCCTCCAACCCCTCTCCGCTCAGTGAGGCCGGAGGGAAGGGTGCTGCAGTTCTGCCATACAGTTGGATGCTGGAGCAGGAAAGAGGTTGCCGGAGAGGGTTCATGCTTTGCCATCTTGTTTGCATTGTCATCCTGAGGCCCTGTTTGGGCCGAAGGATCTGTGCACTTGCCGGCAGTGCCGGAACAGCCGAGAAGTGTTCGCCGCCAAACCCTGCGACTCAGGATGACAATTTGGCGGGGTTCGGGGTGGCGGCCAGAGCAATGCTCGCGTCCGGTTGAAACGCATGCCGCTCGTACCATTCCACACTCAAGTCCTTCCACGCCGGATTGACGGAGACAATCAGCGCAATCTTCTTGACCCGCAGCCAGCCTTTGATTCGCTTCTCGCGTTCGATCGCGTTGCGAATGTCCTCGAAGCGCTCAAAATATACGAGCCGATCGAGCCGATACTTAGCGGCAAAGCAGGAGCCAGTCCCCGTTTTGTGCTCCCGCACCCTGCGAACGAGGTTGTTGGTCACCCCGGTGTAAAGCGCCTTGGACCGGTTACTCATGATGTAGACGAAGTAGGTTCGCTCGGTCCGCATGTGTTCCTCTCCGCATTCACGATGCCATGCATTGACGACCGGGTCTGTGACGAATGAACATCAGTGGTGTGCAAAAATCCCTGCGTCTTGTCATCCTGAGCCGCGTTCTTTTCGGTCTGCAAAGAACGCAGCCGATGACACGGTAGAAGTTGGCGCGGAAAAAGCTGGTGCGAGTGCTGGAAGACAGTGCTTCCCCCTGCTAAACTCATCCGTTTGCCGCAGGAGGCCTTCATGCGCCGTCTTCTTCTATCCTTCCTCGTTCTTGCCTTCACCCTTCCCGCTCTGGCTCAGGCCAAGCATTCCTTCACCTTCGAAGACATGATGAAGCTGAAGCGGGTGGGCGACCCGCAGGTCTCGCCCGACGGCAGGTGGGTGATCTTCAGCGTGGTCGACGTCGATCTGGAAGCCAACACGAAGACGCCGCACATCTGGATCGTGCCCTTTGGACCAGCGCAAGAAAGTGCGAACCAAGAGAAAAGTGGGGTGCCCCATGTCTCGCGTTCTGAGCGAGACGTGGGAGCCACGGAACGCGTGCTCATCCCCGATCAGGACAGCGATCGTCCGCGCTGGGCGCCCGATGGGAAGCGCTTCGCGTTCCTCTCGACGAAAGAGGGCGGCTCGCAGATTTGGATCGCTGATTTCGATGGCGCGGCCGGAGGGGTGGCCGGAATACGCAAGCTGACCTCGATGGCGACCGAAGCTGGCGGCGAGCTTTGGTCGCCGGATGGCCAGAACATCCTTTTTACCTCGGGTGTTTATCCCGAATGTGACGGAGCGCCCGAGGCAGAAACCGCGTGCAACGCCAAGAATCTGAAGCAGGTTGAGCAGTCAAAGGTGAAGGCGCTCATCTTCGACCGCCTGCTTTATCGGCATTGGAATGCGTACAAAGAAGGCAAGCGCAGCCATATTTTCGTGACGGATGCTTGTGTGGGGACCGCCGCCTCGGCTGTCCGGCCAGGCGAAGCCGGCCAGGGCGCTTCTGATGCCGGCAGCAGGAGCAGTCGAGCTTCGCTCGACCGGACAGCCGAGGGCGGCTGTCCCCTCATGAGTGCTCCTCGTGATCTCACGCCGGGCGACTACGATGCGCCTGTGTTCTCGCTCGGGGGGCAGGATGACTATGCCTTCTCGCCCGACGGGCAGGAGGTTTGCTACGCCTCGAATCACGACAAGAATCCGGCGGCTTCGACCAACAACGATCTGTGGATCGTCCCGGTCCGTGTGGGAGCGGGCGACTCGCCCGCTCAGGTTTTGGCCAAAACCAAGAACATCACCGCCGACAATCCCGCCAGCGACTCGTCCCCGCTCTATTCGCCCGACGGCCGCTACATCGCCTACCGCGCCCAGCAGCGTCCAGGATACGAGAGCGACCGTTTCCGCTTGATGCTCTACGACCGCAAGACGGGGGAGAAGAAGAATCTGACGGAGTCGCTCGATGCTTGGGTGGGGAGCTTCATCTGGGATGGAAGAGACGGGCTGTATTTCTCGGCAGAGCAGAACGGACAAACCTCCTTATATTTGGTGGGCGCCAGCACCGGGGCTCCTCCTGCTGTGATATTGAAGTCCCAAAGCGGAGAACTCATACCGGCACTGACATCGAACGAGAAACGGCAGATGTATTCTTTGCCGAATCTCTGGGGATATGCTGACGACCTTATGCTTACACCGGACGGTGAACGACTGCTGTTCACATGCATGACGATACGAAACCCAAATGAGATTTGCACTGCTCGACCCTTCAGCGCAGCATCAGGGCAAGAGCGTCACGCGCTGACCCATCTTAACGAGTCTGTCCTCGCCCAAGTCGCCATGTCACCACTTGAACGCTTCGAATTTACGGGCGCGAACGGCGACAAGGTCGAAGGCTTCCTGGTTAAGCCGCCGAACTTCGACGCTTCGAAGAAATATCCCGTGAAATTCCTCATCCACGGCGGCCCGCAGGGCGCCTGGGGAGACGACTGGTCGTATCGCTGGAATCCCGAACTGTTCGCGGCCAGTGGATACGTCGTCATCATGATCAACTTCCACGGCTCGACCGGATACGGGCAGAAGTTCATCGACGCCATCAACGGCGACTGGGGCGGCGCTCC
>JBARBI010000154.1:0-1557 GCA_049792875.1 Candidatus Sulfotelmatobacter sp.
CCATACCGGGTCATGGGTCAGCCTTGTTCCAAGCCGACTCTCCATGAATCACATAAATTGTTCGCCGGGTAGACTCGTTTTACTATACTCGTCTGCCTCGGCGACTCGCATTACGGGTGCTGTTGCAATAATTGAACACACGCCCTAGTCTAGGCTTTGATCGACGCGCGGTCAAGTCCCGCCCGAGATTAGCTGACTCGTGATCTGTCCGGTTTTTGCATCGCGTGGTCTGTCCGGTTTTAGAACCGCTCGAAACGGGGGCGGCGGATGGTCCGGGCGGAGGTGTTGCAAGGGGTACGGCAGATGCGGTTTGAGGGGTTGCCGGAGCGGCATGAGCGAGGTGATTTGAGCCAGGAGGAGGCGGCCGAGATGCTGGGGATCTCGGAGCGGACCTTTCGCCGCTGGCGCGATCGGCGGCGCGACGAGGGTCCGGCGGGGCTGGTCGACCGGCGGATCGGCAAGCCGTCGAGCCGGCGCGCCGCGGTGGAGGAGATCCAGCGCATGCTGGGTCTGTACGAGGAGCGCTACGGCGGGTTTACGGTGAAGCATTTTCACGAGCAGCTGGTGAAGCGGCACCACTACAAGCTCGGCTACACGGTGACCCGGCTGTCGCTGCAGGGTGCCGGGCTGGTCAAGCCAGCGCCCAGGCGCTCGGCGCACCGCCAGAAGCGGCCGCGGCGGCCGATGGTCGGCATGATGCTGCACCAGGATGCCTCGCGCTTTGCCTGGCGGCCCGGCGACGAGCGGCAATACGACCTGGTGGTCACGCTCGCCGATGCGACGAGCGCGATCTACTCGGTTTTGCTGGTCGCGGAGGAAGGGACGGCGTCGAGCTTTCGCGGGCTGGCCGAGGTGATTGCGCGGCACGGCCTGTTCTGCGAACTCTACACCGACCGGGGCAGCCATTATTTCCACACCCCCAAGGCTGGCGAGCCGGTCTCGAAGCGGGTGCACACGCAGGTGGGCCGGGCGCGGGCGCCGCTCGGCATCCGCCATATCGCGGCCTATTCGCCCGAAGCGCGCGGCCGCTCCGAGCGGGCCTTCCGCACCTTGCAGGACCGCCTGCCCAAGGAGCTGGCGCTGGCCGGGATCGCCGGTCTGGAGGCAGCCAACCGGTTTATCGCCGAGCATTACCTGCCGGAGCACAACGCCGCCTTCGCGATCGCGCCGGCCGAGACCGGCCGCGCCTTGGTCCCCGACCGCGCCAACCACGCCGGCGAGATCCTGTGCCTCCAGGAGGAGCGGCGGGTCGGCAACGACAACACCGTCAAGTGGCGCGGTCTCGCGTTGCAGATCCCGCCCAGCCCGCTGCGGCCCCACTTCGTGCGCGCCACGCTACGCATCCACGAATACCCGGGCGGCCGCCTGGCGGTCTTCCACGGCCCACACCGTCTGGCCAACTACGATGCCGAAGGAAAGCTGCGCAATGACCAGAAACTGGCTGCCTGAGCCGCTTCGACAGCCATTTCCTGTGGATTTGTCGACAACGCTGCGCGTTGCCCACAACCCCACAGGCCCAACCACCACAGAAGCGGTCAATTGATGCGCTACAAATAC
>JBARBI010000155.1:0-2783 GCA_049792875.1 Candidatus Sulfotelmatobacter sp.
AACCCCAAGGACGACGTTTCGAGCCTTACCTGCGACACGATGGGTGACGAGTGCGCCATGCAGGACGGCCGCGATAAGGCGAAGGCGTTCGTCTATTACAACGGCCCGGTGCTGGTCGTCCTGAAGACGCACGGACGCAAGGGCGACGCTGTGGAGAAACGGCTGCTGTCGCTGTCGCCCTCGGGCGATTCCCTGGTCATGGAGATCAACCACATCGAACCACAAGGCAAAGACGAGAAGCTCGTGCTTTCCAGGGCGCGCTAACCCGGCTGCACCGCAACCAAACCTGAATGCGACAATCGCCCCGTGTCTGCGGATCAGCCTGTCGCACCGGCTCCGGGCGACGCGCCGTGGGCACGGCTGGCAGTTAACCAAACGCGCAGCCTTATCGGAGACTCTGAGAGACGCGCGCCAAATGGCCCCCCGCAGGGACCCGGGGCTAATCGGCAAACTCTCTGAGCATCCCCGGAGAGAGTCCAATTTCGCGCAGTATTAGCCATTTCGCGCAAATTCCAGGGCGGCGCGGCGTCAACCACGAGGAACGGGATTCCGGGGAACGAGGTTTGGCTCCCCAGATGTGCCGACCTCGAGGCCACTCTCCGGAGAGGCCCAGATGGCACCAGATGGCACTCCCAGGGAGATTCGTAGATCGCGCTTGCTCTTGATTTCAATGAGTTACGATCCTGTCCGCCCGAAGGGCCGGACAACTGCCGGCTCAAGCCACCGGCCCCCGGTGGCGAAGGGCTTTGCGTTTAATGACGCGAGATTAACGCAAGAACTTGCATCGGCGGATTCTGAGACAGCTCGACAGGTCCGGCGAGGCTAACCTCACCCGGTTGATTCTTTTTGGCTTAGCTGCAGTTCGGTCTTGCTGCCACTTTCGCTGGTGGCAGATCCGAGCCTGCCAGTTCCCGCGTTATATTTGCGTCATTTGTCGCGTCTCTCCGCGCTTATTCGCGTTTTTTTGCGCGCGTTATCTTGATTTTGTCGGGTCTATAAAAAGAACGGAAGGACGCCGCAAGAATCGGCTTTTTGAGGGCGCCCGCGCCAGCGTGATCAGCCCCAATTTCTCGGTTGGTGGCAGATGGACAATGGGTCGACGAGTCGCTCCTGAGGCCCATCCATCGGTTGCCGCAAGCCCGCAGAGCGGCTTTCCCGCAATGCTCGTGCGCACCAAGGCGCCGCGAAACGAGTTTCCCGTCTGCCCTGGCGGTGAGGATCGATCCCGACGGCGGCGAGCCCCCGCTTGATTTCCTTTGAAAAACGGTTGAAAGACCGTTGATTTCCGCCCCTACTGACACCAGGAATGTGGCTTCGGGCTGAAGAAGGTTCGACGATTCGAGTTCGCAGCGTGTGGCCTCGAGCCGCCGGAAGTCCGGGTCGAACCTCAGTCGGAGCCGCGACTTCGGCGCGAACGTCTGGTGAGTTCCTGAAACCGGTGCCGCTGTTCGTGCCAGTCAACCTGCCGCACAATCGGCCGCAGATGGCGCTCCGTGAGACGCGATGACGGCGGCAGAAACAGGAGCTCTTCCTGAAGATCCGGTGCCAGATGGAGCAGCTTCATGAGCTGCGTCATGCGCGCCCGCGTCACCCGCCCCCGGCGTGCCACCGCGGCGTAATCAGGTAACGTCTGCTCGCGGACCAGCCCGTCGATCCGCATGGCCAGCGCCATCAGCCGCGCGACGCGTGGAATGGGACTGTCTTGGCTGGACTCTCGTACGACTTGACTCTTCGGCCCGCTCCGCCGCCGAACCGCAAAGTCCAGAGTGTAAGCAACCTCCTGGTGGCTGCTCATACCCGCGCCTCCTGTCCCGCCATCGCCGCCTCCGATGTTCGCAATCGGATCGAGATCTGCCGCGTGGTGCCGTTGTAACCGACCCGCTCAACTACCGCTTCAATCGCCTCCCGTTGCCGGCGCCGATCCATTCCTTCCCAGGGCGTCGTCTGGTTCATTCCCTCTCGAATCCGCCCCAGCACCGATGCCTCGATCGCCTGCGCCGGCAGCGACTTGCTGGGGCACGTCGCCCAGCCGTTCTTCTGCGCCTGCCGGCAGACGTAGTAGGGATACTTCCGTCCTCCCTTGGCCGCATACGAGTACACCATCGGCGCCGCGCAGCATTCGCAGTGCAGCAATCCCTGCAGCAGCGCCTGATGCTTGTTCCGCATCCCGCCGCGCCGTTGTATCGATTGCGGAAGCAGACTCTGCACCCGCTCCCACTGGCCTGGCTCCAGAATGGCGGCGTGCTCCCCCGGGTAGAACTTCCCCTGATGGCGCACCGCACCCGTATATAAGATGTTGCTCAGCAGCCGCCGCAGGGCATCGAGGGTAAACTGCCCTCCCGTGTGGAACTCCCCGGTCTTGCAGGTCCAGCTTTTCAGCCGCCAGCCCCGCCGCTCGATCTCCACCAGCGTCTGCCGGGTGGAACCAGTCTCCTCGAACAGCGCGAAGATCGCCCGCACCCGTTCGGCCTCTTCCTCATTCACCACCAGCCGCCCGCCGCCCGCGTCCACGTCGTAACCCAATACCGGACATCCGCCCACCCATTTGCCCTTCTTCCGCGCCGCCGACATCTTGTCCCGGGTCCGCTCTCCGATCAACTCCCGCTCGAACTGAGCGAAGGAGAGCAGGATATTCAGCGTCAGCCGTCCCAGTGAAGTGCTGGTGTTGAACTGCTGGGTGACCGCCACGAAGCTGACATTACGCTTGTCGAACTGGCTCAGGATGCGGGTGAAGTCCAACAAGGAGCGGCTCAGGCGGTCGACCTTGTACACCACCACGCAAT
>JBARBI010000156.1:0-3737 GCA_049792875.1 Candidatus Sulfotelmatobacter sp.
GTGATTTACGAATTCGGAGAGGAAAGGAGGTCGCGGAGAATCGCCAGAGCCATTTGCCGGTCGCGGCCGATACGATCTACCGCACATCTTGCGGATGTCATATCAGCCGCGGCCCGGCCAATGAATCGGGGTCAAGATAGGTATGACCAGAGGCGAATTCATCCGGCGACGCTTACCTTTCAAGCTCTTCGAATCTTCGTAAACCGCGAACTGGAAGATCTGCAGGCGCTGCTGGAAGCGGCGCCGCGGATTCTGAAGCCGGGAGGACGCGTGGTGGTGATCAGTTTTCACTCGTTGGAGGACCGCATCGTAAAGGATGCCTTCCGCGAGGGCGCGATAAAGGACAAGCACTTTCGGGTGCTAACTAAAAAGCCGGTAACGGCAACGGAATTAGAAAGCGATCGCAACCCGCGGGCCCGCAGCGCGAAATTGCGGGCGGCGGAGAGAGTTTGAGGGCGCGAGCTGCGCTCGCGGGACAGCCGAGGGCGGCGGCCCCGCATAAAAAGTTTAGCTCCGGAAAACCTGCCGGAGTTCCCGGCACAGCTGTCATGGCGTGCCGGGCCTTCAAGATTCAGGTTTGTAACCAATGCGGACGAAGATCCGCTGGGGCGGGATGGACCGGGTTCCGTGGTAGGAATCCAAATTTGAGGCAAGAGAAATGTATACGGGTACGCTGATCAACGATTTGATGCGCGCAGTCGAACGGGCCGAACAGACAGCGCAAAAGCAGCGCATGGCCGAGGAACTGCACGCGATCTTCGCGATGCAGATTCCGGTAGCGGAACGTGACCAGGTTTTCCAGGGGGCGGCATAAATGGCGGCAGCAGCGGCAACAATCCACGGTGCGTATCCAGATACTGAGCGTCGTTCGCTTTGGACAGGTACTCCCGAGATCTACTTCTCCAAGGCGATCGACAATTCCCGTCTGGTGAAGGTGGAAGATCCCCGGCGCAACCGCGAGATGAAGCAGTTCGGCACGGCGCTGGCTTGCCTGTTCCTGCTGGTCTTTACTTATGCCTGGCAGCACTTCAAAGCGATCGAGTACGGCTACCAGATCGAATCGGCCAAGCGCGAACTCAGCGAACGGACCGAAATGAACCACGCGCTGCGACTGGAGGACGCTTCGTTGCGCGATCCCGAAAGGATTGACCTGCTGGCCCGGCGCATGGGGCTGGTTCCGCCGGAGCCGGGACAGGTGATCCGCATGGACGGGGCGGTGTCCGACGCTCAAGGCCCGGTGATGGCGAGCGTTACGCCCGAGACGGTGATCCCGGGGCAGTAGATATTTGCGCAGCGGCGGACGCGTTCGTCTGCCGGCCGAGGGCGGCCGTCCCCACAAGAATTTATCTGGCGGTCCGCTGACTGGTGGGCCGCCATGTTTGTCTCTAGAGGGTTGGTGTTTGTCATCTTGAGCGAAGCGAAGGATCGGTGCACTCAGTCGGCAGCACTCCGAACGCCGAAGATTGCATAGGTCCTTCCGCCCGCCAACGACGCGGGCCTCAGGCTGCCAATGCGTGAAGTGGGATACTCATGGCCTCGGATCGCGCGTCGGATCGAACCTCGGGCAAGAATTCCCGGCTCTATGCGCTGGGCGCCTTCCTTTTTTTGTGGTGCTTCGCCATTTGCGGGCGGCTCGTCGTCCTGCAGATTTTCGACTACGGCAAGTTCGTCAAGCAGGCCGGACATCAGCAGCAGCGCGCCATTCCACTGGCGGCCAAGCGCGGAGTTATCTACGACCGTGCGGGCCACGAGCTGGCCATGTCGGTCCTGGTGGACTCCGCATTCGCCGTGCCCACCGAAGTTAAAGATCTCCCCACCGCAATTTCTCTGATCACCCGGATCACCGGCGATGACTACAACGTGGTGCTGGCCGATTGCCGCGCCCACAAGACGTTCTGCTGGGTGGCGCGCAAAGCCAACGACGATACCATCGAACGAATCAATTCCCTGAAGTTGCAGGGCATTCACTTCCAGAAAGAGCCGAAGCGCTTTTATCCTGCGCGCGATCTGGCTGCGCAGGTGCTCGGTTCGGTCGGCATGGAAGACTCCGGACAGAGCGGCATCGAGCATGAATTTGACGACGAACTGCGCGGCCACCCGGGAAAGATGTTCATCTCGGTCGATGCCCGCAGGCAGTGGTTCGCTGATGTCGAGACTCAGCCCGACCCGGGCGACAACCTGGTCCTGACCATCGACAAAAATATTCAATACATCGCTGAGAAGGAACTGGAGCAGGCGATTCACGATACGCAGGCAATCGCCGGTACGGTGATTGTCGAGAACCCGCATACCGGAGAAATCCTGGCTCTAGCCAACCGTCCCACCTTCAATCCAAATCTCCGCAAGCAGATCACGCCCAGCGCGCTGACCAACCGCGCAGTCAGTTACGTGTACGAGCCCGGATCGACGTTCAAGCTGGTGACGATCTCGGCCGCGCTCGAAGAGAAAATCACGAACCCGAATGAAGTGTTCGACTGCCAGATGGGCGCCATCGTTTATAACGGCATGCGCATTCGTGACTCGAAGCCGCACGGCTTGCTGCCGGTGTGGGGCGTGCTCGCTGAATCGAGCGACGTAGGCGCCATCAAGATCGCGCTGCGCCTGGGCGAAGACCGCTTCTACAAATACATTCGCGCTTACGGTTTTGGACAGCAGACGGGAATTGAACTCCCCGGCGAGACCCGGGGCTTGACGAAGCCGGTCAGCCGCTGGTCGAAGGTTTCGATCGCCGCCATCTCGATGGGCCAAGAAATCGGTATTTCGCCACTCCAGTTGGCCGGGCTGGTCTCGACCTTCGCCAACGACGGCGTGTGGGTGGCGCCCCGCATCGTCACCGGAACGGTGCAACCACGGGGTACGCCGCAGACGGTCGCCTTTCATCCCGGCGCGTCGCATCGCGTGATCTCTCCCTTCACGGCCGCCGAGATGCGGTCGATGATGCAGAAGGTCGTCCTCGATGCCCACGGTACCGGCCGCAGGGCCATTCTGGAAGGCTATTCCTCCGCAGGCAAGACAGGCACGGCGCAGAAGGTCGATCCAGCCACGGGCGCATATTCAAAGACAAAATACATCGGCTCGTTTGCCGGATTCGCCCCGATCAATAATCCGCAGATCGTGGTTGCGGTGATCCTGGATTCCGCCGTCGGACTTCACCAGGGCGGCCAGATCTCGGCGCCAGTCTTCCGGCGCATTTCGCAGCAGGTGCTGGAGTATCTGCACGTGCCGCACGATCTGCCGCTGGCCCCGCAGCACCAGTTGCTGCTGGCTCGGGCGAAAACGAACGATAAAGATCTGGAAGAAGGTACGCCCGATCATCCCGGCGAGCCGCTGGAGACCGCGGAAGTGAACGCAGTATCTTCGGACGCGGCAAAGCCCAGTGTGGCGCGGGCACTTTTGCCCGCGACTGCCGGCGCTGACGGAAGTGTAGTGCAAGCGGCAATGCGTGAGCCGCTGCGTGCAGCGCAAGGTGGCGTCACCCCGGCGAGCCAGACTATCCCGGCGAAAACTCCAGACGCGGAACCTTCCCCACCGGCAAGGCTGCCAACCACCGGAACTGTAGTTCTGGACGTGGAGCAAGGTGGAATCGAAGTGCCATCCTTCGTAGGCAAGACCGTGCGCGGCGCGGTGGAAGCCGCTCAGGACATCGGCCTGCAACTGGATGCCGTGGGCAGCGGCGTGGCCCGCCAGCAGTCTCCAGCAGCTGGAACGCACGTGGCCTCCGGGTCGCGGGTGACGGT
>JBARBI010000157.1:0-8271 GCA_049792875.1 Candidatus Sulfotelmatobacter sp.
ACACAAGACTCAACGAGCATAAAGATCGATTTGGAAATCGTTGCTATGGTCGCGTCGGGCACATCGTTTGACCGTGGCAAGGAGCCTTCCCAGCCCCCGCTCCAGAAATCCTGTCCTTGCCTTTTCCGCTTTCCGGGCGGATGATGCCACGGGGAACCGCTACTGCTAGGCGGCTACGTTTCGGGAATTGAATTTTCCCAAGAACGATGGGAAATTGGCAGGGCACGAAATCGGCTACTACCGAAGTCCTTTGCTTTCAGCGGCGGAAAGAATCCCCCCCTCTCCGCCATAGCAAAAACACCCAGTGTTTATGCGGGTCTCCCGGACCTTGCTACTATTTGATATTGATTTGAGATAACTTGTCAGTACATAATTGCGCGCTTGCGTGGCTCGCAATTCAGCATCTCAGAGGCCTCCGCCACCGAATAACTTCAGCGAATAGTCAACTTGAACGACAAAGTGTTGTGACCCGAATTCCGTAGCCTCTGCTAGACACTCCTTTGTGAGTTACAACGGTGTTTGAAACGGTTGCCTGTTCAATGGATCTTGATGCCACATACACGGAGACCCGACCATTCGACGAAGTAGTCGCCGACGCAACGTATTCGCACCACAAGTTCCTCTACGTCAGAAGAGAGCAGGTGTCATGTCACGTGCGGAATGATTTTATTCTCGCGACTCTCCAACTCATTTCCCGCTATGTTCGTGGAACATGCACCCTTCGGATCAAAATGAAGATCGCAAACTATCTTTCGACGCGACCAGGGCATAGTGCCCAAGCCTAGAGGCCCAGCTCGCTCAACTCAGGATGGCCGTCAGGACGCCGTCCTAGAGGCCAATGGTACTTGCGATCTGACTCTGAAATCGGAAGGTCGTTTATCGAAGCAAACCGGGTGGCCATAAGCCCGTCGTCATTGAACTCCCAATTCTCATTCCCATAAGAGCGGTGCCAGTGGCCCGAATCATCGAGCCACTCGTAAGCGAAGCGAACAGCAATCCGATTGCCGGCGAACGCCCATAGCTCCTTGATAAGTCTGTAGTCCAGCTCTCTGACCCACTTTCGAGTGAGAAAGGCGATGATTTCGTTTCGTCCGTTGATGAACTCCGAACGATTCCTCCATCGTGAATCGATCGCATACGCCAGCGCTACTTTCCCGGGATCGCGGCTATTCCAGCTGTCCTCAGCGAGGCGCACTTTTTGAACTGCAGTTTCCCGAGAGAATGGAGGTAAAGGGGGACGGGTCGCAATAGTTGCCGTTGCCATCACTGTTCTCCTTAACATCCGACCTAATGAGAGCTGGCAAATCGGGTGGGAACACGATTCGTTTGCCCAAAGCCACTGACATTAGGCCGAAACACAGAAATCCAATCAATTGGACGATGGTATTGGCGATACCTTGGTACTGGGGTCCCGTGGAATTGAGTGCGCACCACTCTGTGACCATATGTCTAATCCATAGTCTGGTGGTAATCGATACTATCGTCTAATTGCCTCGTTTTGACGCCTCTGTTTCTATGCATCCAGCACATACGAATCAATCCGGTATGCGCGAACGAAAAATTCCTCAGGAGGACCCCATGTCTCAAACCAGTGCTGCCGCAGCCAGAGGCCAAGCAGAGGGGTTACAAGCTGTTCCCTACAGAGGTGAAAGCGACATGCGGGAGACCGCCATTCAATCCCATTACAAAGCTGTGCGCTCGGCGACCAGTACCCTTGCCGCTAGTGTTTCAGCCGAAGATCAGATGGTCCAGTCGTGTCCGGAAGCCAGCCCGATGAAATGGCACCAGGCTCATACCACCTGGTTTTTCGAGACGTTCGTGCTGCGCCCCTTCCTCACGGACTACAAACCTTTTCGCGAAGAGTTCCGTTGGCTTTTCAACAGCTATTACAACGCCCTCGGCGAGGAGATTCCGGAGAAAAGCCTTCGCTCGGTCTTCTCCCGACCTTCGCTCGATGAAGTTCTTGCTTTCCGCGCACATGTGGACGAGGCGGTGGACAGATTTCTTTCAGGTGGCATTGATGGGGAAGCAGCACGGCGCACCGTGCTGGGCTTGAATCACGAGCAGCAACACCAAGAACTCGCGCTCACTGACATTAAGCACGCCTTCTTTTCGAATCTGTTATACCCCTCGTATATCGCGGCTCCCCTCTCTGCAGAGAATGAACCTCCAGTCTCCAAACTGAGCTGGCACAGCTTTGATGGGGGGGTGATTGAGATAGGTTATGCCCTTCAAGCGGCCGATCCTCTCGATTTTTGCTTTGACAACGAAACTCCGCGCCACAAGGTCTATCTAGAACCCTTCCAGATCGCAAACCGCAAAGTCACCTGCCGGGAGTACCTGGAATTCATGTCGGACGACGCGTATACGCGCCCCGATTTCTGGCTCTCTGAAGGCTGGGACAACGTGAAGCGGGCAGGCTGGCAGGCACCTCTCTACTGGAGGCGTGACGCTAACGATAAGACCGGCTGGCGCGTATTCACACTAAGAGGTTGGCACGGGCTCTCCGCGCTGCTAGACACGCCCGTGTGTCACATCAGTTTTTTCGAGGCCGATGCGTTCGCACGTTGGATAGGTCACCGTCTTCCAACGGAAGCGGAATGGGAATCCGTCGCGAGCCAAACCCTGCCGCAGGGAAACCTGCTGGAGACGGGAAGACTTCACCCCGCAGTGGCGCGAGGTGTAGGCGTTGAGCAACTTTTCGGTGATTGCTGGGAATGGACGGCCAGCGCCTACACCGGTTATCCAGGATACAAGCCTCTTCCCGGTGCCCTCGGCGAGTACAACGGCAAGTTCATGTCCAGCCAAATGATTCTGCGCGGGGGATCGTGCGTCACTCCTGCGAGTCATGTCCGCGCGACGTATCGGAATTTCTTTCCACCAGCAACGAGATGGCAATTCGCCGGGATTCGCCTGGCGGACTGAAAGGAATTGTGCACATGGCTACCTCCTCTCGTGTATTTGAGATCGAGCGCACCGTAACTGTGGACACGCGCCAAGCGCTGACTCACGAGGTTCGGCGCGGCTTGATTAAACGCCCGCGCTCGCTCTCACCCTGGATGTTCTACGATGCAGAGGGTTCGCGTCTTTTCGAGCGCATCACGACTCTTCCCGAGTATTACCCCACCCGTACGGAGAGAGACATCCTGGCGAGACACGCGGATGCGATCGTTGCTGCGGCTCACAACGACCGACCGTCGCCATTGCGCCTCGTTGAGTTGGGTGCTGGTACAGCCGCGAAGACCGTCATTTTGCTTGAAGCTGCTTTGCGCATTACGGACGATGTCTCTTACATGCCAGTCGATGTCTCCTCAGACGCTCTCGAGTTGGCGTGCCAAAACATCGCATCCGCGTTGCCGGAGGTGCGCATACAGCCTATAGTCCGGAACTATATAACTCACCCGCTACAGCTCGAACCGTTCGACGGCACGACACTCGCGCTCTACATCGGTACAAACATTGGCAACTTTTCGCCTGAAGAAGCGCGAATGATTCTGCGAAATCTAGGCTCTCAATTGCAAACCGGAGATGCGTTATTGCTCGGTACAGATATGGTGAAAGACGAATCCACGCTCCTGGCTGCCTATGATGACAGCGATGGAATCACCGCGGCGTTCAACCTGAATATCCTGCATCGCCTGAATAGAGAACTGGGAGCCAACTTTGACACCGCGCGGTTCCGTCATCGCGTGCTTTGGAATTCGATCGAGTCCAGGATCGAGATGCACCTTGAAAGTACGCAAGAGCAGGATGTAAGCATCGAGCGCGCGGAACTTGTTCTTTATTTCATGCGGTGCGAAACGATTCATACCGAGAACAGTTACAAGTTCACGGACCAGAGCATACGAAGCGTTCTCAAAGGCGCCGGTTTTGAGATCGGACGAGCATGGAAAGACGGTCGCAATTGGTACACAGTCACGCTTGCGTACCTCCGATAGTTCTCGTGGCAAGTCAGCGATCGTGACCGGAAACCGCCAGTGTTGGGCATCTGTCTCGACGTGTTCAATAGTGGCCTGGGGTCAATTGGGTGTCTTCGAGAGGCATCTTACAAAGACTGAATTGGCTATCTATGTAATCCGCCAAGGCGTTGAGCCCTCCCTTTACTTGCATGCCGACTGAAGTTCTGTAGGAATCTCTTCGCGAATCTTGCGTGCCCCACGGTGCTAGCCCTTCGCGCCGAACGTGTCTGGAGCCGGGCAGGAAAGTACATCGGGGCCTATTCTCGCTAGTGGTTGACCAATCCCCCCTGACCACGATAGTGTGCAGGCTCGCCATTTAGTAGGTGGACTACCCTTGGGAGGATTGAGTCATGAAGACGACGGCGCCTATTTCTTTTGCGGGTTCCCAACTCGCCGAGACCCGTCACGTTTGTGCATTCTTTCACAGCGAGGAAGAAGAGTATCGCGTACTGCTCCCTTTCATTAAGGATGGATTCGCATGCGGCCACAAGGCCGTTCATGTCGTCAACGCGCACCAACGGAGTGAGCACATGAAGCGGTTAGCTGGAGCAGGGATTGATCCGGCGGCAGCGGAACGCAGTGGCCAATTAGAGCTTCGCACCAATATCGAAACGTACCTCCGCGATGGCCAATTTGACAAGGATCGAATGCTGCATGCATTCGAACAAATCGCCAGTGGCAATGCTACTGGAGGATTTCCGCTGAGCCGAATTGTTTGTCGAATGGACTGGGCAGCTGAAGGGAAATCTCACACGAACGATCTGATTGAATTCGAATCACGAGTCAATCATGTATGGGAGCATCACGACGACGCGGTGATTTGTACTTACCACATCGGGCAATTTGGTGGCGACACCGTGATCGACATCATGCGCACGCATCCGATGATCATCATCGGCGGTATCCTTCAGCGAAATCCATTCTTCGTGCCTCCAACCGAGTTTCTACAAGAGCTCCGTGAACGACGAACTGGGCTGAGCTCATCAACCTCAGCAGGAAGCTAGCATGGAAGCACAATCCGAAAGTTCCACCGAAGAGATTAAGCATCTTCGGCGTTGTATCAATGATTTGCTGAGCATCCTCACCCTCCCTGCGACCTGGAGCGGAAGCACGGGGCCGCGAATTGTCGGTAATTTGCTTGATGCTCTCGTTAGAATGCTTAGCCTCGATTTCGTTTATGCGCATTTAAGAGATCCTACTACTGGTGGGAGCCCTGCTGAAATGGTGCGGATCCGTCCCGCCTGGGAGGGTAAACCCCTGCCGGAAGAGATCGGCAAGAGACTCCGGGCGTGGCTGGAAGATCACCCTGATGAAGTGTCTCCACCCGTGAGGATTTCCTTCGAACAGCGCGATATTGCGCTGGTTCTCTTGCAGCTAGGTTTGCATGGTGATATGGGAATCATAGTCGCGGGTTCCGAGCGCCTGGACTTCCCACAACAAACTGAGAGACTCGTTTTGCATGTTGCGGCAAATCAAGCTGCCATCGGATTGCAAGAATCAAGACTACTAAGTGAAGAGCGGCGGAACAGTAGTGACCTTAAACAGCGGGTCGCACAACGAACCATGGAGCTCGCCACCATCAATGACGAGTTAAACAAAGCCCACGCGCAGATTATCCAAAGCGAGGAGCGCTGGCGCTCGGTGTTTGAGAACTCAGCAATCGGCGTCGCTTTGACCGATCTGAACGGTCGATTTATCGCAGCGAATCCCGTGTACCAGAAGATGTTGGGGTACACGGAAGAGGAACTCGGACAACTTAGCTTTCTCGACATTACCGTTGAAGAAGACCGCAATCTCAACTGGGCGCTTATCGAGGAGCTTTTGGAAGGAAAGCGTCGGCAATTTCAGATCGAGAAGCAGTACCGACGAAAAAACGGCAGCACGGTATGGGTGCGTAACAGCGTTTCAGTCGTGCCGGGCACAGAGCGAGTGCCGAGATTTATCATGGCGCTTTCCGAGGATTTGACGGAGCAGCATGAGGCCAAAGTGGCCCTCGATAAGGCCCGATCCGACCTCACGCATGTGGCTCGAATTTCGACGCTGAGCGCGTTGACAGCCTCGATCGCGCACGAGGTCAATCAACCGCTGTCCGGCATTGTCACCAATGCCAGTACGTGTCTTCGGATGCTGGATGCCAATCCTTCGAATCTGGAAGGCGCCCGCGAGACGGCACGGCGAATGATTCGCGATGGCAACCGCGCGTCGGAGGTGATTACACGGCTGCGAGCGCTCTTCAGCAAGAAAAGCGCGTCATTTGAGCCGTTCGATTTGAATGAAGCAGCCAAGGAAGTGATTGCGCTATCAGTGGGCGAGCTGCAGCGTAATAGGGTCATAGTGCAGACCGATCTTGCCAGTGAACTACCCTCTGTCTTAGGCGATCGGATTCAGATTCAGCAGGTCATTTTGAATTTGATACGAAATGCCTCGGAGGCGATGAGTGCGGTGGATGATCGTCCGAGGGAATTGCTCGTCGAGACAGAACGCGACGAAAGCGGTGCGGTCCGCCTCAGTATTAAGGATACGGGAACGGGGATAAATCCCGAAATCGAAGAGAAGCTATTCGAAGCCTTCCATACGACAAAGGGGGACGGCATGGGAATCGGACTTTCCGTCAGCCGTTCCATTACGGAAAGACATCAAGGTCGCCTTTGGGCAATCCGGAACAAGGGTCCAGGCGCGACGTTCATTTTTTCTATCCCATGCAGTACTAATACTTAAGTCCAATAGACGTGAAACCTTATCAGCAGCATTCTTGTGTTATGAAGTCGCCGAACGGAGGGAGTAGTATTCACCGCTCACTTGTGGCAGTTGTCGATGATGATGAATCTGTCCGCGAGTCGCTGCCGGACTTGCTGGGGGAATTCGGCTTTCAAGCTAGAGTGTTCTCATCCGCGCAGGAGTTCCTCGTCTCCGATAGCGTTGGTCAAACGAAATGCCTGGTGCTAGACATCGCCATGCCGGGTATGACAGGATTCGATCTCCAACAGGAACTGAAGGTTCGTGGACAGAACATTCCGATCATCTTCATAACCGGCCAGAAAGACGAGACTGTTCGTAAGCGAGCGTTAGAACGAGGGGCCGTGGGATTTCTGCTGAAACCATTCAGCGACACGGCACTTCTGAGAGCGCTCCATACGGCGCTCGGGTTGGGTTGAGTAACAGCAACGATTGTGCAACTTCGAAAGTGCAGCGAATTGGACGGAGGACCAGGTCATGAGTAGGGGTCATTGTCCATGTCGCACGCCACGTCGATTGTGTTTGTTGTAGACGATGATATCTCAGTGCGCGAGTCGCTCGAGTTGCTGATCCAATCCGAGGGTTGGCAGCCCGAGACTTTCTCGTCGGCGCAGGATTTTCTCGTCCGCTCGCGGACGCCTGTTCCGAGCTGCCTGGTACTCGACATTTCCATGCCAGGCCTGAATGGCCTCGAGCTGCAGGAACGTGTTGCGGCCGAACACCCTGATGTGCCCATTATCTTCATCACAGGTCACGGCGATGTGCCAAAAACAGTGCAGGCCATGAAGGCAGGCGCGGTCGAATTCCTCACGAAGCCATTCAAAGATGATGTGCTGCTTAGCGCCGTTCGGCAAGCTCTCGAACTCAGCCGCGTCGCCCTTGGTCAGCAGGCAGAGATCAAGGAACTCCGGGATCGTTATTCGTCACTTTCTGCTCGCGAACGAGAGGTAATGGCGTTGGTCGTATCCGGCCTATTGAACAAACAGGTTGGCGGCGAGCTCGGTATCAGCGAGATCACGGTTAAGGCTCATCGAGGTAAGGTCATGCAAAAGATGAAGGCCGATTCTCTCCCCGATTTGGTGAAAATGGCAGGCAAGCTCAGTCCAGCCTTGGCAAAAGCCTGACCGAGTTTTCACGATCTGAGGCTGCGGTTCTAAAATGTGGTTTGATTAAGCCGCTTCGAAAATCAGCTCAAGCGCGACGGGCTTGCCGAGAGGCAGACTGCGGCGCGGTTGATGAGGCGGTTTCTGATCCAGGTGCATGCACTGTTCCAGATGTATTCCTCCTAAAGCTCGGCCAGGGCGCGGTGGACCAAGTGGATGGCAATCGCCCCTTCGCCGACAGCCGAAGCCACGCGCTTCACATTCCCCGAACGAGCGTCGCCGACTGCAAACACGCCCGGCAGGCTCGTTTCCAACATGTAGGGAGATCTGGCCAGTGCCCAGCCCGCTGCCGGCGCGTCTGTCCCTGTCTCCAAGTCCCGCCCGGTGAGGATGAATCCTTTCTCATCAAGCGCGACGCAACCCCGCAGCCAGTCGGTTCGCGGCGAAGCTCCCGCCATAATGAACAAATGGCG
>JBARBI010000158.1:0-2759 GCA_049792875.1 Candidatus Sulfotelmatobacter sp.
AAGTCCGCCAACGCGGCGACGAATTACTTCGCGGTCGGCCACCCCAGCTCCACCAACTACCTGGAAATCGTGGGGGCCTCGAACTTTGGCGTGCGTAGCGACAACGCTCCCGACTGGCACAACCCCAGCTGCACTCCGAATATTGTGCCGCCCAGCTATACCACCACGGACTTTCCCTCCAGCGCCAACGTTTGTCCGATCGCGGGCGAAGGCATGGACGCCGCCACTCCGGCTATCGACCTGACCAATGAGTGTCCCAATCCGTCGGTTACCGATCCCTGCCCACCGGGCTTGATCGACATTGATGGCAGTTCGCTTCCGGCTGCCCACACCGTTGGCAAGATGATCGGAGATCAGTTGGCCGAAGCGGGCCGCAGTTGGAAGAGCTATCAGGAAAGCCTGCCTGCCGCGGGAGCTGATGGCATCGCCTACAGCGATGGGTTCTTCACCGACCTCTCGACCATCCCCGACTCTCTGGGTGGCTCGGGCGCCTTCGTCAAACTGTACGCCGCGAAGCACAACCCGTTTGTGTATTTCAAGAGCGTGCAGGAAGGCCTCAATCCCAAAAACAGCCTGGCCAACGTGGTGGGCTTTGAGGGCAAAGGTGGCCTGTACGATGACCTTGGTTCCGGTCACCTCCCGTCGCTGTCGTTTATTGCGCCCAATCAGTGCACCGATCAGCACGGACGCGGCAACGGCGGCGCGCAGTGCGCCTTTGATCCCGTTTCCGATGGCTCGCAAGCCGGACTGAACCCGGCGCTGATCTATGTTGGTGACCTCACTTTAAAAACGATTGTCTCGGCGATCCACAATTCTCCGGCGTGGAAACGGGGCCACAACGCAATCGTGACGCTGTGGGATGAGAACGATTACAGCTTCGTGCCTAACCTGAACCAGGTTCTCGTCATCGTGGATACCAACTACGGGCGCCACGGCCAGACGAGCGGGCAGTTCTATACCCACTTCTCCCTGACCAAGAGTCTCGAAGCAGGATTCGGCTTGCCGTGCCTGAATCACGCCTGCGACGATTCGACCAAGGTGATGTCGGACCTGTTTGGCGGGTTCGACCACTAGATCGCTGCGTCCATCCCTTTGCAGTGGAGCCGGCCCGTCACAGGGCCGGCTTTGTCTTGTCGAAGCAAAGCTCGACGTTTAGCTTACTTCGGATACCAATCGAGCAACCGCACCTCAATCCCCGTCCCCTCCAACCCTTTTTGAAACACCGCGAGATCGGAGCCGCGGTAGTGGTAGGGAATCACAACTTTCGGATGGAAGGCTTTGACCGCCTCCGCAGCTTCTTCGGGCGGCATCGTGTACGGCAGATTCATGCAGATGAACGCCACGTCGATGTTCTTGAGCGCGCGCATCTCGGGCACGCCTTCGGTGTCGCCAGAGAAGTAGAAGCGCTTCCCGCCGTAGCTGAGGACGTAGCCGTTGCCGCGTCCCTTGTCGTGAAAGAGTTTTCCAGGAGCAGGGCCGCGTTTCAGGTTGTAGGCGGGGATCGCCTCAATGGTCCAGCCCTGCCAGTTTTTCGTTTCTCCGTTGGCGATGGGCTTGCCGGTGGCCCCGCTCTGGACGACTGCCGGGGCCGCGAAAATTTCCGTGTCCGCTTTGCTGATGTCTTTAACGGAATCGGGGTCCATGTGGTCCCCATGAATGTCGGTGATCAGGATGAGGTCTGCTTTTGGAAGTCCTGCGAACTTCACCGGCTTGGCAGGATCCAGATAAATAATCTTCCCGCCCGCCTCGATCAGCGTGCTGGCATGGTTCAGCGGAGTGATCTTGACCGGCCCGGCGGAGGTTGGGAAGGATTGCGTTTGGGCGGCGGAGCCCGATGCCAGGGCGAAGAGAAGGCCGAGGACAGAAAAGACAAGCAGGATTGCTCTCATGGTAAACCTCGTAACCGATCCTTAGATTTCAGAAATCATACGCTCCCGTTGATCCATCCAGCTGGAACAAGGACATTTTAAATATGTATATAAATTAGTATACTATGATACACTAAATCTGCTATGGCGCTTAGTATCAAGAGCATCGAAGCAGAACGCTTGGCTAGGGAGATTGCCGCAAAGACTGGGGAATCTTTGACCGGGGCCATCCAAAAGGCTCTGGAGGAGCGCCTCGATCGTCTCCGGAACCAGCGCCGCAGTCAGATCCTGGCGAGCCAGTTGGAGGAAATCCTTCGCCGCGTCGACCAGTTGCCCATTCTGGATTCCTGCTCCGCAGACGAAATCCTCGGCTACGACGAGCACGGGCTTCCCCGTTGATCCACACCTATGGTCATTGATACTTCCGCGCTCGCAGCCATTTTTTTTGCCGAACCGGAGCGCCAGAAATTCCTCGCTGCCATCACCGCAGCCGGAAGCCGACTCGTATCTGCCGCAAGCGTGCTCGAAACCGGAGTCGTCCTGGAGGCCCGGCAAGGCGAAGCCGCGGGCCGAGAGTTCGATCTCTTCGTCGTCCGTGCCAATCTCCAAGTCGTACCTGTAGACGCCGAACAAGCCGACCTCGCCCGCTCCGCTTGGCGGAAGTACGGGAAGGGCCGCCACCCCGCGGGCTTGAATTTCGGCGACTGTTTCTCCTACGCCCTCGCCAAAGCCTCCGGGGAACCACTCCTGGCCAAGGGAACGGACTTCGGACTCACGGACATCGAAGTCCAAGGGTGAAGGGTGGAGATTATCAGTGCGCACGGAGCAGAGAATCGCAGCCCGACCTGACCGCGCTCACCTACTGTGGATCGGGCCCGTGTTCGGCAAGAT
>JBARBI010000159.1:0-25412 GCA_049792875.1 Candidatus Sulfotelmatobacter sp.
CGTCGCGGCCGGCAGGCGCGTGGTAGTGTTTTGGACAGACATCTCTCGACATATTTCAGGAGTGGTATTCATATGGCGAATTTGTTTCCAATCCACGGAAAGACCCTAGCCCGCTCTGTCCTCGTGGTTTCCACGCTTCTCTGCGCAACCCTCGAGGGTGCTCTGGCACAGACCGCCCAGAAGCCTACGGCCCAAACGCCTGTCGAGAAGAAAACGAGCCCGACTGAGTCCAAGCTTTCGGAGTCCCCCGGTATTCTGATACAGCTCAACGGCGCGCTGGAAAGCCTGGCCGCCAAGGTTTCTCCCGCAGTGGTGCAGATTCTCGTCACCGGATACGGCCCGTTGCGCGAGGAAGATCGATCCCAGACGGCGTTCATCGTCCGCCAAAAGGCGGTCGGCTCGGGAGTAATCGTAGACTCCAACGGCTACATCCTGACCAACGCTCACGTGGTGGAAGGGGCACAGCGCATTCGCGTCGCTCTACCGCTACCTATGGGAGACTCCGCCGGCCAGGTACCGGTCGGGAAGCGTCGGATTCTGGAAGCACGCCTGGTTGGCCAGCACAAGGAAACCGATCTCGCGCTCCTCAAGATCGACGAAACCGATCTGCCCACGCTTCCCCTAGTCAGCCAGCGCCCGCATGTAGGCCAACTCGTATTCGCCATCGGTAGTCCCGAAGGCCTGCAGAATTCGGTGACCATGGGCGTGGTCAGCGCGCTCGCCCGGCAGCCGGATCCCACCAAGCCGCTCACCTACCTGCAGACCGACGCTCCGATCAATCCCGGCAACAGCGGGGGCCCGCTGGTGGATATGAACGGTTCCGTCCTGGGGATCAACACCTTCATCCTGTCGCAAGGCGGAGGCAGTGAAGGTTTGGGTTTCGCCATTCCGGCACGCGTCGTTGATTTCGTTTATCACAGCCTGCGCAATCACGGGCACGTGCATCGCGTCGAAATCGGCGCGGGGGCGCAGGAGATCACGCCCACCTTGGCGGAGGGCTTGCACCTGCCGCAGCGTTGGGGCGTGGTTGTGGATGATGTAACACCGGATGGCCCGGCCGCCGCGGCTGGCTTGAAAATTCAGGACATTATTCTTACCGCGGATGACCGGCGCATCGAAACTTTGCCCTCACTCTCTGCCGCGTTGTACCTGCACCGTCTCGACGAGGTGGTGAAGTTGGTGGTCCTCCGCGGCAACGAAAAGAAGACTCTTTACGTCCCAGCGATCGAGCAGCACGATCATATGGACGAACTTCTCGACGCGGTCAATCCGGAAAACAGCCTGATTCCCCGCCTGGGAGTTCTCGCGATTGATCTCACCGCCGACCTGCGCTCCCGGTTGGGCGCGCTGCGAATTCCGTCTGGTGTCGTCGTGGTAGGACGCGCCGCCGACTTGATCCTGCCCGACACCGGCCTCCAGGCAGGCGATGTACTCCACCAACTCAATACCACGCCCATCGAGTCCATGGACACGCTCCGCGCCACCGTCGGCGCCCTGAAGACCGGGGACGCAGTCGTGTTGCAGGTTGAGCGCACAGGTGGCCTGCTGTATGTGAGCTTTGAGATGGAGTAGAGAATCGTGTGGCGCGGGCGCCCCCGCCTTTGGCAGGGTCCGGTACCTTACGTCCTGACGCGTCAGATGCCTGGTTAGACATTGAGCGTGTGCCGTGCACCCTAACGCCGCGCGGTCAACATTCCGGGTTTGCTATTGCTCTTCGTTGAACTCGAATTCCTCGCCTGGAAGTGAGGGTGGCATGGCGAGCCGCTTGAGCATCTCTTTGATTTCTGTCTCCAGAAGCAGCGGTTTAACCATTACGGCGGCCAGTTCATTTGCCCGTTTCTGAAGTTCAATAACCCTTTCAGGATTCTGCGCCGCGAGGTTGTTCTTTTCCGAAGGATCCTGAGGAATGTTGTAGAGCTCTATCGCAGACGGAAGCGGAGACCGCCAGATGAGTTTCCAGTCCCCCTCGCGGACACCGGCGCGGAATGGTTCAACGTTGTAAATGACCTCTGTGCGGGGTGAGGGTGTGCCTTCGCTGAGGGTGGGCCACATATTCAGACCGTCCAGGGGCTTGGCTTTGGCAGTGGAAGCTCCAGCGAGGGCAGCGATTGTGGGGTACATATCCACCACGTGGATCATCCCGTCTTCCGTGGCGCCCGACCTCACATGTCCCGGCCAGTTCACCAGCGCGATGACGCGCGTGCCACCTTCGTAAAGCGATCCCTTCCCCTCCCGGTACGGGCCGTTGTCACAAGGGATGACAACCTTGGACATATCGCCTTCGCCGGCAAACATCTTATTGCGGGTGCCGCCGTTGTCGCTCTGGAAGAAAATGATGGTGTTCTCACGCATGCCTTTTTGGTCGAGCGCCTGAAGAACTCGGCCAATCTGGTCGTCCATGGCAGTGATACTTGCAGCATAGGCGCGTCGGCTGGGATCGGCGATGTCCTTGTATTTATCGAGATACTCCTGAGGCGCCTGGTAAGGTGTGTGCGGTGCGTTAAACGTTAGGTAGAGATAGAGCGGTTTTGAGGTGTCGTTCTCGCGGATCAGTTTTACCGCATCATTGCCAAGCAGAGTCGTGGTGTAGCCTTCTTCTTTGACCAGTTTGTTGTTGCGATACCAGTCCACTACGTGGTGTTGCTCGTGGGTGAAGTAGTCGAGTTCCCCGATGAGTGGGCCGTACTGATAGTCGAAGCCCCTCTGCCGCGGCCAATACTTGGGATCGGCATGGCCGAGGTGCCACTTCCCGACGATCGCCGTGTAGTAGCCAGCGTCCTTCAATGCCTGGGGCAACAGAAATTCGTCAGTTGCAAGACCGTAGGTGTGGCTCGAGGGAATGACGGCAGTTTGCAGGCCGTAGCGGAAAGGGTAACGACCCGTCATCAGAGCCGCACGCGTGGGCGTGCACATGGGCTGGGCATAGAACTGTTCTAAACGGGTTCCATTGGTCGCAAGTTTATCGATGTTCGGCGTCTTGATGTCAGAACCGTGATAACCGACATCCTTCCAGCCCTGGTCATCCGACACAATGTAAACAATGTTGGGCTTTTTGGTCTGGGCGCAGATCGGAATCACAGTCATTAAGAAACCTGCCAGACAGAGAACACCCCTTGCGATCACTGTTCCCAGCTTTTGTGTGAGCATTATCGAAGATCTCCTTGAATCAGCATTGCGCTCGGCATTCATGAGTACCGACAGTGCCTTTGCCCTGGACCAACATGGAACAATGTCTTTCAGCAATCATGGTCAAGGCTGAATTGTTGGCTTGGGCATGCAAACGGTGTAGCTGCCACCGAAAGCGATGGTTGGTGCTTCAACCCATGGCTTAGCTCTGTGCCCGTCCAGGTGCTTGAAATAGAAGTCAGATTCTTCGGCGACGGAATAGAAGTTGGGTCTGAAATCCGATGGCAAATTGTTCCTCGGCACCCGAGCTGTGAGCGATTGGGAAGCCTGAGGAGTTATAGGGGGAGGGGAAACATGCAACAACTGTCAAAACATACAGGCATTTCATGACTGATGGAATTCGGGTGCCATCGCTCGAATCTGGAAGTAGGAGTTCCTTTGCGAGGCGCGGAAGATCCGCGCCTACATGGATCCCGCGCCGATTCCCGAAGCCTTCGGATTAACGGCTTTCTCGATTACGATTCCCAGCCCGGTACCAATCGCTTCCAACAGGCGAAGATCATCGGCCGTGAATGCGTCCTGTGCGGCCCGATACAGGGCCAGCACGGCGGCGACGCCGGCAGATCCTTCGAGGGGTACGGCCAACGCCGAACGCAGCGTGCTGTACTTCGTGGGATCGTTCAAGTAACCCGGCTCCACCGAAGGATTGCCGTTCAAGATCGCCTTGTGGTTTTGCGCGACCCACCCCGACAGCCCTTCGCCTTCGGGGATCCTCAGGGAGGAGAACAGCCGAAAGTTTTCTCCAGCCGCAAACTCCGCCGCGAGCACGCCGTTCTTCGGCAAGTACACGGCCATGGACTCGTGCGGCACTAGGTTCCTCAAACGCACTGCCACGAGAGAAAGGATGTCTTCGGTGCGCAGGGAAGGCCCCGCGTGGCGACTGAATTCGAGAATTTCCTGGCCCCGCTGCCGAGCCGCCGAGATCCGCGCAGTCCCGTCACCCCCCGGTTCGTACGCTTTGTGCCCAGATTCGGTGGACTCGGCGAACCCAGCTGCCGGGGCCGAACCTCGCTCTACCTTGATATCGATCGACAATTTCGGCGGAGCCTGCAGCGGCTGCTCGTGGGCCAACTTTTCCAGTGCAATGTAGCGACGCCTGAGAATCTCAACCACCTTGGGATCGAAGCTCCTGCCCGCATCCTCCACCACCTTGGCCATGGCATCGTCCAGAGGCAGCGCCTTGCGGTATTGCCGGTCCGAAGCCAGAGCGTCCAGGCAATCCACTGCGGCGAGGATCCGCGCCCCGATCGGAATGGCTTCCCCGACGAGCCCGTTCGGATACCCGGTGCCGTCCCATTTTTCGTGGTGTGCGCGCACGATGGGCACTACCGGATAGGGGAAGTCCACTTGCTCCAGAATCTCCGCTCCAACAATGGGATGGATTTTCATCTTCTCGAATTCTTCCGGCGTCAGTTTTCCCGGTTTCGAAATAATGTGTTCGGGCACCGCCAGTTTCCCGATGTCGTGCAGCACGGACGCCGCCCGCAGCGCTTCGGTTTCGTCTTCGCTCAAGCCTAGTTCCTTCGCCAGTTCCATGGCGTACACCCGCACTCGCTGCAAGTGCTCGCCCGTGGTTTCGTCTTTGGCTTCGATGGCCAGCGCGAGAGCTTCGATGGTACGCAGGTGCAGGCTCGAGACTTGTTCGGCGTGCCGCTTCTCCGTCTCCAGCTTGCCGAGGTACAAGCGATAAGAGCGGTACATCAAATAGATCGGCGGCAAAACCAGCAGGGACGACTGCCATCCGATGTGCCGGTTCAGAAAATTGACCAGGCCCGCTGCCGCCGCTCCGACCATGTAGTAGGGGAACGACCAGAGATAGATCTCAGTCCACACCTTCGAGACGGACTTATCCTCAGTCAGCCCGATGATGGTCGACATTGCTCCGGTGTTGCAAGCGAAGTGGGTGATGGCTGCTACGAGAAGTGCGAGCGGTCCCGGAGCATGGAGAACATAAATGACCACCAGTTTGTAAGCGCCGTATGCCACCGCGCTCGAAACCGTTACTTGGGAGAGATTGAATACAAGCTGGACAGGTTTCAGCTGCCGCGCGGGCCTCCAATAAAACTGCGCCAGCGTGCTGGCCAGCCCGATGAGCAGCGTTTCGGGCAGGCTCAGTTCCAGGATGCCCAGCAGGGTGAACAGGAAGTTCACCGAGAGCGTTCCCTCAATGCCGGGCAAGACTACCTTCAGCGACGATGCCAGCAGCGCCGCAATCAGATAACAAACGAACTTGACCGGATCACTCGATTGCCAGTGCGAGAACGCCAGCGCGAAGCTGACAGCCCCCGACAGGGCCATTGCAGCAACGAACACACGTGCGCCAATGGAACGCGTCCAAGACATGAGAAATGCCTAAATTTTCAACGATTTGCAGGGCCATGTCCGCCCAAAAAGAACCCCATCGATTACGTTGGTTTTCCCCAGACAAATCAATGACTTACAGGCTAAATCCCGACTCTTTCAGGTGACGGGCGTAACCTGCCGTGACAAGTTGTCCCAAGCCCCCGGCGAGGGGACAAAGTGCCCGTTGCACTTCGCCACATCACGCCGCAAGTGGTTGATAAATAAAGGGAAGTGGATTCCGTTTTGGAATCGGACCTGCACACTTAAGGTCACCTAAAGTCTGGTTACGCGCCCGCTGGGGGCGCCTGAGTGAGGGGAAATGAAGAAATTCGTGCTCCTATTGATGATCGCCACGGTGACGGTCGCCTACGCTGCCGACACCACCAAAGTGTCGCCCGACCTGCAGCGATCGAAGGCTTCCACTGCCAGGGTTGTGGTGCAGTACAACCACCCTCCTAGCGTTTTGGATCTGAATCTTCTCGCCTCGCTAGGATCTGTCCTGAATAACCTGCCGCTGGTGAACGGAGTCGTCGCGGATCTGTCCTTGACCAACGTTCTCTCGCTTTCGAATCAGGCCAATGTGAAGTACCTCAGCCTGGATCGCACTCTTGCACCCACGCTTAGCAACGCAGCGCCGGCGGTGAATGCGTTTGCCGCGTGGCAGTCCGGCTATAGCGGCAAGGGCATCGGAGTCGCGCTGGTCGATAGCGGAATCAGCAGCCACCTCGACCTGGGCGGCAGTTTTCTGGGGTCGTCGCGTGTGGTCTGGAACCAGAGCTTCGTCCCGAACAACCTGAGTGCAACCGACCAGTATGGTCACGGCACGCACATCGCCGGCCTGATCGCCGGTAACGGGGCCAGTTCGAAGGGTGCGCAATATTCAAAGACCTTTGAAGGCATCGCCCCGCAGGCCAACCTGATCAATTTGCGCGTTCTCGACCAGAACGGCGCGGGCACCGACAGCGCTGTGATTGCCGCCATCAATACGGCGATCTCGCTGAAGTCAACATTCAATATCCGCGTGCTCAATCTTTCGCTGGGACGCGCGGTCTATGAGACTTACAAGCTGGACCCGCTCTGCCAGGCGGTTGAAGCTGCATGGAAGAGTGGCATCGTTGTCGTAGTCGCTGCCGGCAACAACGGCCGCTATCAGCCGACGGACGGCTACGCGACCGTCACCGCACCCGGCAACGATCCCTACGTCATCACCGTCGGCGCCATGAAGCCGATGGGAACGCCTACCCGCGTGGACGACCTGATTGCCAGCTACAGCTCCAAGGGGCCGACCGCCATCGACGCCATTGCCAAGCCGGACATTGTGGCTCCCGGCAACCTGCTGGTTTCGCTCGAGGCTCCGGGTTCCACTCTCTATAACGAATATTTGGGCAATCGCGTGCCCTACAACTACTACGTCAACGGCGGCAGCACTGCCTCTTCTCCAACCTATTTCACGCTGAGCGGCACCAGCATGGCCACCGGCGTTGTCAGCGGAGTCGTCGCCGATCTGTTGCAGAAGAGTCCGAGCCTGACTCCGGACCAGGTGAAAGCCCGCTTGATGAAGACGGCCTGGAAGTCGTTCCCGGCATTCAGCAGCACTACCGACCCGACCTCGGGAATCACCTACACCGACCAATACGACCTGTTCACCATCGGCGCCGGCTATGTCGACGTGGAAGCCGCGCTGACCAGCACCGACGTCGCCAAGGGGACGGCCATGTCTCCGGTTGCGACGTATGACTCGAGCTCGGGCAACGTTTACCTGAGCGACAGTTCATCGGCGGTCTGGAACACATCGTCCGGTTGGTCGAACGCGGCGGTATGGGGATCCTCTCAGTTCGTCGTGGGCGCGACCGGGTCCACCCTGTCCGGCAACAACGCCCTATGGGGCAGCAATGCTCTGTGGGGGTCCAATGCCTTGTGGGGGTCCAACGCTCTGTGGGGCAGCAACGCGTTGTGGGGTAGCAATGCTCTGTGGGGCAGCAACGCCTTGTGGGGCAGCAACGCCACGGCCGGCGAGCAATAAAAGCCCGCGCACGGAAATGAAACGGGCCGCGACTTCATTCGCGGCCCGTTTGTCCTGAGGGGGGCTAGCAAGAAAACATGTGGGGACGGGCATGGTCGGCCGTCCACCCTGGCGGAGCCTGGCTGATCGGCGTGGAATCGAGTGTGACTGCCGCTCGGATGTCGAACTCCCGGAGTCAGTGAGTCGAAACCACCTTGAGCAGAGCGGTTCTCAGTTCATCCGGCTTGAACCCGAACGGCCCTGGCCGGCTCTTGTAGGTCACTCGGCCCGCGGCATCAATCAGATAAAGCCGGTCCGGCCACGCCGTGTACGCACTCTCGGTCGAGTTGCCAAATTCGTCGAGCACTGCGGGAATCTCAATCCCCAGCTTACGCACGCAGGCTCCGGCGACGAAAGCACGTTCCTCTTCGCTGCGGGGGCTGGCGAACACGACCTTATCTTTCAGGTTGCTCTCCATCTGCCAGACATCGCTCGGGTGCGCTTCGGTAATGTAGACCACCAGAAACGCGACCTGATTTCCATATTGCTGGTAGAGCTTGTTGAGGGCAGGAACCTCCCGCCGGAACGGAGGTCAGGTGTAGCTCCCAAACACGAGCACCACCGGACGATTCTGCGCGGTGAGAGAGGACAGTTGTACTTGCGCGGTCTTATCGAGCTTGGCTAGCGAGAAGTCCGGCGCAGGACTCCCTACCTGCAAGACGCCGGCACGGGCATGGGTCCAGAGCGTTTCGAAAGGAAGAATCAGAAAAGGGATCGGGCCTGGGATTTTGGCCATGACCCGGGCAAAGCGCTCCGGCGACTGGCGCATCACGCCATACAGCGCGCCACAGGCCAACACCCACAGCGTGGCGATCACGCAGAATGTCGTGACCAATGCGTTCCTGACAGACCTGGACCTTGCTTTCACGAGATCAATCGAACCCCAAAAAGATTTGCGGCGATTATAGGCAGGTACAGACAGAGATCAATAATGGGAATGTAGTAGCCCTGTGACGATTGCAGCCAGGGTAGGCATGTCGCTTCCAGCCTAAAACGCGCTTCCACCCCCGCCCCCAAATCCGCCGCCAGAGAATCCGCCGCCACCGCCGCCACCTCCACCGAAGCCCGATCCGCCCGAACTCGCACGCGGGGCCGACACGAAGACCTGGTGCATATCGCTCGCCATGCTGTGCATCGAGCTCGAAAAGAAAATCGGATTGAAGCCTCCAACATAGCCGCCCGGCGCCACATACCACTGCGGCGGATCTTTGATGATCCCGGCAAACGCCTGCGCCCAGTGATGCTCCACGCCCAGCGCCATCGCGTAAGGCAGAAACTTCTCGAACGTAGTCGGCGGCATGACCTTGAGGCGCTCCGCATCCACGCGATTCATAAACTCCTGGAACCCGAGCACGGCGACGCGAGTCCGAGCTCCCTTCACGGTCTTGGCCGTCATGACTCGCGCAAACAGCCACCAGATCAGCACCGACAGGGGCACGCACACCACCAGCAACGGCACCGAGTTGAAGAAATTCGCCCACCCCAGGTACTCGAAGATGCCGAACGGAACCAGGATGGCGATGGCCACGCCCACGCTGTATCCGTTCGCCGACTCCGGGTCGAGCATATAAATCCCTTTCTTCTTCAGCGCCGACATGATGTCTTCGCGGATCACCGGAACGGCGGTATAGAACCGGTTCTTCAGGCTCGACAGCCGAGTCTCGTTACCCCCGGCGAACACGTTCTCCAGCATCACCTGTTCATGGGGAGCGAGATCGGCGCCCCATTGCTCGCGCGGCTTCAGCAGGTGGAAAACATAGTCCTTGTGCGTGAACAGCAGAATCTTGTCGGCGGTCTCCTCGATCTTGAGGTATCCCCGCACCGCGAGATCGACGATAGTCGACGTAATATCGCGTGGATGTATCCGGTCGTCGAGCAGCGTGCCCGCTTCCGCGGGAGATATCCCGACCGGCGGTTCGTACATGGGCGCAACCGACATTCCGGCATCGGGGTCGCGTCCCTTGTACCACCACAGCACGAACATTCCCGCGAACGTGACCAACGGTAGAAACACGATTGGATTGCCGCCGATAAACCAGAAGAACCGGGTCAGCGCCCCGGGCTCCTTGAGAACGTCTTTCGGAAGATAGACGTCAATGGTCAACCCGCCGCGCATGGGCAGCGGATTGCTGGTCTCGAACTGGGCCTCAGCGCCGTCGACCGTGGAAGTCGCGTCGCGCTCGGTCGAGCCATATACTCCGGTAAACGCCTGTGCCCGGAGCGATCCCGCGGCCGAGGCCGGGAAGTGTACCGTCGCCGCCGCATGATCGATGGGCACCGGCCAGTCATTCCCCGTGACGTTCCAGTAAAACTCGTCGTGACTGTCGAAAAAGCGGGTGCCGTTGCGCACGCGGTAGGTAATCTCCACCGTCCGCGTCGTATCCACGGCGTCGGGAATGTAGATCTTCAGATCGCGCGAGCCATCGCTCGTCGACGAATCATACTTGAGTTTGGCTCCGCTGCCATCGGTGACGCTCGTGACGGTAAGGAAGAGTTCGTAATTTGTCCCATTCGGCCCCGGATACTCGATCGGGATGGTCCGGTGAATTCCGTGCCATTCGCCCACAAAGACGAGCGTGATGCGTTCGTTCACGACCGCTCGGCCATCCTGCTCGACGGTAATATTGTCCTGAAAGTCGGCCACGCGCCAGGATTTTGCCGCGAGAGGCGAAACGAGAACCAGAAGGCATGCAACCACTTCGTAGAGACGTCGCTTGCTACGTCGAATTTTGGCAGGTGAGAAGGACGTTGCTAGCAACGTCTCCAGGGCAGAGAAGACTTTCATTGGACTAGAACTTCACCTGCACCGGTTCGCGGTCGGCATCGGTGGTCTCGAAGAACTGCCGAGCGGTGAAGCCGAACATCCCGGCGATAATGTTCGTTGGGAACGACTGAATCTTCGTGTTCAGGTCGCGGACCACGGCGTTGTAATAGCGCCGCGCATTCTGGATCGAGTCTTCCGTCTGGCTCAATGATCCCTGCAGTTGTGTGAACTCCTCCGAAGCCTTGAGCTCAGGATAGTTCTCCGCCACCGCGAACAGGCTTTTCAACGCTCCGGTGAGTTGGTTCTCCGCAGCGGCTTTGTCGGCCGGGGTCGTCGCCTGCATCGCCTGCGACCGGAACTTCGCAATGTTCTCAAACGTCCCTTTCTCGTGCGTGGCGTATCCCTTGACCGTCTCCACCAGGTTTGGAATTAAATCGTGCCGCCGCTTCAGCTGCACATCAATGTCGGACCACGCCGAATCGCAGCGCACTCGCAGCTGCACCAAGCTGTTGTACATCCCGATCAGTACGACGGCGATGACAACCAGAATTACCAGGAAGATGATGCCAGTCATGAGCGTCTCCTCAGCGGTCGGAAGGGTGAACCGGAAATCAATGGGACGTTAACACAGTAGGAGCGGGCTCGCAAACGCGAAACGCGAGCTGTGTGTTTGCATTCCGCAATAACAAGTTTACGGAACCGCAATCGGGGCTGAGAACTGCGGGCTGAACATTGCGGGCCGAGAACTGAGAACGGTTCGCCTTACTGCTGTGGCGCAAAGTAGCCCTTGCGCGCCCGCACTTGCAGGTCTTTCTTCAGAGAAGAGATCTCGATCGAGCGGTAGCGTCCATCCGCGTCAAAATTGGCAGGTTTGTAAGACACGACGTACTGGCTGCGGAGTTCGTCCTCAATCGCTGCGAACGAGTGAGTGATGTCTTTCATCTTGAACGGGAAGAAAGCGCGTCCCCCGGTGGCTTCTGCCAATTGCTCAAGCACCCGGTCGCCGCGCAGCACCAGGCCGCTGTCGTCGGTCGAGATGGCGTAGATGATGACCTCGGCGCGTTGCGCCATTTCAATAGCCTGGGCTTTGGAAATCTCACTCTGGTTATCTTCCCCGTCGCTGACGATCACAATCGCCTTGCGCAGTGGATGATCGGAGTGGTCTTTCAGAAATTTCTCTTTGCACGCGTGGTACACAGCGTCGTAGAGCGCGGTTCCACCGCCATCGTGCAACTTGTGTACGCCCGCCGAGAGCAACTGCACGTTGTCGGTGAAGTCCTGCGCCAGCTGGCTGTGGCTGTTGAAGCCGATAATGAACGCCTTGTCGAAGCCGGCGCGCAAGGTGTGCTGCAAGAAACTGGTAGCCGCGGTCTGCTCGAAATCAAACCGGCCGTCTACCGAGCCGCTCACGTCGACCAACAGGCCGAGATCGAGGGGCAGATCGGTTTCGCGGCGGAAGTTCAGAATCGCCTGCGGAGGCTTATGGTCGTCGAGAATGCTGAAGTCTTTTTGACTCAGGTCGCGCACGAACTTGCCATGCTTGTCCGTGGCGATGAACAGTACGTTGACCTCATTCACCCGGGCGTGCAACGTGATCAGCGCGCTCTGCGGATCGTCCGCGTTCTCAGCCGCGGTGCTCGCGCTGTTGTAAGCGCTGAGGCTGGGCGCTCCGGATGCGTAGGCAGACTGTGCCCGAGACTGGCCAACCCAGACCAGGGTTGCCAGGAAAACCGAAAAAAGGCGGAGAGTCAAATTCGTGTACTTCATGCCCAAAAAGTCCAATTTTTTCACTCTAAACCGCTTCTTAGCACACTCCCAAGCAATTAGATGCACGCCAGATTCCGAAATCGAGTCCTCGCAGAACCCGCTATCTGACTGACTTTAGGAGCGTCCCCCCCATGTGCCAAGTTACAAAAGGAGCACACGTTTGGTCATGGCACAGAACGTGCAGATTCTACGAGTTACAGCCCGACGGCGAGTTCCGGGCCAATGGACTCCGTTAACACTCGGATGCGGGGATTTAACATAGTGTCTCGAACTCAGCGAATTTTTCCTTAAAATCTCATGGGAGGGATGTCATGAAGAGACTCATCGCGTGTTTGATTGCGTTCCTGATGCCGGCGATTGCGGCATTCGGCGTCGACAGCGAGCACGAAGCCGATCGCGTGAAAGATGCCGGAGTGGTGCTGAAAGAGATTCTGAATATCCCCGACGACATTCCGCAGGACCTGCTCGATAAGGCCGAATGCCTGATCATCCTGCCTTCGGTGAAGAAGGGAGCGTTTGGCATCGGCGGCAGCTACGGGCGCGGCGTGATGGTGTGCCGCAGCGGTGAGCACTACAAGGGCAAGTGGGGCGCTCCGGCGCTGTACGCGCTCGAGGGCGTCAGCATCGGATTCCAGTTGGGCGGCCAGGCCACGGACTTTGTCCTGCTGGTGATGAACCCCAAAGGCGCAGAGTCGTTGCTCTACAGCAAGGTGAAGCTTGGGGCTGATGCTTCGGCCGCTGCCGGTCCCAAAGGACGCACGGCCGAAGGCGCCACCGACGTTGTGATGAGCGCCGAGATTCTCTCGTACTCGCGCAATAAAGGACTGTTTGCCGGAATCTCTCTGGAAGGTTCCACGCTGCGTTCCGATGGCAGCGCCAACGAAAAACTGTACGGGAAAAAATTGTCGGCAAAAGAGATCATTCGCCAGGGCAAAGTTGGTATTCCACCGTCCGCGCATCAACTGGTCTCGCTGCTCGATACCAAGTCGCCCGTCAACAGGTCGGACCCGAAGTCGCTGGAGTAGACTCGCAATCGTTATCCTCGATGAGACTCTGTCTCTGGGAGACTCTGTGACCTCTGGGGTGAAAGGCTTTCCCGACCCAGTTCGCTGTGCGTGGGCCAGCGGCGAACTTTCCGTTCGTTATCACGATGAGGAATGGGGCGTGCCGGCGCACGACGACCGCACGCTCTTTGAATTCCTGATTCTCGAAGGCGCACAAGCCGGTTTGAGTTGGACCACGATCCTGAACAAGCGCGAAAACTACCGCAAAGCTTTTGATGGATTCGACCCGGAGCGCGTGGCGCGCTACGACCGGCGCAAGATCGAGCGACTGCTTCGCGACCCGGGCATCGTTCGCAACAAGCTCAAGATTGCGTCGGCCGTCGCCAACGCCAAGGCGTTTCTTCGCCTCCAGGAAGAGTTTGGCAGCTTCGACCGTTACATCTGGCAGGTTGTCGGTGGCAAGCCGCGGGTGAACTCACCGAAGTCAATGAAGCAGGTTCCCGCGCGTACGCCGGAATCTGACGCCATGAGCATGGACCTGAAGAAACGCGGCTTCAACTTCGTGGGCTCGACCATCTGCTATGCCTTCATGCAGGCGGTGGGAATGGTGAACGATCACGTCGTGGATTGCTTCCGCCATCCAGGAAGCTCACGTGGCTGCGGACGCATTCGTCCGCCCCGCGAAACCAAAAGTTCGAACGCATAGAAAGCACTTTAGGGCTCCGCAGAACCCCGGACGAATGCGTCCGGGGCTACGTGATTCAGCGCGGCCGATAAACCCCGCTTGCGGTTAAATAGACAGCCACCAGACCCAGCAGCAGCACCGCGCCTTCCACGCGTGTCGACCACACGTGCAGAGCGTCGAACTGCACGCGGGCCGGATTGTCGAGTGGGACCGTGGCGAAATCGCCGACCGAGGCACGCAGCGTGTCCATGCGCGGGATGATCCAGAACTGCGAGAGCAACGTGAGCCCGAGCATCAGGCAGATCAACACATGCCTCATGGCAAAGACGTGCGCGGTGCCGTCGGTGAGGCGACTGTAGAGCAGGGAACTGGCCAGGAAGACGACTCCGGAGACGATGGCAATCCAGTGCAGTTTGCCCAAGGCGCGTCCGACTATGTTCCCAGCGAGATGGGTGTCGGGCAGAACCTGAAACGCAGTAGGCGCAAGGACAAAGGCGAAGAAGATCAAGCCGCCGATCCAGGCGATGAGTGACAGCAGCATGAGGAAGCGAAGGAAGGACATGACGGTGAGAATTATAGTCTCGTGGTGCGGTCGGAAACAGCTAACCACAGAGATCACCAGAGATCACAGGGATACACAGAGGAAGAAACAGACTTGGCGACTGTTCTTACACCGGCACCGCAACGTTCTCGATGAGTTCTTTCAGAACCTGATCGGACTGCTCGGACTTCCTCAGCGTTGAGGCGTAGAGGCCGTTCACGACCACACGGTGAGCGAACACGGGAACGACGAGCGGCTTGATGTCTTCCGGAGTGCAGAAGGTGCGGCCTTCGAGGAAGGCCATGGCCTGCGCGGCGCGGTACAGTGCTTGTGATCCACGCGGTGAGACGCCCAGCGACAGGAATTCTGACTCGCGCGTGCGGCGCACAATCTCGAGGGCATAGGTTACCAAGGACTCGTCCACGCGAATCTGCTTCACGGCCTGCTGCATCTCGAGCACATCCGCGCCGGAGAGTACGGGGCGGAGCTCCTCAAGGTGCGCGGCGCCTGCTTCGGAGCGCAGGATCTGGCGCTCGGACTGAGCGTCGGGATACCCCATGCGCACGCGCATCAGGAACCGATCGAGTTGCGATTCGGGCAGAGGATACGTACCGTGATGCTCGACCGGGTTCTGCGTCGCAATCACGAGAAAAGGTTTCGGCAACTCGTAGGAATGCGCGTCCACGGTGACCTGGCCCTCGTTCATAGCCTCGAGCAGCGCGGACTGGGTCTTCGGCGTGGTGCGGTTGATCTCATCGGCCAACAGAACGTTGGTGAATACGGGGCCGCGCTTGAATTCGAACTCCTGTTCCGCAACCGAATACACGGAAATGCCGAGAACATCGGAGGGCAGCATGTCGCTGGTGAACTGCACGCGTTGAAAGGTGCAATCAATGGCGCGCGCCAGCGCTTGTCCGAGCGTGGTCTTGCCCACCCCGGGAACGCCTTCAATCAGTAGGTGTCCACGGGCGAAAATGCTGACCAGCGCGAGGCGGACGACGTCATCCTTACCGCGAATCACGCGGCGGAGAGCCTTTTCCAGTTCGGCGGCTTTGTGAGAAACGGCGATGGCGGTCTCAGGCGACATTGTTTCGATTCTACTATCGGGCACGGAGAGGGCGGAGTTACCTACGTCATGCGGCTAGCAGCTTCTAGCTGTTCCGAAACCTGACGCATCGTTTATATGCTCCCCGTGAAAGAACGTCCGTTTCACACCTGCTTGCAATCGCTTCGCGCTTCCCCGCAGGGCCTAGCAAAGCTAGGAGCTAGCAGCTTGAAGCTCCTCACTGCATAAACTCCGCGGGCCTTCCGGTCAAACGCTCGATGCGCTTGGCGATCGGGGGATGGGTCGAGAACAGGTTGCCGAAGTTCATTCCCAGCAACGGCTGAATGATGAACAGGTGCGCCGTGGACGGGCTGGCTTGCATGGGCACGCGACGCGAGTAGGCGTCGAGCTTCTGCAAGGCGCTGGCCAGAGCATAGGGATTGCCAGTGAAGTGTGCGCCGGTGGCGTCGGCTTGGTACTCGCGCGAGCGGGAGACAGCCAGCTGAATCAGCGTCGCGGCGATCGGAGCAACGATCAGCATGACGAGAGCGGCCAGACCGCCTCCGCCGCGACGGTCGCGGTCTCCGCCTCCGTAGCCGCCGAAGAGCATGGCCCAGCGTCCCATGCTGGCGAGCATGGTGATGGCGCCTGCGAGGGTCGCTGCTACGGAACTGATCAGGATGTCACGGTTGTTGACATGGCCGAGCTCGTGCGCGAGCACACCTTCCAACTCTTCGTCGTTGAGCAAGCCGAGAATGCCGTGGGTGACGGCGACCGAGGCGTGGCTCGGATTGCGTCCGGTGGCAAACGCGTTGGGCGACTCCGACGGGATCACATAAATCTTCGGCATCGGGATGCCGATTTTCTGTGTGAGGCGCTCGACGGCTGCGTAAGCGCGCGGCAATTCCTCGCGCGTGACGGGCTGGGCTCGGTATGCGGCCAGCGCGATCTTGTCGGAGAAGAAATAGGAGACGAAGTTCAAGACAGCGGCGAAGGCCAGAGCCAGGAACATGCCATTCTGGCCGCCGAAATAGCGGCCGAAGAACATCAGAAGCAGCGTCATCGCGGTCAACAGGAACGCGGTCTTAAACATGTTTCCCATAAATTTGGTGGTGCTATCTCATTGGATGTTACGCCGAGTGGGGCGATGCAACGGGGCTCGCTCTGGAAAAATTTGCTTTTGAGGAGGGGTACGCCCCTCCGGTCCTTGGAATCATGGGGTTAGCGGAGAACCAGTGAAAAATAATGAGACTCGAACGATTTGCGGGTAAAGTATTCTAAAATAAAGAGTTAAGCCTCCCCTGCAATTCTAGCAGCTCATCATTCATCGGTGGGGTTGGGACGTCAAGGGCTGGGATCACCGGGCGTACACCCGATCCGTGTCCTTTGGGGCTAAAGCCCTCTCGAAGACATGGCTGGACGGCAGCGCTGAAAGCGGTGCGCCACCCCTGGCGAGACGCCTTGGGAACAATCGGCGGGCCACTGGCGCCAGTATCTTCCTTGCGGATTACGCTTTTTGCGCGTCGCGTTTCAGGGCGCGCTGGAGCGTTTGGTCCATGGCGGCTTTGGTTTGTTCGTATTCCTGCTGCGAGATGCGGCCCTGCTTGTGCTCGACTTCGAGCTGAAACAGTTCTTCTTTCAGTCCTTCGAGCAGCATGGACGTCGAGCTTTGCGGTGCTGACGGCTGAGGACGAGGCGCGCTTGGACGCACTTCAGAGCGGGCTTCCACCGGGGCCGCTGCTTTTGGACGGGTCTCCTTGGCGCGGACTTCACGCACCGCCGGAACTTCCACGAGTTCGTAGTCTTCTTCGTCCTCTGCCTCGACGCGGCGACTCTTCACCATGGGGCGTCCTGCGCGGTTGGCGGCCTGCTGCCGGGTGGCAACGTACGCTCCGCCACCGACCATGGCGAGAGCAACGCCGCCCAGGATGTACCAGCGATATTTCTGCAGTGGATCGGGAGCGTCGATGGGCGGGCCGAGGCCACCGCCAGGACGATTGTCTCCTCCACCCCCGCCGCCACCGCCGGCGCTAGGCTGTCCGGCGTTTTCCTGGCGTGCCTGCAGCGTGCCTTCCCCGGAAATCTTGAAAGCCAGCGACTGGCCCACCTGCGCTCCGGAAGCCACCTGCACATTGGCGTCAGGCTGCTGGGGATCGTTCATGGGCTGGAAATTCGTGCCAGAGGCTGCGGAGAACTCCATCGACTTGGGCACGATGGCGACGAAGTGTTGGAGAGAATAGACGCTCTTGGGATCGATGTTGGCGTTGCCGGTATAGGGAAGTGAGTAGGCGACCTGGAATTCAGTAGTGCCCGGGCGCAGCGGGAAAAGGAAGGCGTAACGGGTCTTCTTGTCGTCTTCGGGTACGGGCGCGGTATTGAGGGGATTGCCGTTCGCGGTCATGGCCGAGCTTTCGACGATCTTGGCGCCCTCCGGCACGTTGAACTCGAGATTGCGCTCATTCATCTGCGTGCGTGGAGGCTTGGACGAGTTCTGCACAGCGAACTGGCGCATGACTTCAAGCTGTCCTTGTTCGACCTGAACCCGCATGATGTCGGCAACGACTTCGATGCCGTCCACTTTCTTGCCCACGTCGAAGACCTCGACTTCCACAGAAGTAGTTCCTGGAGGGGCCATGCGGTGATAGGTGACGCCCTCGTGAATGGCGCGGACCAGGTGTGGTCCCTGGGCATCGAGCTTGAAGGAGAAGTTTCCCTTGGCATCGGCCTTGGTGCGGCCAGCTTCTTCCATGCCTTGACCCAGACTGAGCAGGACGACCTCGTCGCCCGCAGCGGGCTTGCCGGTGGTGGAGTTCTTCACGGTCCCGGTCAAGGTTTGGGCGGAGGCGAGGGAAGCGAGGAGGATCGTCGTGAGGGCGAGAGAGATCAGGGAGGGGGCCATGAACTTATCTTGAGGCAACGCTTGAGTTGCCAGGCGCGGGCTTGCATAGGTCCTTCGCTGGGCAAACTGCGCCCATTTCAGGATGACAATGTAAGAGGATTTCAAAATTTGCATTCTTTTCATGGTCTCGCTTTTCTGGGCGCCACGGCGGCATTTGCTTCGAGGCGCGCGATTTCGGCCAGGAGGGTGGCGGCTTCGTCCTGCAGGGACGCTTTCAGCGACTGATAGTCAACTTCGGGCATTTTGCCCGCTTTAAATTCGAAGTTCAGGTCGCGGAGATTTTCGTAGACGGCGTCCTTGCGCTCGCGCAGGTACGAGGCGCGCGTCTTCTCCGGGCCAAGATAGAAGGAACTGGGAAAGAAAATGTAAAACAGCGCCGCGGCGGTCGCCAGAAGACAGCAGGCCAGTTCGAAGCTCATAAGTCGGTCTCCTCGCGAGCCCTGTCGCGGAATTGCTCCAGTTCGGCGCCGCGCACAGGGCGCAGGCCATCGGCAATCGCCGGGGCGGGGCGGTTCTTCCAGGATCGGATTACCATGACCACGATGCCGAGGCCCAAGGCCAGCGCGACGAACGGTACGATCCACGCGGTGCGGTCAAAACCAGTTGTGGTGGGGGCGGCGAGGACAGTGGGTCCGTACTTTTGCACGAAGGCTTGCTGGACCAGGCTGTCACTGTCGCCGCGGGTGACGGCGGCCATCAGTTCGTTGCGCATGCCGTCGGAGTCGGGGCAACCGACGTGATTGCATTCAAGCAGAATCTGGTTGCAGCTGCAGATGCACATCAACTGGTGGCCGATTTCGCTGAAGCGCGTGGCCGGATCGCCGGCGCCAATTAAGGCGAACACGGCGAGACAGAGCAGGCCGCAGTGCAGCCAGCGGCGGAGAATTTGTTTTGGTCTCGTCATCATTTCGTTTAGCGAGTCTGTGCCGTCCCTTGGGGACTCGGTTCCCAATTTTCTGAGCCTACCCGGCAGTTCCGTGCCGGGCTTTCACATTCCAACATGCTTGCGATTCAAACCAACCGGGCTGCGCCCGGTGGACAACCGAGGGTGGCTGTCCCCACATTTAACGATCCCCACGGCTACTCTCCCCACAGCCACTTTCCGACACGCTTAATGTCCCGCAACTGCCCTACATTCCTAATCGCCGGTTACGATCGCTGGTTGCTCTATCAGCCTCGCTGCGGGAACGCGGACGGTTGCCGGGGCGTTCGGGACCAGCGCCAGGGCAGTTCCGACCAGGATGATCCAGACACCGACCCATACCCACATCACCAGCGGGTTCAAATGCGCTTTGATGATGGGCTGTCCTTTCTCGTTTTGGCCTTCGTAAACCAGGTAGAGATCCTCTTTGAAAGTTGACCGGATACTGGGTTTGGTGGAGGCCTGCTGACTGGCCTTGTAGAACAGGCGCTGGGGCGTTAGCGTGTCAATTTTCTTGCCGCCCTGGTAGATGTCCATGATCGCCCATTCGCTGGCATAATTCGGGCCGTCGTCCTGGGTGTAGGAACGGCAGACGAGCTCGTAGTCTCCGATGGTCATCTTGTCGCCGTAGCCCAGGCCATTCCCGGCTTCTTTATCCAGGTTGAAGGCGGAACCGGCGAATCCGATGATGATGACCACCACACCGAAATGGACGATGTAGCCGCCGTAACGGCGCGTGTTGCGGTGCGTGAGCTGGACCATGGACGCGAACATGCCCTGGCCCGTGTGCCCGGAAATGACTTTACTCCCGCGGTAGTATTCGCTGGCGATGGTGAGCGCGACCAGCACCGACAGTCCGATGGCCATCAGCGAATAGAAATAAGAGACGTCCTGCCAGGGACGCATGCCGAAGGGCGATCCCCAGCTTGGGGGCGAGATCATGAGGAACGCCATGACCACGACCGCGCCGATGCTGGGCCACATGAAATTCCGTTTGATGCTGTCGAAGGAAGTCTTGCGCCATGCCAGCAGTGGGCCGACCGCAGTCAGGATGAGGAGCAACAGTGCGACCGGAATCGCTACCCGGTTATAAAAAGGTGCGCCCACGGTAACCTTGTTGCCTTGCACGATCTCGGAGATTTTGGGGAACCAGGTGCCCCAGAGCACGGTGAAGCAGAGCAGCACAAAGAGAAGGTTGTTGAACAGGAAGCTCGACTCGCGGGAAATCAGGGACTCGAGTTTATGCTCGCTGCGGAGGTGCTCCTTGTTCTTGACAAAGAAGAAAACGAAGACGGCAAAAGTGATGCCCAGGAAGTAGGCGAACCAACTGCCGATCGACGACTGCGCGAAGGCGTGGACGGAGGCGATGATGCCGCTGCGAGTGAGGAATGTGCCGAGAATCGCCAGCCAGAAGCTGAAGAAGACCAGCCACATGTTCCAAACCTTCAGCATCCCGCGCTTCTCCTGCATCATGACGGAATGCAGGAAAGCGGTGCCGACAAGCCAAGGCATCAGCGAGGCGTTTTCGACCGGGTCCCATCCCCAGTAGCCGCCCCAGCCGAGCACGGAATAAGCCCAGTGCGCGCCGAGGAAGATGCCGCAGGTGAGGAATCCCCAGGTGACCATGGTCCAGCGGCGGGTGATGTGAATCCATTTCTCGCCGGGATACTTCATGATCAGCGCGCCCAAGGCGAACGTGAAGGGAACCGTGAATCCAACGTAGCCCAGGTACAGCATGGGCGGGTGGATGACCATCTCGGTATATTGCAGCAGCGGATTGAGGCCGCTGCCGTCGGCGCGCAGCGGGCCCTCGAGCAGCCCGAACGGGTTCGCCGCCACATTCACCAGCAAGAGGAAGAAGATCTGTACACCGGCGAGAACGACGGATGCGTAAGCGAACAAGCGTGGATCCGTCTTGTAGCGCAGGCGAAGAACGAAGCCGTATCCGGAGAGCAGCAGCGACCAGAACAGCAGCGAGCCCTCCTGCCCGGACCACAAGGTGGCGAATTTGTAAGGACCGGGCAGATCACGATTGCTGTGGTGAAAGATATAGGCGATGCGGAAATCGTCACGGAAGGCAGAGACGACGAGAGCGATCGCAGCCAGAAGGACCGCACCGAAAACGACAACGCCGGCGCGGCGCGCGGTCTCGCCCATGCGCTCCCAACCGGGGTCGCCTGGAAAGAAGAGGGCCACAAGGCCGACTCCGAACGAATAGATGCTCAACGCCAAGGCGAGGAGCAAGGCAAAACTGCCAATTTGCGCCATGTGGGAGAACCCCAATGTATTTTTTCAGAAAGCCACGGTCGAGGCAACCGGAACAAGGTAGAAACATGGTACCGGTAGGACATTGGCAGGTCGGACAAGGGCCTGCGGCCGGGTGCCGAGATCAACTGGGTACTCGACCCCGAGGAGAGGCCAGTCGAACATCGACGGCCGCGGCTCGGCCACCAGGCTTTGCCAGCGAGATAGCCCTACGCGGTCTGCTGGTGATAGCGTTGGCGAACCTCGCGCTCCGCAGCCAACCAGTCCTCGGTTTCGTGGCCTGATTCAAAACCACGGCGCTCGGAGAGCAGGTAAGCGAGGCGGCGAATCTCATCGTCCAGGTTGATGGGAACAAGATTGGCGCGCGGCTCTGTTCTGACGATTGCCGGTTTTCGGACTGTCTTTCGCCTTTCGGTCTTTGGAGCTTGCGTCATTTTGGTATCCCGTATCGCTGCCGATGTTGTTTCTGGCCCGACACCGGAATCGGACTGCGGGACGCTGGTCGTGGAAATGGTTTCTTGGGTGTCAATGCCTGCCTTGGGAGCCTTGGGTTTGGCCATAACGGGATACTCCTTGCATATTCCTAAATTTAGAAAGGATTGAATTTGTTGATGAATGAACAACATGTACTTTGCCCCTGCAAATTTGCGGTTGCTATTAATGTTTGGCTTGCGGAGTTGACTCTACTATAGCGCTTACGAGCCTGTGGAAGGAGGGAACTTGCACAAAAAAATGCGATCGAGGGATGCAGAATTCCGAAAAGGAACATCACACTGATCAATAGGGATGCGTCTTTGCCATAGAATGTGGGGACGGAGTGTGGCTGGGACAATTGACACATACCGCTCAAACAAACTTGGGGCGGCGAGAGTCATCGAGTTTGTGGCGACCCCTGCGTGTGTCGACATTCCGCAACCTGTTGGTTGCGGATGTCGTCTCCGATATCGGCACTTTCATGCAGAACGTTGGCGCTGCATGGTTGATGGTGTCACTCGGAGCTGGACCGGTCTACGTTGCGCTCACGCAAACAGCGGCTTCGCTACCCTTCTTTCTGCTCGCCCTTCCCGCAGGTTCCGCTGGAGATATCTTCGATCGTCGCAAACTGATTCTGGCCGCCGAGTTTTGGATGATGGGCGTGGCGCTGCTGCTCGCCGTCTTGACCATCGCTGGTTTTATGTCGCCCTGGCTGCTGCTCGTGTTGACGTTTGCACTTTCGGCGGGAGATGCGTTTGAAACGCCGACCTGGCGTGCAATTCTGCCTGAATTGGTGCCCAAAGACGACCTTGCAACGGCATCCGCGCTGAACGGGATCGAATTCAATCTCGCCCGGGCGGTGGGACCTGCACTCGCGGGCCTCGTCATAGCCGCTGCAGGCGTGGCCACGGCATTTGTGGCGAACGTGATCTCGTTTCTCGGAGTCATTCTCGTTGTTGCCAGGTGGAAAAGGCCCATTCACAAACAGGCGGCGCCACCGGAAACTTTGGCAGGAGCTACCGTCGCTGCCATTCGCTACGTCCGCAACTCCCCTGCGATCCTCACCGTGGTCATCCGGACGGGCGTAGTCATGTTCTTCTCGAGCGCACTGTTTGCCCTGCTGCCGTCGGTCGCACGCAGCGTAAACAAGACCGCCGTCGGCTATGGGCTTCTGCTCGGGTGCTTTGGGGCCGGCGCCATCGGGGGAGCGTTCATTATGCAGTGGGCCCGCGCCAGGTGGTCTACAGAAACGGTGGTGTCAGCTGGCGTAATGCTCTTGGGTTTGGTGATTGTAACCATGGGCGCCTTAAACAGGTTGAGCACACTCGCTCCTGTAATGCTGATTGGCGGAGCGGCGTGGGTCGTCTTCATCTCGCTGATCAACGCTCTGGTCCAGAACCTTGCGCCGGATTGGGTGCGGGCGCGAGTCCTGGCAATATTCACTCTGGTTTATATGGGAAGTTTCGCTTTGGGGAGTGCTGTCTGGGGCGCGGTAGCCCAACGAACTGGCATCCGGGTTGCCCTGGTGTATGCCGGGATCGGGACAATCGGGAGTATTGCCCTCGTGCTCTTCGCAAGACTTCCCGACTCGACTGCTGATCTGAGTCCGTGGAACCACTGGCGCATGCCCGTCGTCATCGAGGAAGTTAGGGCTGATGTCGAGCAAGGACCGGTGCTGGTTACGATCGAATACATGGTTATTCCAGAACGGACAGCAGAATTTGTGGATGCGATGCATGAATACGGTCGGATGCGACGTCGCGACGGCGCGTACCGCTGGGGGATTTACCGTGATACTGAAGTCGGGGATCGTTATCTGGAAATATTCCTGGTGAATTCTTGGGCAGAACATCTGCGTCAACACGAGCGTCAAACACTGGCCGATCGCGAACTGGAGCGACGCTTGTACGGTTACGTGGCGGGCGAACCGAAGGTCCATCATCTGATCTACGCGAATTCGACAGAAACGTAGGCCAACAGAGCGCGGCGCTCCGCTTTGCGGCACCTGTGCTCCGGTGCTAGACTGCGCCAATGGCCGCCAAAAAGAAAACCACGAAGAAGCCTAAGAAGCCGATGAAGCCCAAGCGAACTGCCCGCAAGAAGGCAACAGCAACGCATTCGAAGCGACGTCCAAAGAAGTTGACGAAGCGGAAGCCAGCGCCGAAGAGGGCAGGAAAAAAGGCAGCTGCAGCCTCGAAACAGCCCGCCAAGAAAAGCAAGCGTGTGGGTGAAGTGGCGTTCTCATTCGAACCTCGAAGATCGCGCGCCGAGGAACAGTCTGGAGATTTGCAAGGCTTGTCCCGCCTCGAGGCCGCGGATTCGGAGAGCGTCGACGAGTTGATCGAGGAGGGGAATGCGTTCGAGGCCGACGTCGTCGCTGGCGTCGAGAGTGCTGATGACGCCGACGAGAAGGAAGTCCGCACGCACGAGGTGCCGGAGGATGATGTGCCCGGCGAATATCTCGACAAAGAATAGACACCGATTGTGACGACCGCGCGCCGGGGCCTGACTAACCACCCCTCGGTGAAAAGCCGCAGGGCTCCTCGGGGCCTTTCCCCAGGGGCGATTGAGCCACCGCCCTTGGCGAAGAAGTTCCAGACCTTAGCGGTGGTCCCAAGGGACGCAGCCTGCGGTCGCGTCGCTAACGATCTAAGGAGCCAGATATATGAAGGAGCTAACCAGTTCGAAAGGCCGGAGTGTTGGCAGAGTTGCGCTGATAGCCACTGCGATCGGCGCGGCGGCGGTTGGCGCATTCGCGATCGGCGCATTCGCGATTGGCCGGTTGGCGATCCGCCGCATTTCCGTCGGAGGGGCCGAATTCGAATCTCTCGCGATTAAAGATCTCACCGTGACCCGGCTCCACGTCGCCGAGGTCACGGTGAGCGACTCGCTCAAGCTTCCTGGAAGCAATGACAATCGCCCGATCTTATTGTCATAACCTGTCGTGCAAATTCAACGAAGAGAGTAAAGCGGTGCCGACCTGCTGGTGTTCATTGAGCGCTCAGCACAAGCGGTCGCTTAAGACAGGAGACAACCCGCCCGCGTGCTTGTAAAGCACGAGGGTGGGTCCTCGTACCGTTGAGCCACGCGGAGGAGGAATCTTCCACCCGGCTCAGCGCGTAGTCGCTGACGAAGGTGCTGCGAATTTTCGACGGAATCAACCCCACGCAAGGAATGGGTGACCGCTTGTGTGGCGTCCGGTCTTGGCCGTAAAATCGAAACCGAGGGAAAGAAATACGAACGCGAACTCGCTATAAAGTAGTGGCGCTATCGTCTAGGGGTTAGGACGGAAGATTCTCAATCTTCAAACCCGGGTTCGATTCCCGGTAGCGCTACAAACTTATTTCATCAGTAAAAACAGCAGAATCTACAGGTTATATGCGGCTCCGCAGACCCTGCTGTTTTTGCTTCCTAGCGCTCATTAGCCCCCAAAAACGCTCGCCGTGGTACATGGG
>JBARBI010000160.1:0-7726 GCA_049792875.1 Candidatus Sulfotelmatobacter sp.
TAAACTCGGGCGAAAACTTCCGCCGTGCCGCTTCCACCGCCGTCCTCTCCACCTTCTCGTTTAATCCCTTGGCTGGCATGTCCTTCGGCTGGATGAAACCCATCCCACCTTGCATCAATTCCGTGATCTCTCCTCCCCCCAGGTTCGAAGTCAGGAAGATCACCGTCTGCGACAGATCGACTCTCCGGTTGTCCCCTAACGTTAAGGTCGCTTTGTCCAGGATTCCAAGCAACAGTTGCCAAAGTGCGTCACTCGCTTTCTCAATCTCGTCAAACAGTAGGAAGCTGAGTTTCAACTCACTTCGGTGGCTCTTAGCCAGTTCCTCTTGCGTAATCAGCGGATGGGTCTCCCTATGGCCCAGGTACCCTGGGGGCGAGCCAATCAGTTTGGCGATCTCATGGGAGTGCTGGAACTCCGCACAATCCACTTTGATCAGCGCTCGGCTATCTCCAAACAGAATTTCTGCTGCAGCCTCGACAATGCGCGTCTTGCCGGAGCCGGTCGGTCCCAGAAATAGGAGGTTTCCGACGGGACGACCTGGGGGGTGTAGCCCAGCGCAGAACACCTGATATAGCTCGACAAGCGCTTGCACGGCTTCGTCCTGTCCCACGATCTTTTGTCGCAGCGCATCTTCAAAATCTCGCGACGTGGAACTCCGCTTTTTCGTGTCCAATTCTTCTATGCGAACCGATTGTGTTGCTGTTGCCATAACTTCCCCTTCACTGTCGTAACTCGAAAAACCTGTATAGCTGCCAAAACTTTTCAGGCGAGCTTGCTGACGGAGCACAGGAAACTCCGCCAGCACTGCCGTTCCGGTATCCAGGCAATTTCATAGGTGAAAGCGTGAGCTACTTCGGCCCACGCTTGCCGATCCCAATGCGAGAAAACTTTGGTTTCGTAACGCACACTCACGCCGCTCTCGGAACGCTGTGGCATTGGTGTCGATTGCTCAATTGCCATCCTGGTTTCTGTGCTCATTGCCTTACCCTCATCACCGTTCAAATCGTCAATAGATACCTCGCGTAGCGCACGAGCCCTGCGCAAACACTTACACGGCATAGCCAGCGCGACTGATGTTCAATTTGTTCATCTTGTTTTGGAGCGTTGTTCGTTTCAGTCCGAGGCGCTCCGCCGCTCCGCCCTTGCCAGCTATCTTCCCCAAGGCAGCTCTCAGCGCATCGGTGATGACCTGCCGCTCGGCCTGTTCGAATGTTGATGCGGCGGAAGCAACGGAGCGCCTCAGCTCTGCACGTGGGACATTCAACTCGTGCCCTTGGGTGAGAATCACGCAGCGCTCGATGAAGTTTTCCAGTTCGCGAATGTTACCCGGCCAATCGGCATTCACCAGCGCCTCCATGACCTGCTTCGGAACGGACTTAATTGGCTTTTGCATTTCGCGGGAGTGGCGCAAAACAAAATAGTGCACCAGGAGCGGTATGTCCTCGCGCCTCTCGCGAAGCGGAGGGATTTCGATCGGAAAAACATTCAATCGATAAAAAAGGTCCTCGCGAAACTGGTTTTTGCAGATCATGTCCTGCAGATCGCGGTGCGTTGCGGCAATCAAGCGAACGTCCACGCGAATCGTTTTCGTACTCCCCAGTCGCTCAAATTCATGTTCCTGTAGGGCGCGCAGTAGCTTTGGTTGCAGCTCCAGGCTGATATCGCCGATCTCATCCAGAAACAGACTGCCGCGATCGGCCAACTCGAAACGGCCTTGTTTCTGCATGAGCGCGCCGGTGAAGGCTCCCCTTTCATGCCCAAACAGTTCGCTTTCCACCAGCCCGGAAGGTATGGCGGCACAGTTGAGTCGAACAAAACTGCGCTCGCGACGCGGGCTGAGGTTATGGATCGCCCGGGCAACTAGTTCCTTGCCAGTGCCGGTTTCCCCGTGCAGGAGCACGGTTGACCCTGTTGGTGCGACGATCGCAACCTCGTCCAGCACTCTGCGAAGAGCGGCACTCTTGCCGACGATGTCCCCAAAGTTGTACTCGGAGTCAATTTCCGATTCAAGGTACAGGCGTTCTTCTTCCAGCTCGGCTACTTCGGGAAAACTTGTTCCTGCGATGCCTCCGAGGTCCGTGAAAGCAACAGCTGCGTCCCCCATACTTTCCTCCATCCTGGTTGTCCAACGATCTTGTCTCGAACTCGAATGTAGACCCTGTTGGTCTAGTGATGCGCGCATTTTGCAATACAGTTCCGCCTTCGGACAACCCCACATGGGGGCAAATCACAAACTCTTCGGGGCGAATAGCAGCTTCCTTTTGAGGCGAGAAATTTGGTCGCTGGGGGCAGTATCTTAAGAAGAGCTAGAACTACTTTTGCGATGGGGAGCTTCGACGCGCCGCCATCCAAAGAGGCGCGCATCGACCGACCATAAACCAGGGCCTAACATTGCGAGAGCGCCACACATGGTTCCTAGCAAAATGGGAACCCATGGGTCTCCCGGGAGCGTCCGGATCTGCCAGATTTCAGTCAAGGCAACGAACGTTCCAGCAATGGGTGTCCATAGCCCGGGGATTAGAAGAATTCCGCATCCCACTAAAAGCACGGAAGTTATTGTCGTGCTTATCGGAGGGTCGCTCCAGAGCGTCAAGCTTGCGCGCACAATTAGTGCGGAGCCGACAACCGAGCGCATGAGAAGCAGGCCTGTGCCAGGCCAACCGCCAGCGAATGTTGAATATAACCGTCGCAAAACGCACCCTTCTAGACGTCACTAGTTTCCGTCGTTGCCGAGGCGAATCGAAACCCCAAATGGAGTCGGGATCGTCACTCTTTAGGGTTTTGCGTTTGCGGCATGGTAGCAAGGTGGGTGGACACTACAGCTCGATGATTCCTCTCTTCAACCCGATTGTTGCGGCGTGCGTTCGATCTTTCGCACCTAGTTTAGAAAGAATGTTCTTGACTCGACTCTTAACGGTTTCCTCCGTGATGGAGAGCTGATCCGCAATTTGCTTGTTCGCGTTACCAGCGGCGATCAGTCGCAACACAGAAATTTCTGCAGGTGTCAGGGTATCATCAGTCGCATGTTCTGCGATTTCGCACGAGACCTCTGGGGAAAGGGTCTTCTTTCCAGTGTGGACGGCGCGGATCGTCTCCAGTAATTCCTTATGCAACGTATTCTTGAGTAGGTAAGCCTGAGCGCCGGCCTTCAGCGCACGGAGAATTTGCGTATCGCCTGCGTAGGTCGTCAGCACAATCACTCTCGCGTCGGGAAATTCATTGCGAATGGCGATGAGCGCGTCGAGACCATTCATTTCCGGCATTTGCAGGTCCATCAGCGTCACGTCCGGACGATGCGTGCGGAACTGCTGGATAGCCTCGCGACCGTTGGACGCTTCACCTACTACAGCCATATCCTGCTGGACGCCAACCAGACCGGCGATCCCTTGGCGCACAATTGGATGATCGTCGACCGCCAGAATTCGAATTCGTGAGGCGCCTCCGCTCATGTCTGCTTACGCCTCCGCTTTTCCCGAAAACTTGCGTGACCACCAAGAACGTCTGCTAGCTGTCGCGTAAACGGCTCTGGCAGGAATGCACAGTTCCACTTCGGTACCTGCATCGACTTCGCTCCATACCGCTAGCTTACCTCCGTTGAGTGTGGCGCGTTCCCGTATACCGCGCAACCCGTAGTGTCCCTCGCGGCCCATGCCGGAGAGAGCCGCTGGATCAATGCCTTTCCCATCGTCCCGCACACGCAACCGGAATTGCTCATCGTCATAGCGGATTTCAACTTCAACCCGCTGTGCCTGCGCGTGCCGAAAAGCATTCCGGAGGGCTTCGGCAGCAATCTTATAAATCTCATCACGAAGGATAGGATGAAGATCTCGCGCCGCGCCCTCAACCGCTACACGGAATGCCGCAGATCTGTGAATGCTTGGATCAGCCGCGAGCTCTTCTCCGAGGGTGCTTATGGCCAGCGCAAGATCATTGCTTTGGACAGTGGACTCGCGCAATCCCTGTACTGCATCCCGACCTTCGGTGATCGCCTCAGCAGCCTGCTTGATGGCGCTGTCCAGCTTCTCTTTTGCCTCCGTGTGCTCCGGCAGCAACTGCGAAACAGTCTGGAACCGCAGCAGCAAACCGTGGAAGCTTTGGAGCAGAGTGTCGTGCAGGTCCCTTGCGATCCGTGTTCTCTCGCCGACGCGAACCTCCAGCGTCATGTTGAACTCATGATGCAACTGCCGGACACGAAACTGATAAGCCGTCCACAGTAACCCCAAAAAAACGGCGACGTAGAGCGCACGAAACCAATTCGTCTGATAGTATGCGGGGGCGATGGAGAACTCCAGGGTATCGCCCTGCTCGTTCCACACGCCACTGTTGTTGGTCGCGATCACGCGAAACTTGTAACGCTTGGGCGGCAGATTCGAGTACTCCACCCGGTATTCATTGACAGCATCTCTCCAGTCAGGGTCCCACCCCTCCAGCTTGAAACGGTAGTGGTTTTTTTCCGGAGCAACGAGGCTCAGCGCCACGAAATCAAACGCGAGATTGCGCACACGCGGGGGCAGGCGCAAGCCGCTTGTCGCCGCGTACGTCTTGTGATCGGCGACGATTTGCTCGATGCGCACCGGCGGTGGCAGGGTGTTGATGCGGATGCGGAACGGGTCAAGGACACTGATGACATCCCAATTCAGGAACCAGATTCTGCCGTCGGAGGCCTTGGTAACCGAAGGCCTGAATCCCTTAAGGACGGCAACCGGGCGGATGCCATCAGCAACGTCAAACGTGGTTGCCTGGATCATGCGCTTGGGGTCGGCGGTCCATGCGGCCAACTCGCTTCGGGCAATACGCAAGAGCCCGCAGCGCGTGTAGAGCCAGTAGGAAGAAAGATCGTCTTCGATAATCCAGTGGACGGCATTGCAGGGCAATCCGTTCGCCGTCGTGAGGGACGCGACTCGTCCGTTCGTTATCCGATAAAGACCATTTTCGGTTGCAGCCCAAAGCGAACCGTCGCGATCAGGGCTAAGCTCCAACACCCTCGGAGAGCCTGCCTGGTCTCCGCTCAATGGCAGGTTCCGGATTTGGCCGGCGCGCCAATAGGCTATGCCGCCGCTTATCAGACCGGTCCAGACACCGCCGTCTTGGTCAGGCACCAAGCCGGAGCCGGGCCCACCGCCGATTTTCTGCCAAGATACCTTCTCAATGATTTTCCCGCCAGCCAGGTGCACAAGACCGTAATCATTCGAGGTGACCCACAGGCTGAGCCACAGACCGCCGTGCTTGTCGCCAGCGATGGCATGCGTAGTGCCCGGAGGCACCGAAGGCACCAGAGTAAACTTCGCCCCTTCCAGCACCGCAAGGCCGCGATGGCCTGAAACCCAAATGCGGCCATGTTCATCCTCGAACAGCGATTGGACTGCATCGTCGGGCAGTCCCGGATGGGTTCGCTTCCGATATACCGTGATGCGTCCCTGCTTCCACCGGTTGAGCCCATCTTCCGTGCCCATCCATATGCTGCCATCGCGCGCCGCCAGAATGGACGTAGCAGTCGCACTGGACAGCTGTTCTCTCACCGAGAACGAGCCTACGGGCGATTCACGGAATTGATCCAGACCTTCGGAGGTAGCAACCCAGATTGTTCCCTCATGGTCCTCGAACAAGGCGATTACGCGATCGCCCGACAGGCCGTCGGAGTGCGCAAACACGCTGGTTTTGCCCTGGTAGGAGTGAACGAGCCCATGACCGCTAGTGCCGATCCACAGTCCACCGTTGCGATCGCGCAGGAGATGTGCAGCCGTCAAAGGGAGCGGCGCGCCAGGAAGTGGGTAATCTATCAGGTTTCCGCCGACGATTTGACGAACGCTATCCAATGCGACGATTACACCTGAACCATCATCGCCGTGCGTGAAAGCTTGGAAGCTCGGAATTCTTGGTGATGGAAAGCGGGTTGGAGGGCCAGGGTTCCATCGCCATAGTCCTGTGGCCGCTGCGACCCAGAGACTGCCGTCGGAATCTTCATACAAAGATGTCACGACGGCGCCGAGCCTGCCGTCCTCACCGAAACAGGTGGTTCTTCCGCCGCGAATTGCGCAGAGTTTCCCCCTCGGACCTCCAAACCCGCCCGCCCACATGGTTCCGTCCCGATCCTCAAAGAGTGCGATAACAGATCGCTGGGCGAGTGCGGGGTATTCGGTTAGGCGACCATCCTTCCAACTCGCCAGCCCGTCGAAGGTTCCGATCCAAAGGGTACCGTCGCGTGCCGCCAGGAGTGAGGTAACCGCGGTGCTGGGAAGTTGCTGGCCAGGCGGGAGAACTAATGGCACTGCTCGAGCGCCGTCAAAGCGAACAACACCGGACTGCGTGCCTAACCAGAGATAACCGTCAGGGGTTTGCGTGATTGCGTAGACTGCGCCATTCAAGAAACCATTGCGAAAGAACCACGCGGAATGCGCGTATTGGTTAAGGTCGAGCGAGGGATCGATCGCAAATGCGGTTTCACCGCAGAGCAGAGCCGCGCACGCCAAGAAGAATACACGCATGCGAAATGCGGAATTTGGTCTGGGTGCTCCGCTCATTTGTCGTAATCTTAGCGCGTTCTGGGCATAGATGCGGTGATAACTACACAAGCGGGGGCTACGTCAGTCCTAGACTTAACGGAAACGTGAGTGTTAGTACACTGTATCCGTGAAGGTGGCGACCGAGAACCAATACACGACGATAAAAGCTGTCGTTATTGTGGTCCGTCGCCACTTAGACCGAAGCAGAGGCAATCGGCAAGAAAACATCCTTCCACCATCGCAGCCGATCGGCGTCAGACACCATGACCCGTTCAGACGCGGTGAACGTACTGTACCCAAAAACGAACATCAAACCGTGATATCAGTCACTCGGAATTGTAACCTTAGCAAAAGAAACGAGCTGGCGAGGAAATGCACCTGCTGCTGGCCGACAAGAACTCAGAGTTCGCATCCGGCACGCACTGTGGAACAGGCGATCCGAATTCAACGGAAATAGTTGCTAGCCACCCTGCAATCAGAACCACTCGCGACCGCGCGCCAGCGCAGGTTTCATTTGTGAGGCAGTCGGTCTAGCAGTGAGTTGGTTTGGGCAACTTTTACAGACGTCATGCCAGATACCCGCCGCTTCACTTCTCGAAATCAAACTGCGCATTAAGGCCAATTCTCACCCGGAATACTCAGCACGGCTGATGTTCAGCCTGTTCATCTTGTTCTGGAGTGTTGTTCGTTTCAATCCCAGGCGCTCTGCCGCTCCGCCCGTGCCGGCGATTTTCCCGGACGCAGCTATCAAAGCATCGATAATGGCTTGCCTCTCGGCTTGTTCGAAGCTTGGTGTGGCGGAAGCACTGGAGCGGACCGATGGTTTCTTCAACTCTGCACTTAGGACATTCAATTCGTCCCCTTGCGTGAAGATCACGCAACGCTCGATGAAGTTCTCCAGCTGCCGAATATTGCCCGGCCAATCGGCGTTCACCAGCGCCTCCATGGCGTGCTTCGGAACCGATTTGACGCGCTTTTGCATTTGCCGGGAGTGGCGCAAAACAAAATAGTGCACCAAGAGCGGAATGTCCTCGCGCCTTTCGCGAAGCGGAGGAATCTCAATCGGGCAGACATTCAATCGGTAAAACAGGTCTTCACGGAACTGGTTGTTCCGTATCATCGCCTGCAGATCACGATGGGTTGCGGCAATCAGGCGAACGTCCACGCGAATGGTTTTGGAGTTCCCAAGACGTTCAAATTCATGTTCCTGCAAGGCCCGCAAG
>JBARBI010000161.1:0-13879 GCA_049792875.1 Candidatus Sulfotelmatobacter sp.
CCAACCCCCTGAGGGGTGTCTGTTGATCCCTCGCCCACTAGATGCCCAGTTCGTCGAGCGTCTTCTCATCGTCAGGCGTGAACTTTTCTTCTTCGATCTCTTTCTTGAACAGCTCCAGGTTCCTGACCGTGAGAAACGTCAAATTCCCCAGAACCGCTACCTCGCCCTTAATCTGTCCGGTCTCGCGCAGCAACTGCGGCAGCAGCAACCTTCCCTGCCCGTCCATCTCGACCTGCTGCCCGTAATAGTTCGTCCGGTCGAGAAACTTCTTCTTCGTGGGATTGAAATTGGAGAGCCCTGCCAGCTTCTGCTCGATCCGCTCCCATTCCTCGAAGGGATACACTTGAGCAACCTTCCCATCGAGACTTGTGATGTAGAATTGCTGTCCGTATTTCTCGTCGATCACCCGCTTGAACTCGGCCGGGACCTTGAGCCGTCCTTTTTCGTCGACTCGGGTTGGATGATTGCCGCGAAACATGTGTAAGGCCCCTGCGGAGGCCGCTTCCCCTTATTGGGGTGCTCTTTCTATTGGCCGCTACGACAGCAACGAGGGAGGTCAAAGCAGTGCAAAGTTCGGTCAGAGTCGGGCGATTCGGGCTGTTTGTCGTGCTCTTGGGTCGGTTTTCCACCGGCTCCTCGTTTTCAGCTCCTGAGTCCCACTGCCCTAACTGTCTCTACCACTTCGTACCACTTTGTACCACATCTTAACCGTAAGTCGTTTATTGTCAAGCAGAAACTTGATGGTCGTAATCCCACAATGGCACTGATCCGAGAAAGTACGAAGGCTTGTGGTTAACTACTCGAACGACCACAAGGGGTTGCGTTTACCGCCTGGGTTCTTTCGCCATTCTTTCGCTACGATTTTTCTTGATCTCCGCCACTGGCGCGGATTGTCTTGTGGAAAAGCGGGAATCGAACGTGCGAAGTGGTGAATTGGCTGGGGGTCTGAAGCCTCAAACGCCGTTGTCATCTTGAGCGAAGCGAAGGACCTCGGTAAATCCTCGGCCACTAACATTTCTTGGGTTCTATGACAGATTGCGGATAGCCGGTTCCGGAGAGGTGATGCTGAAGCACTTCCGGGACGCTTACCCCCGACCTCATCGACGGCCAATTGAGCTTCGGCTTTCTGGGGCGGGTATCAACCCGCTCTTCGTCCGCCATCCGATGCGAAGCACGTTCGCCCACCGCCAGCAAACGCTCGCCAAGCACCTTTCTTAGAAGCACCGCCTGCTCCTGCCGGATTGGTGTACACTTCCGCGCATATCGGCCCAGGACCCTTTTCGAAACCGAGATTGAGGAGGCGCTGCATGTCACTGAACAGAGGCAGAATCTGGTTAGGCGGTTTGGCGGGAGGCGTGGTCTGGAACCTTTGGAGCTTCTTTGTCTACCGTTACATCACTGGCCCGCGCTACGCCATCGCACAGAACGCCGGTTGGTATCTGAAGACTCCGCGCTATCCCTACTTCGTGGCGGAGTGGGCGATCCTGCTGTTTATCCTGGCGATTGCCGTCGCGCATCTTTATGCCTGGGCGCGTCAGGGCCTTGGACCAGGTCCCGGCACGGCGCTCAAGATCGGATTTCTGGCCGGCTTCTTCGCCGGCTTTCCGGGGAACTTCGCGCAGGCGGTGTGGTCCTCCGCGGGCCGCGCCCTGCCGTTTGGGCAGATGGTCGAGATGTGGCTGGGCGCCATCCTGGCCGCGCTGGTCGCGGGGTATCTCTACAAAGAATAGTCTGTCAGATCAAAACCAGAGTACGCAGAAGAAGACGGAAAATCTAGATTGTTCATGCGATCCCGAGATGATTGCCTGCCCGGATTGGTTCGCATCTTATTTCCTCTGCGTCGTCTGTGGTTTTCATTTCTTCACTTTGATGGCTCGACGAACACTGCCGTGCCGTAGGCCAGGACTTCGGTGACGCCCTGCATGACTTCGGTTGCATCGTAGCGCGCGCCGACCACGGCGTTCGCGCCTAACTCGGCGGCGTGCTGCAGCATCAGGTCGAAGGCTTCCTGCCGCGTCTTCTCGCACAAGTTCGTAAGCAGCGTGATGTTGCCGCCGACCAGCGTCTGCAGTCCCGCGCCGATGGTTCCGAAGATGGAACGGGAACGCACCACGATGCCGCGCACGACTCCCAAGGTACGCGTCACGCGGAAGCCGTCAAGTTCAAACTGCGTGGTCACCATATTGTGAGCCACCGTCCTGCCAGCGCTGTACCCTGTCACCATTGCGGTCGGTCCTTTCTGCGGTGCCGGTGAACTGCTAACTATAGCGCGAGCCGGGGACGAGAGCGAGTCCGTCGTAACAGTGCGTCGTCCTAACACCGGGTGTGTTGCGCGAAGCAACCTATGTGGGGACAGCCGCCCTCGGCTGTCCGTCGAGCGCAGCTCGACAGCCCGAGGCCGCGCGCTTCATTCCAGCTGGGCGGTAATGAAGAATTCCTGCGAGGAGTTGTCGTACTCGATGCGCAGCACATTCGGCTTGCAGCACACCTGGCAGTCTTCGACGTAGCTCTGGCGGCGTCCGGCGGACTGGTCCACCGAAGTGGTGTTCCATTCTCCGCAGGAAGCGCATTGGAAACCGGATTCCATGGGAGCGAGCATACCTCAGCGACAAAGACCGTTGGCGATTGACTTCTCCGTTCGACACCCCTAGGATTTTTGTGCTTTATTCGCGGCCTTCACAAGAACGTGGGCTGCGATCTGTTCGACTTTGGGCCAGACGAACCGTTAGGACTCAAGACAAATTAGCTCGAAGGAGACAGCCATGGCAGTACGCGAACAGGATTTCCTCGCCAACGAATGCTTTTCCAATCGGAGAAGCTTTCTAAAAGGGTCAGCCGCGGTTACAGTCGGATTCTCCGCTCTATTGGGAGCACTCTCGCTTCCCGAGACCGCCCAGGCAAGCGACTCGAATCTCAACATCCTTGGACCTCGACCCGGATACACGCCACAGTTGGGAGCATTCGTCTCCCAGCTCACCTGGATGCGCGAGGCCAACGGTGCAATCTCTGCAACCAAGGGGCTGACAACGGCTGACCTCGACTACCTCATTGACCCCAACGCCAATACCATCGGCGCCCTGATGCTCCACCTCGCGGCCACTGAGACCTACTACCAGTTCAATACCTTCGAAGGCAAGAAGTGGGACAGCTGGCCCAATTCTGTGAAGCAGCAGTGGGATCCGGCGATGGATCTGGGGGACGTGGGCCGGAAAACCATCAAGGGCCACGACCGGGATTACTACCTGAACGTACTTCAGGAGACCCGTGCAAAATCGCTGGCGGAGTTCAGCAAGCGCGATGACGCGTGGCTCATGGCCGTCGACAAGGACTGGCCCTGGGGTCCGACGAACAATTACTGCAAGTGGTTCCACGTCTGCGAACACGAGGCCCATCACACGGGACAAATTGCATTCCTCAGAAAACGCCTGCCCGGCGCGAAACCAAGCACCGACTAACCCGTAACTCTGGCTTTGAGATCTCCATCGAACCACAAGGTTTACGGCTCGGGGCGGGTGTCGCTGGCGTATGACGTGCAGCACTAGATTCCGTGAAGCTTCTCCTTCGAGTCCGGCGACAACAAAGCGGCTGACTCTGCACGTTTCGGCGATGTCTCGCCGACTCGTCGTTTTGTAAGTCGTTGAGGTTCCGTGGAAGTGGTTGAAAAGTCGTTGAAGGCCCCTGGCAGGCTCCAGGACGCGAAGTCTTGTCTTGGACGATGTTTCCCTGACCTCGAAATCGATCGTCGATGCCAGGGCTGTTTCCGGCTCCGGAAAGGGCACTCTATGCGACGCGCGGGAGCGATTTATCGAGCTCCGGATAAATCCCTTACTATGTCGCATTTGTACGTACATAAATATATGCATAATACGTCTAACTTACAACAAATGTTACACTTGCACGCAATTTTCGTGGACTCGAAACCGCGCTCCCGAGCGCGGTTGGCAGAATCGCTCCCTGAATCGGCAATCTGAAATCGAAAATCACAAATCCCACCTATAATGGCCGGATTACTTTCCTCAAATCTTGGAGGGGTTCATGATTTCGCGGCGACGATTTCTGGAAGTGGGCAGTGTAACAGCCGGGTTGGCGGCTGCGCCGCATTCTCTCATGGCCGTAGCGGGGGAAAGGGACGACGTTTCCCTTCCACCGTCGCTGGCGCAGTTGAAATCGCGGAAGAGCGAGGCCACGCCGATCACGCGCGAAGAGCGCCGCGAACGACAGGCGCGGGCCCGCCAACTCATGAGCGAGAACGCGCTCGACGCGATCCTGCTGATGGAGGGCACGTCGTTGCGATACTTCACCGGCATCCGCTGGTGGGGTGGGGAGCGTACGTTCGCGCTGGTACTGCCCGCCAAGGGCACGGCGTTCTACGTGTGCCCGGCATTTGAACAGGGGCGGGCGCGAGAGCAACTCAGCAACGCGCCGGATGGTGAGCAGCCCGACGTAAGGGTGTGGCAGGAAGACGAGAGCCCGTACCAGCGCATCGCGCAGGGATTGAAGGAACGTGGCATCGCGAGCGGCAAGATCGGTCTCGAGGAAACCGTGCGCTTCGTGTTTGCCGATGGCATTGCCAAGGCTTTATCGCAGGCCGCATCCCAAGTGACGATCACCAGCGCGACTCCGGTCACCGCCGGCTGCCGCATGATCAAGAGCGCCCACGAAATCGCGCTGATGCGGCTGGCTTCGCAGGTCACGCTGGCGGCGTACGAGGCCGTCTACCGCGCGCTGCGTCCGGGCATGACGCAGCGGGATGTCTCCGATCTGATTGACGCGGCGTACCGCCAGTTGGGATTTCCCGGCGACGCCAGTGTCATGGTGGACGAAGCCACTGCGTTTCCTCATGGATTGGCTACACCCCAGGTGATCCGCGAAGGCTCGATTGTCATGATCGACGACGGCTGTACGGTCGAAGGGTACCAGTCTGACATCACGCGAACGTTCGTTCTCGGCAAAGCTTCTGACAAGATGAAGCGGGTATTCGACATTGTGCTCCGGGCCCAGTCGGCGGCGCTGGCGGCGGCGCGCCCCGGCGCCGAGTGTGGCTCGGTCGACGCCGCAGCTCGAAAGGTAGTGACCGAGGGCGGTTATGGTCCCGACTACAAATACTTCACCCACCGGCTCGGGCACGGCCTGGGCATGGACGGGCACGAGTGGCCTTACCTGGTCCGCGGCAATCCCACCAAACTGCAGGCGAACATGACGACCAGCAACGAGCCTGGGATTTATATTCGTGGCGAGTTCGGCATACGGATTGAAGACGACATGCACGTTACGGAGAACGGGGCGGAGTTGTTCACCCCGCAGCCCCGGTCGCTGGAAGATCCGTTCGGGAAGGCGTGAGTCGGAAAGGCCCTATGCTTCCGGCACGGGCGGACAGCCGGGAAACTCTTTTACGAACGTGTTGCCGATGTATCCCAGATATTCGATACCGATTTCGCTGGTGAAGAAACCATCGGCGGTGAGCTTGCGCAGGAATCCGAAGAATTCGATGCCTTGGCCGAGGCTGGGGTCTTGCTTCGCGTTCTTGCGGTAGGCGATGAGGTCGAGGATTTCCTTCTGCTGCGCCGGCGTGCAATCGAGATAGGCTGTGCCGTAGCGATCGATGCAAGTATTGTCGAGCCACATGAGTCCGCCACCGAGGGCGACCTGGTATTCCTTGTTCTCGCTGGTGATCAGGTCAATAAACTCGGGCGCGCCGGCCTCGATCGCTCCCTTAGCGTCTTCGTCGGACGGAATGATGGCCTGGCAAAGCGCTTGCAGGGTCTTGTAGAAGTGAGCGGAGAAGAACTTGGGCGTGTAGGCATGGTTTTCCGCTGCCGCTTTTTCCGCGCGCACCATGCGATGAGCGTATTCGGCGGCTTCGAGAGGAATCACGCGCAGGACGGAACCGGTGATCGCCGTGATCGCGAGTGATTTCAGAATGTCTCGCCGTGAAATGGACATGGGCGCCTGGTTCACAGATTTCCTTTCTTCGCCTGATCCAGCAGGTAATCGGAAGCGCGCCAGGTCAGCGCCATGATGGTGAGGGTGGGATTCTTGTCAGCGTTGGTGACGAAGGTAGCTCCGTCGGTCACAAACAGGTTCTTCACGTCATGCGCCTGGCAGTACTGGTTCAGAGCGGAGGTCATAGCGTGCTCTCCCATGCGGACGGTGCCCACTTCGTGGATGATCACGCCGCCGTCGGCGATCCCATAGGGATTCGGGCCATCGGGACGCGTTGGGGTCAGGTAGACTCCGCCCGCGGCTTCCGTGATTTCGCGGTAGGTTTCCTGCATGTCCTTTGCCATCCTGATCTCGTTGTCGCTCCACTTCCAGTGAAAGCGAAGCACGGGAATGCCCCACTGATCCACAGCCGAGGGATCGATTTCGCAATAGCAGTTTTCGTTGGGGATCATTTCTCCGCGACCTGCGAAACCGATGTAGGTACCGTATTTCTTTTTGCACTCGTGCTTCAGAGCGGAACCATAGCCCTCAAACTCATCGCACAGGTCGTCGTAGTCGCCGACACCGGGCATGCCGCGTCCGCCGCCGAACTCGGTGTGGTAGCCGCGCAGGAATTCATTCTTGCGATCGAACTTCCACCACGGCAGATACATGTGCATGCCGCCGACGCCGTCGTGATTGTGAGCGGGCATTTTCTCGAGCTGAGGAAAATATCCGCCACCATCGCTGCCGACGGTGTCCATCAGATTGCGGCCCACCACGCCGGAGGAATTCGCCAGCCCGTCGGGAAAGACTGTGGACTTTGAGTTCAGCAGCAGCCGAGCGGATTCGCAGGCGCTGGCGGCGACGATGAACGCGCGGGCGTGAATGCGCTTTTCTTCGTGCGTCGCTTTATCGATGTAGGAAACTGCTTCCACCTTGCCATCTTTGTTCACGACCAGTTCGCGTGCCATGGCGCCGGTCACCAGGGTCAAGCGTCCAGTCTTCTCCGCGGGCGGAATCATGACCTGGCTGGAACTGAAGTTCGACGCGGTGATGCATCCGCGGCCGCATTGGGCGCAGTAATGGCAGGCGGGGCGGCCATTGTGGGGCTGGGTCAGAATCGCCAGCCGCGAAGGGATGCACAGAATGTTGAGATGGTCGCAGGCCTTCTTGATGATGGTCTCGGTGCAGCGCGGCTTGGGCGGCGGGAGGAAGATCCCATCGGGCGCGCTGGAAATGTTCTCTTTCGTCCCGAAGACTCCGATGTAAGACTCGACTTTGTCGTAGTAGGGCGCGACGTCCTGGTAGCTGAGCGGCCAGTCGTCGCCCATGCCGTCGTGCGAGCGGACTTTGAAGTCGACCGGAGCCATGCGGAGGGCGATGCGTCCCCAGTGGTTGGTGCGGCCACCGACGATGCGGGAACGGAACCAGCGGAATTTTGAACCGGGAGCGGAAACGTAAGGCTCACCTTCGATTTCCCAGGCACCGTTGGGCGCGAGGAATTCGTCATTGAGTCCCTGGCGGGCGCGGCCTCCGACACCGGCGCCACGATGAGGCAGGTCGTAGGGCCAGACATGCTCCTTGTAGTCTCGTTCGGGAACGACCGGAGGCCCAGCCTCGAGCAACGCAACACTCAAGCCGCCTTCGGTGAGGACCTTAGCCGCGGTGCCTCCCGAGGCGCCGGAGCCGATGATGCAAACGTCGTACGTCTTAGGCGTCCGCTTGACTTGCATGGATCTCCCTGGGTTCGATCTTCTTCGAAGCAATCTCAACATGGACCGGAGGAGTAAACCGCAGATCCCCTCAGGGGCTAAAGCCCAACCTTACTCGGCGCGCCTTACGCGGCGCTGAAGCGCCGCTCTTCCACATTCGGCACGCTTCACGCGCTAAAGCGCCGCTCTGCCACGGCGGCGCAGGCACGCGCAGGCGTGACGAAACCCCTGAGCCGTGCCCTTCCCGGAACCGTCGCTCCACAAGGTCGGTCGCTGACTCACTTCTACCAGCGCAGCTTGTTCAGGTACGCGTAGCTCTGCGTGATGCTCTCGAACGGCTGCTTCGGGTGATCGTGCTCGACGATATAGTACTTGATGCCTCCCTTGTCCGACTGGGCGAAAATTCGCTTCCAGTCGATGATGCCGCTTCCGACCTCGGTCAGGTCGACGGTATCGCCGTAGTTCTGCGCGCCCCCGGCGGTGATTTTGGGAAGCGTCTTCAGATCTTTGACGTGAACCAGCGGAAACCGTCCGGGATACGCATTGAAATACTTCACTGGATCGGATCCCGCGGCGGTGATCCAGCACAAGTCCATTTCCATCTTCACCAGATCGGCGTCGCATAGTTTGAGCAGCTCATCATAGGGAAGCTTGCCGTTGACCGGAAGAAATTCGAACCAGTGGTTGTGATAGGCAAACTGCATGCCGGCCTTCTTGGTCGCTTCGCCGCAACGGTTGAACTTCTCCGCCGCCTGCTTCCAGATGTCGGGAGACTTGCGAAGGTCCTCGGGGATCCAGGGACAGACAATGTATTTCAAGCCAATGATCTTGGAGGCTTCGATGACGGACGGGAATTTGTCGTCGAGTTCGTCATATTGCACGTGGGTGGAAGGTGCGGTGAGGTGATTGTTTTCGAGCGCGTCGCGGACTTGTTTCGGGGTGAGGCCGAAGTATCCAGCGAACTCGACTTCCTTGTATCCGATGGACGCGACCTTGGCGAGGGTTTCGTAGACAGAGGCTTTCATCTGGTCGCGCACGGTATAAAGCTGCACGCCAAGGTTTTCGATCTTGTGTTCACTGGCAGCCCAACCCAGGCGACTGGTCAACAAAGTGGCGGCGGTGACAGTGGTTGCGGTTTCGAGAAAAGTGCGGCGGTTCATGGCTTGCAAACTCATGATGACGTTCCTCCGGGGGCTCCGCGGGGGCGGAAGTCGAATCCGGGAGCATTATACGCGGGAGGAGTGCTTTCGGCGTGAGGGGCAACGATCCGTCAAGAGTGCAGCTTGCATCGCGTCCGCAGGGGATGAGCATTGCGGACTTTGTGATTCCTTTGTCCGCTTGGCGAGTTCAATTCTTTCTTGCCGCAAGGTTCGCAAGAAGTACGGTAAGGACGCTGAGCAAACAAGAGTCGAGAGGACGCGCGGACGCGTCCTCTCAGGACAGTTGGTTTGCTCTACGATTTCACGACTTGCAGATTGTTGGTCACCGAGAAGATGCCGGAAACTCCGTTGGCGCGCATGCCGGCGAGATTCTTATCGGTTTCGTTGTCCACCACGCCCTCCAGGCTCACACGGCCATTCTTGACGATAATTCGGATGGGCTTCTGCACGCCGAGTTCATACTTCTGCAAAGGCGGGTATTGATAAATCGCACGGAACAAGCGCTGGCGCAGGCGGTCGTCCCCGGGAGAGGGAGGCAGAACTTCAATCTGGTTATCGACCTTCTCGACGCCTTCAATCCCCTTCACGGCTTTCTCGGCGTCGGACTTGAGAGTGGGCCGTATGACTTGACCGAGCAAGGTGACGTTGAAGCCTTCCACCTTAAAGGCAATGTAGTCGAACACGCCGAAGTAGGGGAGCATCAGCAGTTCGTGCCGAACTTCCTTGATGATCCGCTCCTCGGACTTGGCAGAGGGCTGGGCGCGTTGAGCGTCCTGAGCGGGGCCCAGCGTGACGAGTGCAAGCAGACTGGCGCAGAGAACCAGCAGTTTGTGTTTCATGTAGTCTCTCCTTGCGGACGACATCCCCATGGTTGGAGAAAAGTCTACTCCTATGGGGAGGCGATTTACGAGACGGGGAATGCGCCGGTTGATTACTGGAATCTTTCATCAAAACGACGACCAAAAATAAAGGATAACCACAGAGGACACAGAGATCACGGAGGGCACAGAACGCCGCAGCGTCATTCCTCTGCGGTGTTGAGCGCTAGTTTCAAATCTTGTCCGCGATCCAGCCTGCGAATATCGGCGCAATTGTTCAATACCCAGTCCGCCCCGGCTTCCCGCAGCGCAGGTTCCGCGACCGTTGTTGTGAAGCCGATCACTCTCGCTCCCGAAGCTTTGCCCGCGCGGACTCCGGCGGGGACATCTTCGAGAACAACACATTCCTCCGGCGGAAATCCGAGGATCGCAGCGCCTTTCAGATAGGGCTCAGGGTGCGGCTTGCCGTGCGTGATGTCGTTCGAGGTAATCAGTTTTTTTGGTAAGGGCAGGCCGGCAGCGCGGATGCGGACTTCGGCCAGAGGGCGCGTACACGACGTGACGATGGTCCAGCGATTCTCAGGCAGGCTGGCAAGCAGGTCGAGCGCGCCGGGGAGCGGGAGAACGCCTTCGAGGTCCTCAATTTCGCGACGCTCGACCTCGCGATTCTCGGCTTCATGATCGGCGTGCGGGAGATATTCGCGGACGGTTGTGAGGCTAGGGCGGCCGTGGGCGCGAACCACGACTTCTTCCGGATCGAATCCGTGCTCAATCGCCCAGCGGCGCCAGACCCGCGCCACAGCGGGAGTAGAGTTGATGAGGACTCCGTCCATGTCGAAAAGCAGTGCGGCGCAGCGGATTTCAATCATGTTGTCGGGTCAGACTCGCAGCTATCTTGTCGTCGTGCAGTTCCTCTGGTTCGGGGGCGTGCTTCTGATCACCGTTTCCCGAGCGATTGTAAACCACTGGCGATTGAAGCTTGGCGGCGGTTGCGTGCCGGGGGAGTGATGAAGGTCACCCGATTTGGTATCTGTCGTCACCTCATCCTGAGCGGAGCAGGCATAGTATTTTGACTGTACGGCTGGCAGAGGTGCGCCATGCTGTCCAAGTGCACAAACCCCGACTGTTCCGAGACCTTTCGATATCTTCACCTGGGAAAGATCTTCTGCCTGGCTGCGACCCCAGAAATACAAGCCGCGACGGAAACGCTGAATCCGGTGCTGGAAGAGCGATTCTGGCTCTGCGAACGATGCTCGAAAGAGATGACATTGGTCTGGGGAGGAACCCAGGTAAAACTGGTGCGCCTGCTGACCGAGGAGGTGGTGCTCTCGCCGTCTCCCCCACCAAAGAACAAAATGAGAAGAACACGACCGCGAGCGCGGGCCGCCTCGCCCGGCCGTGAAGATGTATGAAGTCGGTGCGCCAAGGAGGTATGTATGACCGTTGCAGAATTGAACACGCTATCAAAAACGCAGACCACCAGCGTGGCTTTTCGCCACATTCTCGTGGCCACAGACTTTTCAGAAGCTTCCAAGCGAGCGTTGCTTGATGCGTCGGCGCTAGCGCAGGACAACAACGCGCAGTTGTCGATCGTTCACGTGTTGCAGCCGGATCGTCAGTATGGGGCGTTGGAGAATCCTCCCGAACTCGACTTGGAACGCATCGACGCCGAGCAGCGAATCAAGTCTCTTGTGGAGGGATTTGGGCCGGGACAGAAGATTGATACCACCTTGGTGAAGCATGGGCCTGTGGCAGACCAGGTGGCAGCGGCGATCGAGGAGAAAGGAATCGACCTCCTGGTGATCGGCACCCGGGGACGAGGAGGTTTTCAGAAGCTGGCCCTGGGCTCGGTGGCGGAGGAACTGCTGCGCATCGCCACCTGCCCGGTGATGACGATCGGCCCGAAAGCCGACATCGCCGCCATAACCAACGGTCCCGGTTTTCACCGAATTCTGTTCGCAACCGACTTCGGCAAGGGGTCGGCGAAGGCCCTGCCACTCGCGTTAGCGCTGGCCCGGGCGCAGCAGGCAAAGCTGATCCTGCTGCACATGCTTCCGCCCATGCCCGTTGCCTCCGGGAGCCTGTCGGCGTATGCACCGCCGGCCGCAGCCGCAGACGAGGTCAAAGAATGGGAGGGAACCTATCGCATGCGGGCCCTCAAGGAGTTGAAGGACTGTCTGCCCGCCGAGACTGGCTTGGACCAGGAACCCGAGTTCGTAGTGGGAACCGACTTCCTGGCGGAGGGAGTCCTGACAGCGAGCAACAAATTCAAAGTGGATTTGATTGTGATGGGAGCGAACCGGGCAGTGTCGGCGAGAGTGGCTGCGCATATTCCGTGGACAGCCGTGCACGAAGTCGTACGGAACGCGACTTGCCCCGTTTTGACCGTTGCGGGATAAAAGGCGATGGGTGCCCCATTTCTCGCGCGTTCTTGGCGCGAGAAGTGGGGACTCTCGTTCCGCCTCACTGCGTTCGGCGGGACAGCCGAAGAGCCTGCCCGGAGCGAAGTCGAAGAGGCCGTCCCTACATTTGCCGTTACGACTGAACGATCTTTTCCAGCGCCGTCCGGTTGCGGATAATCAAGGTTGAGCCCTTGAGCTGCAGCAACTGTTTTTTCTTGAATTCAGAAAACAGGCGGCTGACAGTTTCGCGGGTGGTTCCGATGATCTCCGCAATCTCCTCGTGGGTCAACGTAAGCTTGACCTGCGAGGAACCGTCGGTCTGCGGCGTTTTGGTCGACCAGGACAACAGGAGCTTGGCAAACTTGTCCGACGGCGAGGTACTGAGACCGAGCGTGCGGATCTCCTCGTAGGCGGTGTAGTAGTTGCGACTCAATTGTTCGGCGACGCGCAAGGCCACTTCCCCGTTGTCCTTGAGAAACTGCAGCAAGGAATCGCGGGGAATGAAGTTGGCCTGTCCCGGCTCCATCATCTCGGCGGTAACTTCATACGGTCGGTTGGAAACGACCGAATTGAGACCGAGCACATCTCCCGACTCGGAGATTTTGGTGATGATGGTTTTGCCTTCGCGGGAAGAGGTGGAAAGTTTCGCCTTCCCGGCACAGAGCACAAAAACGCCACGGGGTTGCTGCCCTTCGATGAAGAGCATCGCTCCCTTGGGATAGACGGCGGTGGATTTTATGTCGTTGAGTCGTTGTCCGGCGTGAACAGAAAGGTTACAAAAAAGATGTTCTTCTCGCACCGGGCAGGTAAGGCAATTATCAAGAATATTTAGTCCATAAGGGGCGCGCACTGAGCACCTCCCTCTGCATTAAATTGTAGCACCGCATTTGTGCTTGTGATCACCATCACGAGGCCTCGTGATTGCAGGTACATTGCGATCACAGACGAGCGTAGAAAACTGTGACATGATGGGTGAGTTGTGCGCCGAAAACGCCGTTTCTTTTGCTCGTTAGAGTTGTGAAAAGATGGGAGCAGCCGCGCCAGCGGGAGGAATCCTTTGAGCGAAGTATCGAGTCCCGCCGTGCCATCGCCCGTCGGTAAAATCTACACCGCACCAACTCCCGCACGGGCGGGACTCGAGTCGCTGTTTCTGCCTCGCTCCGCGGCGGTGATCGGCGCCACCGACCGCGCCGGCACCGTCGGCCGAAGCGTCGTTTCGAATCTGCTGGAAAGCAAGTATCCGATCAAGGTTTATGCCGTGAATCCCAGCCACGCCGAAGTCCTCGGCATCAAGACCCACAAGCATATCGGAGACATCGCGGGAGGAGTCGACCTGGCGCTGGTCGTAACGCCAGCGCAGACTGTGCCGCAGATCATCGGAGAGTGTGTCGACGCGGGAGTGAAATCGGCGGTGGTGATTTCGGCGGGGTTCCGTGAGCAAGGGCACGAGGGAGCTGTGCTGGAGGATGAGATTCGGAAACATCTCGACCGCGGATCCCTGCGCTTGATCGGACCCAACTGCATGGGGTTCATGAATCCGACGATTGGATTGAACGCCACCTTCGCCAAGTCCATGCCCCAGAAGGGCAGCGTCGCATTTCTAAGCCAGAGCGGCGCGCTGCTGACTTCGATTCTCGATTGGAGCCAGCGGGAGCAGGTGGGATTCAGCTCCATCGTTTCGACCGGCTCGATGCTCGACGTGGGGTGGGGCGATCTGATCTATCACTTCGGGGATGATCCGCACACCAAGAGCATTCTGCTCTACATGGAGTCGGTGGGAGACGCGCGTTCGTTTCTTTCGGCGGCCCGCGAAATCGGACTGAGCAAACCGATCATAGTGATCAAAGCGGGGCGCTCGGAGG
>JBARBI010000162.1:0-7073 GCA_049792875.1 Candidatus Sulfotelmatobacter sp.
TGCCATTTGATCGGCAGTTAACCTTCGAAATGACACAAATGGGAGCACTTCAGGAGCCTCTTCGCACGAACGAATTAGTCGTCACCGTGTACGGGACGCAAGTTGTGTTTATATACAGTTTTCCCTACTGCCCTTCCCAAGTGCTCGCCCGCGACCTGGTCGGTTCGAAAATGTATCCCACCGTAAACCCGTGCGTCGGAGATATCGTCGGTGATCTGCTTAAACGAGGTGTATTGCAAAGTGATGTTGGGCACTGCAGGACTCGTCAACCTGATCGAGTGTCCATCTTCGCCGTAAAGGCGTCTCAGAACTTCCGCCGCGCCGTTGCCCGCACTGCCATGGTTCGAGGGATAGCTCGGGAAGCACGGAGTCACGATGAATGGGGCCCAGCTGAGATCACCAACGGTTTTCGAGTTGCCGTCCGCGTCGCCTGCATGGATTGCCGTTTCGGGACGCCAAAAGTTGAAGTGATATTTGTTGAGGAATGATGCCACCAAGCTGTCACTCATCGCCATGTTGATCAGGGCCAGAGCACGAGCGTTCTCGGACAGCGAGCGTCCCTGTTCCTGGGCAACTTGCCCGGCGGCCTGATTGAACACTTGAGTCGGAGAGGAAGCTGCATAGAACAGAGCGACATTTGCGCGATCTTGCGGTCGCTCGGTGCTGTTGAGGCTCCCGACCGTCATTACCTCGTTGTAGGCTTTCGCGTATTCGTTACTGGTGAGCGCCGGTGGCGGACCCAGGAGGAAGTCACCAGCGTTCGGAATTCCGAACGGCGTTACGTTCTGCCATTGCAAAGCGATTCCGACTGCGACGCCATTCACAATTGGACAACTTGATGTCGCCTGCCATCCTCCTGGGACGGGCGGTCCGGGGACATTGAATTGCGGCGGCGACGAGCCGTCGTTAGCGCGCAGAGCGATCAGGGCTGCAGCTGCGGCGTCACCCGTTGCGATGCCGTCAATCTTAGCTGGGCTGTCCGGTATGGACGCGAGCGAGTTCGTGCGGTCCGCATACAGCGCCGCTTGACTGGCTGGAAAGTAGGTGCTCAGCACCTGATACGCGGCCTCTGTGGTTGCCGCTTCGGCTGAAGCGCCGGGCGGCGCTGTTATGGTCCCAAGATAGGGTTGGTACTCGCCCGTGATGGCGTTCACGGCTTCGAATACTGCCAGCTGCACGATGGCCGCGTATCGCGCCTGGGCAAATGGGTTCTGGTGGTTCGCGACTGCTGTATTTACCGCAATTGTGTTCCAGTCCAAAACGACATCGGCTCTTGCGGCTGCGGAGCCGAACAAGACCGTTACCATCAAGACGCTTAAGAGCCCGGGAGTTACGGGTTTGCCATACATCTTTTTCATTGTCAGTCCTCCGAGTGCAAGCGGTGTGCGTGAGCGCCATGATTGCGATTTCGGACTGGAATGTCCATAGCGAACCGTGTGTCGCGGCGTTATGGTTTGTGTCCCGCTAAGCACAAGCATTGTTTGTACCTATGTCGATGTTTCCAATGTGGTGTAAAATCGGTCAACTTCTTTGGGCATGCCATGACTTCCCAGCCAATTGGACTGCCGCAATCGACCCGGTTCGGTGAAGATTTCGAACTCGATCTCCGTCCCCGGCGTCTGCGCCGCGGCAATCACGTCTTAAAGCTGGAACGTATCCCGCTGGAAATCCTTATTCTGCTGCTGGAGCACCGGGGCGAGATCGTCAGTCGCGAGAAAATCGTGGCCAGGGTTTGGGGCAATGATGTTTTCCTCGACACGGATAACAGCATCAGGGGCGCAATCCGCAAAGTCCGCCAGGCTCTTAAGGACGACCCCGAAACCCCGCGGTTCATCCAGACCGTGACCGGACGAGGGTATCGATTCATTGCGCCGATTATTTCTCCCGAAGAAGAACACACTACGGAGCCCAAACCTGAAGCATCGGTCGTCCCCACAGGCACCCAGAGTTTCGCTTCGGAGCCAGATGGCTGGCCGCAAGGCGGCAGCCTCGGCCTGATGGACCAAGACCAAGAGCGGACAGCGGCGAAGGTGCCGGGCACTGAAACCGCTCGGGGACAGATACATCGACCGTGGCTTTTCGTTGGGTTAGCTTCGCTGGCAGTTGTGTCCATGCTGTCATTCCTCGCATTTTGGGGCTGGCGAGGTTCGCGCGTCCCAGCCGTTCTCCAGCGCAAGATAGTCTTAGCTGTGCTGCCGTTCGACAATTTGAGCCGAGATCCTGACCAGGAGTTTTTCAGTGATGGGCTCAACGAAGAAATGATCGTCCAGGTGGGAAAACTCAACCGGGAGCGACTCTCGGTAATCGCTCGTAGTTCTGTCGCAAAGTACAAAGGGAGCAAGCTCTCGGCGAAAGAAATAGGTAGAGAACTGAACGCTGACTATCTTGTCGAAGGCGGCGTTCGACGCTCGTCGGACCGTGTGCGCATTACCGTTCAACTGATCCAGGCGCAAAATCAAACCGACCTCTGGACCGAGAGTTACGATCGGGAACTTAAAGACGTACTGGCCGTGCAGGACTCGGTTGTGCGAAGCATAGCCAGCCAGATTCACATCGCTCTGACTGCAGAGCAGAAAACACGTCTGGCAAATTCTCGGCAGATACCGCCGGATGCATACTTGGCATATTTGAAAGGTCGCTATTACTGGAACAAGCGAACCGGAGATAGCCTTCAGAGGGCAGAACAATATTTTCAGCAGGCGGTCGACAACGATCCAACTTATGCGGCAGCGTATTCCGGCCTCGCCGACTGCAACAGCGGACTTGCCTGGCACGGGTTCAAAGCTCCAGCCGACGCGCTCCCCAAGGCTTATGCAGCAGCCCGCAAGGCAGTCGAAATCGATCCGCAATCGGCTGAAGCCCATGCCTCTCTGGGCTTGGTGCTGAGCCATCGTTGGGATTGGGCCGGCGCGGAAGCCGAGTTCAAAAGAGCGCTGGAATTGGATCCCCAATACGCAAACGCGCACCACTGGTACGGAGATTACCTTTCCATCAGAAGCCGCCATGGCGAGGCACTGGCCGAAGCGAAGCATGCACTAGAGCTCGACCCCCTTAACCTCATGATCAGTACCTGGGTGGGACTCCGCTACTACATGGCACGTGACTACTCCCGCGCAATCGATCAAAATCGAAATTCCGTTGAACTGGATCCGAACTTCGCTGCCGCTCACCTTCTGCTCGGAGAGGACTATCGGGGTGCAGGGTTGCACAGTGAAGCTGTTAACGAGCTGAAGAAAGCGGCGAATCTGTCAGGCGACAGTCCACTCTATTCCGCGCAAGTCGCCGTTGCCCTCGCAGTTGCAGGACGGAATGGCGACGCACTCCGAATCGCGCACGAACTGGAGACGATTTCGAGGAAGCGTTACGTTTCCCCTTTCGGCTTGGCTCAGATTTACGCAGCGTCAAATAAGAATGAGGATACATTCAAATGGCTGCGAGCCGCCTATGAAGATCACGCTGTTTGGATGGGATACCTTGCGGTCGACCCGATTTTTGACCGATACCGCTCGGATGAGCGCTTTAAGGATCTTCTCCGCCGTGTAGGCCTGCCCTGACAAAGAAGTAACTTGGGGGAAATCTCGCTCTCCGCCCAACGTCTACTAAAGCTGAACAAGATGTCCTGTCGGTTGGTCGGCAACCCTTCCCTTACCAAATGTTCGGTCAGGTTAGTGTGCTGGAGGTATGACAGACGAGTCTGGCGAACTGTAGACCACTTCGCCATCGAACAAAGTCATCAGGCATTTCAGGTTTTTGACTTCGTCGATGGGGATAGCGTAGAGGTCGCGGTCCCAGATCGCAATGTCGGCTTTCTTGCCTACTTCGATCGAACCGATCTTGTTTTCCAGGAACATTTGGCGCGAGCCCCAGGCGGTGTAGCTGCGCAGTGCAGTATGCATATCGACGGCTTCTGCCATTCCGAAGGGGTGCAAGCCGTAGGTGCCTTTGGCGGTCTGGCGCGCTGCCGAAGCCCACAGGCCGTAGCGGGCGGCAACCGGGGTGACAAAGTAGTCTGACCCGCCGGACCAGAGAATACCGCGCGAGTTGAGAGTTTTGAGCGGTTCCAGGCTCTGGCCGCGTTTGGAACCGTAACTGGCCGCGTAGATGTCCCCGATCCACCAGAGGAATCCGGGTTGCATTTCCGGGTAGCCGGCATCGTATTTTTTCTGTAGGGCGGCCATCACGTCGAGGGCGTGCGCGGTCGGAAGGTTGGCATGGATGATGCTGTGGCGCAAGCCGGGACGGGGTTGCTCCTGCTCAACGAGGGCGTAAGTATCGACGACCCAATCCATGGCACGATCGCCGACAGCATGGGTGCCGACAGGGACGCCGTTCTGGTGGAAGAGGCGAACCATTTCCCGGTAAACAGCGGGGTCGACTTGCGGGTAGCCCTGATTGCCCACGCCTGAACTTGTGACATCTGGAGTGGTGGCGTTACGCAGCCAGTCGTCGTAGACCCAGCCGGTGCGAGCGCCACCGGAGCCGTCCATGTAGATTTTGACGCCGCAGGAGAGCAGGCGGTCGCCGCCGAGACTTGCGGGCAGGCGAGGAACGGAGTTGATCTCGGAGAGCGCCTTGCGCGCCGACTCCAGTGTGGAACCGGCGTGCCACAGGACGCAGATGCGCTCCTTGAGCTGTTTCTGATCGAGGAGGGATTTGTAGGCATCCCAGTGGATCTGTTGAATGTCAGGATCTTTGACGGCGGTCATGCCTTCGCTGTGCAGCAGCTGCTGAATATAGAGAATCCCCTGCCGCATCTGTTCGGGGGTGGTGGGTGGGATGAGGCTGGTGACCGGCTGCATGGCGGACTCTTCCTTGAGAACGCCAGTGGGGTTGCCGTGAAGGTCGCGGTCAATGGTGCCGGCAGCGGGGTCGGCTGTGGCGGCAGTGATGTGGGCCAGCTTGAGGGCAAGTGAATTGGCAACTCCGTAATGGCCGGTGGTGTGGACGAGCCAGACGGGATTGTTGGGAGCGACGGAGTCGAGATCGGCGGCTGTGACGTAGCGATGTTCGGAGAGCTTTCCCTCGTCCCAGCCGGAGCCGGTGACCCATTCGCCGGGCTTTACCATCGCGATCTTGGCCTTAACACGGGCAACGATTTCAGCCACCGAAGTGGCATCGGATAGCTTGACGCCGTAGAGTTCCTCGACGCCTCCCTCCGCGATGTGGGCGTGGGTGTCAATCAGGCCTGGGGTGGCGGTATGACCGTGGAGGTCAATGACGCGTGTGCCGGGAGCATTGCCTGCGAACTCCAGAACTTCCGCGTCGGTGCCGACTTTCACGATGATGCCGTGGCGAATGGCGAGTGCCTGGGCCACCGAGTCCTTGGCATCCACAGTGAGAATGTGGCCATGAAGCAAGAGCAGGTCGGCATCTGGGCTTTGCGCGAGGAGACTTGTCGTCAGCAGCAGGGTGACTACCAGCGCGCCTGCCAAACTGAGCTTGCGGTGCAGAGACATCGTTGGATTCTCCTCCCCGTATGGGTTCAACCACCATATATCCTGAGGGTGAGACCTGCGGTGATGATCGCACGCTGCCGGTTGAAACCCAATGTATCCGGTGGACGTCAAACAAGCAGTAGTGCAGTCGTCGGACGAACTCGGGCGATAACTCCCCGTTGGTCGGCAAACCTTGCCTTACCGGGTTAGGTACGAGCAGCACGTACTTAGCTCGGACACGCAGATGGCGCTCTCCCGGCGACAAACTCGGTCCTGTGAATCGGTTGCGCCTATCGGATAGGGCGGCACGGGGGGCATGATACGCCCCCTGAGCCAGGAAAAGCGACGAGTTCTTCGCCGAGTTCAGGCAAGGTCGTAGCGATCACGGTTCATGACCTTGTTCCACGCAACCGCGAAGTCCTTCACAAACGCCTCCTTCGAGTCGTTACACGCATAGACTTCTGCCAGTGCCCGGAGCTGGGAGTTCGAACCGAACAGCAGATCGACGCGCGTGCCGGTCCACTTGATTTTGTCCGTCGCCCGATCGCGCCCCTCGTACACGCCTTCGGATGTAGAGGAGGGCTCCCACCTCGTATTCATGTCGAGCAGGTTGACGAAGAAATCATTCGTCAGCGTTTCGGGCCGGTTGGTGAAGACACCGTGTTTGGTCTGCCCGAAGTTCGCATTCAGGGCACGCATGCCGCCGACGAGAACCGTCATCTCGGGGGCTGTCAGTGTCAGCAACTGCGCCCGATCCACCAGCAACTCCTCAGCCGACAGGACCTGTCCACTTCGGAGGTAGTTGCGGAACCCGTCAGCGATCGGCTCCATTACGGCGAATGAGTGCACGTCGGTCTGCTTCTGCGAAGCATCCGTGCGCCCCGGCGAGAAAGGGATCTTCACTTTGTGCCCGGCCCTTTTTGCAGCTTCCTCGACTGCTGCGCAGCCGCCCAGCACGATCAGGTCGGCGAGCGAGACCTTCTTCGCTTTGTTCCCGTTGGACTTGCTCCCGTTGGATTGGGAGCTGTTGAACTCCTTTTGGATCGCCTCCAGCTTCTTGAGAACTTTCGCCAGTGCAGTCGGCTGGTTCACTTCCCAATCCTTTTGCGGCGCGAGGCGAATGCGCGCCCCGTTCGCCCCACCGCGCTTGTCGGAGCCGCGGAACGACGCCGCCGACGCCCAGGCAGTCGTGACCAGTTGGGAGATCGACAGTCCGGATGCGAGGATCTTTGCTTTCAGAGCAGTAATCTCCTTCTCCCCGATCAATTTATGATCCACAGCGGGAACAGGATCTTGCCACAGCAGGGGCTCCTTCGGAACGAGCGGGCCAAGGTAGCGCGAGATCGGTCCCATGTCGCGGTGCGTCAACTTGAACCACGCCCGCGCAAACGCGTCTGCCAACTGATCCGGATGCTCGTAAAAGCGCCGTGAAATTTTTTCGTAAGCAGGGTCGAGCCGCAAGGCGAGGTCAGTGGTCAGCATGGATGGCGCGTGATGCTTTGACGGATCTTGCGCATCGGGCACCGTACCGGCGCCTGCGCCATTTTTCGGTGTCCACTGATGCGCACCGGCCGGACTCTTCGTCAGTTCCCATTCGTAGCTGAACAGGTTCGTGAAAAAGTTGTTGCTCCACTGGGT
>JBARBI010000163.1:0-4217 GCA_049792875.1 Candidatus Sulfotelmatobacter sp.
TCAATACACAGTCCCTCGCGGATCATCGCACTACGAAGTTACGAACCAATGTCCGGCGCGCGTTTCGTTTCACGACATCCCCGGATACCACGGATCGATTGCGCTTGATCCCAGGACGGGAGCTATCTTGCGGATTTCGCTCGAGGCGGAGTGGAACTCGGGTGATCCGGTGACGCATGTGGCGAGCGTAATTGAATACGGGCCGGTCGTGCTTGGGAATCGCCGCTCCATCTGTCCTTTGCGAAGTCTGGCTTTCATGGTGGAGGAAGCCAACGGCTGTTCGCATGGGAATCACAAGCTGCAGAGACCGGTAGCAATGATCAACCAGACGATTTTCTCGAATTACCATCGGTTCGGTTCGAGTTCGACGCTTTTTTTGATGAGGCGGAAAACGACCAGACTGAATCTGGACCTCCACAGGAGAAGCCACAAGGCGGAGGGGACAAGAGGCAGGCGATTGAACCGGCTGTGAGTTCGCAACATAAGCGGCCATGATTTGCAACTGGCTGCGACGGAGTCAATTACGAGGTGCTAGTCTTTTGGTGCCTCGAGGGGGGTCCATGAAACGGTTTAACGCGGTGATCGCTGCATCCGTCGCCTGTTTCGCAACCGCTCTGATCGGTCAGAACAACGACGCAGCGACGAACAATCCGGATACCACACTCAAGGTAAACAGCCGCGCGGTACTTGTGGATGTGATCGTGACTGATCGTAACGGGAATCCGGTGAAGGGGTTGAAGGCGGACGACTTTACGGTGGAGGAACAGGGCAAACCTCAGTCAATCTCCTATTTTGAAGAGCACACGACGAATGACTTGGCCAGGCGCTCTCAGAACCTGGAGTTTCCGGTGCTGCCGCCGAACGTATTCAGCAACTTCTCGCCATTGCCGACTCCGCCGGCTGTGAACGTTCTGCTGCTCGACGCGTTGAATACGCCAATGGACGATCAAATATGGCTTCGGCGCTCCGCGCAACGCTATCTCAAGACCCTTAAGCCGGGATCGCGAATTGCGATCTTTGTGATGTCGATGCGGCTGAGCTTTGTTCAGGGTTTCTCGGACGATCCTGCGTTGCTGGCAATGGCCCTGGGCTATCGGAAGAACGACAAGGCCGAGGTTGCCGTCATGCTGCAAACAATGGGGGAGCAAACCGCGCTCAACTCGATCATCGCATTGATGGTGGCGCAGGAAGACCAGGGACCGAACAGCCCGGTGCCAGCAGTTTCGCCAGAGTCGGTTGCTGCCTTTCAAGGTTTTCTCCAGGAGACCCGCTACGCGCAGGATAGTGACCGCGAGTACAAGACGCTGCAAAATCTGAACCAGTTGGCAACGTTTCTCGGAGCGTTCCCTGGACGCAAGAACGTGATCTGGTTGTCGGGCGCGTTTCCACTGGACCTGTTCGGGCAGACGCAGATGCGATTTGATGACGCGATTCAAACGACAATCAATCTGCTTTCGGCAGCACGCGTTGCGATCTATCCCGTCGATGCGCGGGGAACGACGGTGCAACAGTTTTATACCGCGGAGAACGTGCTCGATCCGACGGTTACAACTCCGCAGCAGCTGCTGGGTCCCGCGCCGGGCGTTACTCAAGGCTCGCCCACTGCTGGGTTGGGAGGCTTCGCGGGCGGGCTGACCGCTGAGAGCGAGAAGCGGGGCAACAGCAACTCAACGATGGACATGCTGGCCGAGCAGACCGGAGGCAAAGCGTTCTATAACCAGAACGATCTGACCGGCATCATCGGAAAGGTGATTGGAAGCAGTGCGGACTTCTACACGTTTTCCTACTCGCCCAACAATACGAAGATGGATGGCGGATTTCGAAAAATCGCCGTGAAGGTTGGCGACGGCAATTACAAGCTGTCGTATCGCCGCGGGTATTTCGCGCGCGATGAGAACCTGCCAGGCGCCGCGGGGACACTTCTGGAACAAGCTGTGCAACATGCGTCGCAGGATCCGACCAAGATCGACCCATTGGCGCCATTCATGGAATTCGGGATGCCTCAGACCGAGCAAATCCTTTATAAAACCGTGATCCAGCACACGGCTCCGCAACCGGCGGGAGCAGCGGAAACAACATCCGTGAAGGAATCCGCAGAGCGGTATTCGGTCGATTTCGCCGTGGATTTGAAAGATCTTGGCCTGAGGCCTGGCGCGGACGGAGTTCGCAGGGACAGGCTAAATCTTTCGATGATTGTGTATGACCGGTATGGACAGGTGGTAAGCCGGGAAGACCACCTTGTGGATCTGAATGTCAAACCAGATGTCTACCCGGTTTTCCAGAAGAACGGAGTCCAGCTTCATGGCGCCATCAACGCGCCCAAGGGCGAATACTGGTTGCGCACCGGAATCTACGATGAAACCACACACAAGGTTGGAACGATGGAAGTGCCCTTGCACCTCGTGAAAGAGAGTGTGGCCAGCAAGTAAAGGGCAGCGCCGCGGTGTTGTGCCGGCCGGCCAATTGCAAGTCTGGGGCAGGTTTGGCGAGCTGGATTGCGAATTGCTATACTAGCTGAGTCGTTGCAGCAGACTGTTCGTGGAGCCCACCTTCTCCGGCAACGCCGGATTCCGCACAGGAAATTGCAACCGAGAGTCTGCACTGAGGCCAGGTAGCTCAGTGGTAGAGCGCGGCCCTGAAAAGGCCGGCGTCGGCGGTTCAATCCCGTCCCTGGCCACCATAAAATTGAATAACTTAGAGTAATTCCAGAAAAACCTTCCACCCGTGATCCACCCGTGATTTTTCTTTCGGTGCTTTTTCTGAGCGCGGAAAGCGCGCGCTTGGTCATTGCTCTCCGTGGTAGTTGCCATACGGATAAGAAGCAATAGCGTCGGCCCAAAGAAACAGGCTGCCTTTCGGCGAAATCCCCACTGCCTTTGCGCGCTTCGCACCCTCCTCAGCTCCTTCAATCAGCGTGTCCCGAAGCTGAGGATGGTAGACCTCAGCCCAATTCACATATGCCATCTGGGAGTCTGATGATGTCATACGATAGAGAGCGAGCGCCTCTTCGGCCTTGCCTGGGCTCTGCGTCCAAGCAAGATGCAACCAGATTGTTCGAACATTGCAGACCCAGCACACTTCGGGGTTGACCATGCACGACAGTTCTGAACCGACTCCAATCTGCAGGTAGTTAATCTTGGCGTCAGAAATAATCGTCGGAACATTGTCGGCGCTTGTCAGCGGTCTTAACTTGTTCGCCAGGTCGTACACCTTCCGCTGCCAACCATAATTCTCGGCGATATGAAGTTTCAGACTTGGGTGTTCCGCTGCACTGTAATTGCCCGCACTATCAGCGATCCCTATCGCCAACTCGGCGAACGCTGTGACTTTCCGGTCATCAAGCAGGCGTAGCAACTCGCTGCTGACCTTCACACGGTGGCGAAAGTGGGCTTCAACCTTACCCCAGTCCAAGGCTAGAAAACGCTTGGATATCGCGAATATTCGACGCTGTTCAGGCAAAAGCGGGCGGTATCGTTCGCCGCTCAATCAAGTCAGTACGCAAGTTCGGTTCAGAGGTGGAACTCGTCGCCGCAGTTGAACGACGTGGATTTCATCTCATCAAGACAGAAGGGCAATACGTCATTTTCTGCAATGGCGGAACGTTGAAGGTGCTCCTCTGAACTAATCTGCGAGACGAAAAAGCGGGCCGACAGTTAGCCCGCTTTTTCTCAGCCCGTTAAACCCGCCGCTCTCAGGCAAGCTCTTCATGTCTCCCCCCCTTTTGTGAATCGGCCGTTCCGTAACGTTAGGTGAACTGGCCGTTGCAATTGCCTTCTTTCCATACGAGGTGGACACCGATCTCTTTCAACCAGCCGAGACTTCTTTCGTCAGGTCGCTTTGGTAGAAGTATGGCCATATTCGGTTTCCCAAACTCCTCGCGTCCCGCGTAGCTGTAGTCCAGTAGCTGTCCTGCTGCCATTCTTATGAATTCCCGGTTGGCACCGCGCTTCGCCTCAATCAGATTGTTCCGGCTCTCTTCGTATGCATCGCAACTGAGTCGCCCGCACCTCGCCAAATTCAGAACACGTGATTGGCTCTCCAACCATTTCTGGTAGGCGATTACTAGCTTCGCCTCCGTGCGTTTTGCGATAGCGGCGGTCTCGCGACGCTGCACCTTGTATTCGAGTTCGGTTCCGAGACGCAGTTCCCGGACGAGAGTCTCAACGTCGGGATGGTGATCTATTTGGGCTTCGGACGGCTCACGAATGGAAAGCAAC
>JBARBI010000164.1:0-2943 GCA_049792875.1 Candidatus Sulfotelmatobacter sp.
CCAAAGAAAGAGTTGGCATCTGGAATTGTGTTGTAGGCTTGCCCGGCGACCTCGCTGTGGTTGTTGACGACGTTGGCCCACATGTCATACCCACCTGCCGGCAAGGTGCCCAGATCGGTCATTTTCCCGTGGTCCCAAAGCACACCGTGTATTTGCGGAATGGAAGGGTTCAGGGGATCCTGCTGGCCGTTGTCGGCGACTCCCGCCATGAGTCCGTTCGCACTGATCCAATTGACCTGGCTGCCAATGCCGCCGGGCAGTACACCAAGATTTGTGGTTACACCCTCTCGCCATCGGAGTCCGGAGGTGGCGTAGCAGTCCGCCGGTGACCAGAAACAGTATGGATCCACCGCGGATGTATCCGCGGCGCCGGCGAGCGTCCCTTGATTGGTCAGGAATCCGAAGGGAGCCCAATCTGGGTTGAACAGCCAATTCTGCGGCCCGCCGAAAGTGCCCGGGTCCACGATCTGGTAGTGATGGTGTTGGTGGGACCGATTTTGCTTTACGTTGTTCTGCGCGGCGAGTGAAAACGGCATCACCACTGCCCACAGCGTCAGCGCAACGATGCAAGCTAGTTTTTTGGAGTTCATGCGCACTTCTCCTTATTAGGTTTGGTGGTCGCGCCGGCTGCGAGGGGAACCGCATGGGAAGTGCCGCCTGCGTTTCGAGGCGTAACTCTGACCCAGTCGACTTCGAGCGTCAATGGCATGCGCATTGCCTCCGTGTGACATTTTTGTTCCTTGTAGTAACTGGCGCTTGCTGAGTTACTTAGGGGGATTCCGAGTGCTTCATGGAATGGAATCCGTGCTACACTTCCCGAGCCGTTTTCTCTCCCGCGCAGGCTCGCCCGATGGCGAATCCAGCCGATTCCACGCAAATCGTCCGCTTTGGCGAGTTCGAACTCGACCTGCGCACTGGCGAAATTCGCAACAATGGACAACACCTCATCCTCCCGGAAAAGACTTTCCAGCTCCTGACCGCTCTGCTGGAGCGGCCGGGCGAGATGGTCAGCCGTGAGGAACTGGTCAAGCGACTTTGGCCTGCCGGTACGTTCGTGGATTTCGATCTGGGACTGAACAAAGCTGTAAACCGGCTTCGCGAGGCGTTGAACGATTCCGCGGAGCAACCGCATTTCATCGAGACTTTTCCCAAGCGTGGATACCGCTTCGTGGCAACCGTCACTCGTAATGGCGCCAGGCCGACGGAGGCGATGATGGGCGACAGCCCTGCGACCGACAACTCTGTTGTAGGCCAGCCTGCAGCCAAGCCTCTTTCCTCGCGTCGTTTCCTGCTACCTCTCGGAGTTGTTCTCAGCGTGGCATGTCTGCTTGCTGCGGGGCTGTGGATCCGCCATCGCATTGCGCGGTCACCTGAACCGGTGTTTCAACGGCTCAGCTTCGGCAGGGGGACGATTCTATCGGCGCGCTTCACTGTTGATGGACAAAGTGTCGTCTACGGCGCGGCTTGGAATGGAAAACCGTTCCAACTCTTCTGGACGAGGACCGGCAGTAGCGAGTCCCGTGCACTCGGCGTGGACGCCGATATTCTCGCCATCTCTCCTTCAGGAGAAATGGCTATCCTGGTGAATCCAAGTTTTCGTGAGGTGAGCCGTCGAGGCACGCTGGCGCTCATGTCTCTCACCAGCAGCGCACCCCGCAAGGTGCTCGACAACGTCCAGGATGCCGACTGGTCCCCGGATGGTTCGAAACTCGCGGTTACTCACTACATCGAAGGTCGTTGCGCGCTGGAGTATCCGCTCGGGAATGTCTTATATCAGACGACGGGTGGAGCGTGGCTAAGTCACCCACGAGTCGCTCCCCGCGGGAACCAGATTGCGTTCTTAGAGCATCCGCTGGCGGCAGGAGATGATGATGCCGGCTGGCTGGCGGTGATCGACCTGGCGGGACGCCGGAAGACTCTGTCGCGGCAGTTCGGAAGTATTGCAGGACTGGCTTGGAGCCCTGACAGCGAGGCCATCTGGTTTTCTGGCAGCGAAGTAGGATCCTATCCGCGCGCACTGTTCAAAGTCACGACCACCGGGCAGCAACTCCTGGTGCGACAAGAGTCCAGCAACACGGTTCTGCATGACGTCTCTGGCGACGGCCATCTGCTTCTGACCCGCGACACCATTCGCGGTGAGGTGTTCGGGCGTATCTTTCCAGAAAACGCGGAGCGCGAACTCGGATGGGGCGACAATTCGTTTGCTACCGATCTCAGCCCGGACGGTGCCATGGTCGCGCTCTCCGTGCAAGGAGAAGCGTCCGATCGAGGTTACGACGTGTATGTTCGCAAGACAGACGGATCCTCCGCGGTCCGCTTGGGCGAAGGTATCCCGATTCAGTTTTCGCCGGATGGCAAGTGGGTGCTGACGTCCTATCCCTCGGGCTTAAGACCGGCATCGGCACCGCAGTTGGTTCTTTTGCCCACCGGCGCAGGGCAGGCTGTGACCTTGACTCACGATTCCATCGAGCACGGTTTTGCAACACTCCTTCCGGACGGGAAAAGGTTCCTGTTCGATGGCATCGAACCGGGACATGGGCCACGGAGTTGGGTCCAAGATGGTAGCGACGGAAAACCGCAGCCAATCACGCCGGAAGGTACGATGGGACAGAGCGTTTCCCCGGATGGCAAACTCGTGGTGGCGGTTGATCTGAAACAGAAATTCTGGATTTACCCGGTGGACGGCGGCCAGCCGAGACCACTCTCCGGCATCGAGCCTGGAGAGGTCCCAATCCGCTGGAGTGCCGACGGCAAGTATCTGTTTGTTGCGACGGTTGGAGTTATCCCTGTCCGGATCTATCGCACCGAAGTCAGCTCAGGTCAACGGCAGTTCGTAAGCAAGGTGGCACCGAGCGATCTTGCCGGACTATGGGGCCTCTTGACAGTTCACATTACGCCCGACCGTAAGTCCTACGTGTATTCCGACTACCGGATTCTTTCTGA
>JBARBI010000165.1:0-3952 GCA_049792875.1 Candidatus Sulfotelmatobacter sp.
TGCTTATCGGTGACCGACGCGGTCCTTTTGTCTCCTGAGGCGGATCGAGTCATCCTGGTCGCGCGTGCGGGCAAGACAACAAAAATCGCCCTTCGACGCGCTTGTGACTTGCTGTTGCAGGTCAACGCCAGGGTGATGGGTATTGTCCTGAACGCTCTCAATATGCGTTCCGCTGAAGGATATTACTACTATGGCGGCCGCTACTCCGACCACTACTACACTGAGGAATCACGTGAAGATAAACCGACGGAGACTATCGGCAAGGTCTCTTGACGTGATTCTCTGATATTGCATGGGCCGAGTCGCTAGTCGCAAGATACCATCGCCTCTACCGGTACAGATTCCGATGCAGATTGAATTGCGGTCCCCACTTCGGAGGTTTGGCTTTGCAGGGGTCTGCTTGATTGTCCTCGGACTGTACCTGCCGCTGGCCGGGCGCGCGTACCTCGCAGCCCATCTGGCAGCAAGACCCGACTTGCCGAATATCCAAAGAGCCACTCGGCTCGAACCATCGAACGCGGAGTATCGCGCACTTCTCGGCCGAAATCTTGCTCTTTCCGCCGCGAGTCTGGACGAGGCAATTTCAGACTATCGGACTGCGGTCTATCTGAATCCTTACGAATCACGATACTGGCTGGATTTGGCGAGCGTCTATCAGGTGGCAGGGCGCGTCGACGAGCAGACGCAAAGTGTGGAACGGGCGGTGGAAGCGGACCCCACAACACCAAATGTCGCTTGGGAGGCTGCGAACACCTTCTTAGTTCAAGGCAATCCTGGCAAGGCACTTCCCTATTTCCGCATAGTGCTGGCAAATGATCCGGATGCGGTTGACTATGCCCTTCGAATCTGCTGGCGCGCGACGGGAGATGCCAATCAAATTTTCGATCAAGCGCTGCCCCGAAGGGCAGATCTTTACCTGTCATTTTTGCACTTGCTTGTTTCCAAAGAGGAAGTTGTGGCCGCAGAAAACGCCTGGGATCACTTGATCGGGTTGCAGCAGAAGTTTCCTCCAAAGGTCGCATTTCCCTATTTTCGGCTCCTTCTCGCCAAGCAAGAGGTCACGGCAGCGAAAACCGCGTGGCAGCAACTGGCCCAGGTTGACGAAGAGATTCAGCCGTATCTGCCTTCTCGGGAAAACCTGATCGTAAACGGAGGGTTCGAGGAGACCTTGTTGAACGGTGGGTTTGACTGGTGGTACGAATCGAACCCTCATGCTGCGTTGGCCCTCGACACGGATCAGTTTTACGGCGGAACGCGAGCACTTTCCGTAACCTTCGATGGGCGAAACGCCGCGGATGCCGGAATCGCTCAGTTCATCCCAGTGAAAACCGACACTGACTATGAGTTCAGCGCCGAATCCAGGACCCAGGACATCGATAGCGCCAGCGGTCCGCGCTTTGTGATCGTGGACGCCTACACCAACTCTTCTTACGTCCTGACCGATGATTTGCTGGGCACCAATCCCTGGCATAAGCAACAGGCACAATTCCATACTGGGCCGAATACGAATCTGCTTTTCCTTAAAGTTATTCGCCAGCCGGCCGCACCCCTGATCCGGGGCAAGCTCTGGATCGACGATGTCAGGCTGGTGGAGGCTGCCAATAGAGGATTGGGACGTTGAAGATCTCATCGTATTTGATAGTTGAGAAGACTAATTCCGTTGCTCTGCCTCTCCGGGGCAGTCGCGACCCACGAAACATGCAATGGGTGATCGGTGTCGGCCTGTGCGCTCTCTTGATTTTCGCGGTCTTGGCGTTCGGTGCAGTTGAGGAGTGGTCGACTTTCGCGTTCGAGGCCGGCGCAGCGGTTCTTTTCCTGGTTTGGGCGGGAAAGCAGTTTGTTTCCCGGGAGGTGACGTTATCGAAAAACCCTCTGTACCCGCCAGCCCTGTTCTTTTTCGTGCTCCTCCTCGCGCAGGTTGCGCTGCGTATCTCTGCCTACGGTTACGTCACCAAGTATGAAGTACTGAAGTACGTCTCGTACGGAATTGTCTTGCTGATTGCGGCGGAATACGTTCGAGAAGAAGATGCTCGGAAGAAATTTGCTCTGACACTGATTGTTTTCGGAGCACTCTACTCCTTCTACGCGTTGGCTCAGGCGCTGACCTCCACCGGCAAGTTCTTCTGGGTCTACACTCCACGATTCCCTGGCTCAATCTACGGAAGTTACGTCAATCACGACCACTATGCCGGTCTGATGGAGATGCTAGTACCGTTTCCCTTGGTCGTTAGTATGGGCCATCTGCTGAGAGGGGGGAAACGCGCCTTGGTCGCCTTCTGCGCCGTATTGATGGCGAGCACGATCTTTCTTTCCGGCTCGCGTGGCGGAATGCTTTCTTTCGTTCTCGAGATTGTCGTGTTTGCCGCCCTGACTCTCGTACAGAAAAGAAATCCTCGGGTCGCACTCGGCATGGTCGCAGTGTGCGTCTTGGTTCTCGCTTTCTTGGTTTTTCTAGGCAAAGGGCAAGTTCTGGGGCGACTCGGGGACCTCGGCCCGGGCATGCGTTTGAATATGACCAAGGACTGCTTGAGAATGTTTTCCCACCGGCCCGTGTGGGGGTGGGGCCTGGGAACTTTCCCCACCGTCTACCCCAGTTACCGCAGCTTCTATACGAATCTGTTCGTCAATGAAGCGCATAACGACTATGCGCAGTTACTGGTGGAGACCGGCTTGCTCGGCTTCGGGCTGATGCTGTGGTTTCTCGTGCGCCTGTACCGATACGGATTACCGACTTCTCGCCGCTGGGAATTCAAATGGGATGGGGCGGTCTCTCTCGCCGCTTTGCTGGGGTGTACCGGACTTCTGCTGCATAGTTTCGTGGATTTCAACTTACAGATCCCGGCGAATGCGGCGCTGTTCTATGTGCTTTGCGCGTTGGCCGCCTCCCCATTGGCTAAGTTATCCAAGTCCGGGCGGTCCCGACCCCCAGGGGATGATGGAGACGGAGGACGACATCGCACTCCGCCTGACCATGGTAGCTCGTTGGCGCGGTCGGTATAATTGAGTCGCTCATCCACCTAAAAGTGAAGCTTCGTATTCGATAGTCCACGTGCGAAACTTGCTGAGCCACGAAACACAGGGCAGGAGGAGAAATGTCGCTGAAACACTTCACCATCGGGGCAGTGGTGGCAGTTTGCACCTTCGGGGCACAGGCGGCAGCGCAAAAGAACGAATTGTCGGGAATGCTTGGGCGCACCTTCACCAGCAATCAGGGCATCCAAGGCGCTCCCTCCTATGATCCGGTTCTGCGCTTCGGCAACGGATTGACCTTCGAAGTAAATTATGCTCGGGGCCTCATGGGTGGAGACGTCGTGTCCCTCTCCTTGGAAGTCCCCTTTGTAGTGAACCCGGACCAGGATCTGCACGCCGCACAGAACCTGATCCCCGAAGGATACTCGTCTTACTTCGTGACCCCCGCCGCCCGGGTGAACCTCTTTCCCCTAACGGCTGTGTCTCCCTGGGTCAGTTTTGGTGGCGGGTTCGGCCATTTCCGTGAGAGTTCCACGCTTGAGTTTGGCGGATCGAACCCGGGCAAAACAGGGACCACTACCGGGGTACTCCAGGGAGGCGTTGGACTCGATGTGAAGATGTTCGGGCACTTCAGCTTGCGCGGTGAAGCTCGAGACTTCTGGTCGGGTGTGCCGCAACTGAATGTGAACACGGGCAAGAGTCGCCAACACAATATCTTCGTCGGCGGCGGCATGGTCTGGCACTTTTGAACAGCAACATATTCGCGGATTTCCGGAGCACCGTTCTTTCTTTTCTGCTTGCAATGTCTGGCCCGGAGGCAACGGCAGGAGTTGGAAGGGCAGACAGTTTCGCGCACCCGACCCCACACCGCAGTCCCGCTAACGAGAAATGGTTTTTCTTAATGGAACACTGCGTCCTTGGATAAAGTCGAACCCTCGGCGAGGTTACGAGCCGCACGAACCCACTCTAAGGAGCTTCATTC
>JBARBI010000166.1:0-19140 GCA_049792875.1 Candidatus Sulfotelmatobacter sp.
TTCCTGGTGAATTGCGGTGCCAGTCGAGTGGAAAGATTCAAGGACATGGTTCAGGCCTGACGGCATTTTATCGAATAGCAAAGAAGTGGAGCATTAAGCGCGAGCAGCTGGATCGAGAGGGGTATCATTATTTCATCGACAGGCTGAAATTTCCTGGCGTCGTCTGAATGCCAATCGCGTAGTACGAACTTTGAGAATACTCTTACAAAGCGTAGTAGATGGAACTCTATCGGGTCCGCACTGAAGACATGGACGGGGAGGATCGAGTAATTCTGTGCCCGACCGCCAAACACCAGAAGGGGGAATGCGCGTTCCGATGAGCCGACGAGTATTTCGGTTTTTTGGACGCAGCAAACCTTAGCGTTCCTTCTTCGTTTGCCGCATCGGGCACATTCGATGCCCGGAGCGCCGAGTCGGGCTCACTCGGTGAAATCCGCGAATTTGTGACGCCGGTGTGACGCAAAACCTGCCATCAATGCCAAAGTTGACATCATTGACACTTCACGGCGACTGATTTCAACTAAGGTGTCTGTTTGCAATGCAGTCCGGCGAATTCGGCTTACAGGTCCGGCTGCCACAAGGTTTTATTTTCAATCACTTACGGAACACCGAATCCTGTTGGGACGCCGGTGTGACGCAGTTGAACGCCAGCGGAAAACCCGCGAAACTCACCGATTACACCCGCTGTTAGCTACACCCACTGCGAGCGTACGCCGAACTGTATCTCACAGAGCCGGCCGAGAACGGACGGGTCTCCCTTACCCGAGGTGGCACCCGGGTGATCGAGGATATCGGTACTCTGCCCGGTCTGGAGCGCGCGCCTTGGAGCTCTCGCTACTTGCAGGGACTGATCGATGTGCCCTACCTGAATCTGACACCCAGCAGGCTCTACGTCAAGGAGTTGGTGCTCAAGAACTAGGGGACTGCCAGCCGAACAATTGATGGAGCGCATGATGGAGCTCTCACTCTATGTCGAGGAGAAATTGAAACCTGCCTGAAGGTTTGTAACGCACCTTGCGATTGGATACAGCCTTGGAGCCTGCCCAGAGCCTACTCTGACTCTAGGCGCCACTGGTTCGGGACGGCAGTTCCTGTGCCACCGACCTGCCCTCACTGCGACAACTTCGCCTCACCTCACCGCCCCCTTGTCGTTGCACCGTCAGCACCTCGGACCGCAGCGCCGCATATCGCCGCCGTCGCTCACCGCGCTTCAGGTGCGGTCCCTTGCACGCTGCTGCCTGGCGGCACGTCTCGCCTCTCTTTGCGCCCCTTCGACCCGACATCGCTCCTCGATAGACACGACGTTGTCGGGAGTCGTCTTGCCGAAACGCTCGAAATAGAGTCGTCCGATGAACCGGGGCAGCGGCAGTTTCCAGGGCTCCTGCTTGTGGTTATCGATCTTGCCCAGTTTCGCCGGATTCAACCCAAGTTCTCAGGCCAGCTGTACCTGGCCTCGAGACAAATGGCGGCGCCTTCGCGCATCGATCCATTTTTGCATTTGCTGATTTGTTTTGATTTTCTTCGCCATGCGCTATCGATTTCCCGGGGTAAGATCCTGTTTATGAAAAGGTCGAGCGAGGCGTTGCTCTCTAGTTTCTGGCTGTAATGCAAGTTCACGGACGAGGACTGGCTCCATCCATTATCCCTCACCGGAGATCACGTGAGCAATTCGCCGCAGGTACTCATTGGCGTAGTCGCCGACGGACAGAATCACAACCAGACGTGCTTTCGCTCGACTCAGCGCGACGTTGATCAATCGAGGCCCTTCGACAGGATGACCCAGCAACCTCTCGCCCGTCGCGATCACTGGATCGAAAATAACAGTGTGATACTCGCTGCCTTGCGCCCTATGCACGGTGCTGACCGGGACCTTGGTCTGTCCAGCATTTCGGAGAAAAGTTTTGATCAGCCCCCGCTGTGCTCGATAAGGAGTCAAGACGAGCACGTTCTCCTCACCGACCTGACCGGTGAGAGAAGGAACTATCTGTCCGATATACTCGGCGGACTTGTAGCGTGTGCCAATGCCATATTTCGTCTGTTTGAAGTTGCCTTCCGCAGGGCACTTTTCGAGGTGTACGCGGTCGGTGCCGATCCCGGAGACGAACTGCGTACGTCGCTCCGCACACCATTCCACGTCGGTTGCGCACTTCTCGGCGACGATCAACTCCCCGTCATAGAACACGTAGCTAACGATGTCACAAATCTCTTCGGCCATACGGGATTGTTCATTCAAGAAGCAGCGGTTCTGCGGGTTCATGTACTTAAACATTGATACGCCAAGCCACTTCTTGGCATCGGAATGCGAAGACCGCACGATCGGTGCAAGCTGTTTGTGGTCGCCCGCGAAGAGGACTCGCTGGCCAAGCGGCGCCAACGCCAAAGCATGGGGCAGGCTGACCTGGCTGGACTCGTCGAACAAGATCAGGTCGAACGGTTTGCGAGCCCGTAGAGCTGGGTACGAAAAGGCTGCTCCGGTTGTGGTCATCGCCGCTACTTGCGCCTGATCGATTGGCTTCGGTATCTGTGCTCGAAGAGCGCTAATCTTGTCTTTCCAACTGGCATATGCTGCCGCATTGCTTCGGTCCGGCATCTGGGTTTCAAGCTCAGCAATCCGTCTAACAAGATCGCTATCAACAACGGGTAATAAGTGTTCACGGCCTTTGTAGTTGCCGGCGATGAAGTGCGTTCCGATTCGTTTGCACCGCTGGCGCAATCCGTGAGCCGCGGGGTCAGTCCGCTCGAGCTCTTCCAGGCGGCGGTCGACCGACAGCAATGCAATGTCGACCGCCCAGTTCGTCGTCGAAAGCAGTAAGATTCTCGCTCGCGGCCTTTGGCGCAGATACGAGGCCAACATTGCGCCCACCGTATAGGTCTTTCCGGTGCCCGGTGGTCCCCACAGGAATCCAAACTCTCGATCCAGCAGCCCAAATGCCTGTCTTTGTCTATGCCTCAACTTGGGAAAACCTGTCACCGAACGCACGTCGAGGAGGGGGGAGTAATTCAGCGCGGTGACTCTCTCGAGCCACCCCAGACTAGCCTCTGCCAAGAGCGGTGACTTCCAAATGTCCCGCAGCGCCTCCAGATATCTCGGGGGGTGAAGCACGATCTGGCCGCCTTTTCGGGGTGGTGGTCCACTCAGATACCGGAGGTTGATTTGGTCGTGTTCGGCGGAGACGGAGAGGACGTCAGCTGCCCCCTTGGGCGGCCCCGGCCACGACGCCGCAGCACCCTCAAGGCTCTCGTCCAGTCCGTGAGAAGAATCCGCCGAATCTATGAATAACTTAAACAGCGCCGGGCCATCCGGCTTCACCTCGGAAACAGTGAGCTTTAGCGGCTTGCCGCCTAATCTGAGCTCTTCTTCGAGAGCATCAATGATTTCGCGCTGTGACATAAATCCTGGACGATGCGCAATACAGTTTGGGAACCCCCAGTAAACGGGGGCAGGGCGGCGAACGTCAACTCACAAGGCCTCTTATATACCACCTGCCCGAGTCTGCGTATTTCCCTCCCCCGATCCCGCCGCCCAGGTAGAGATGGCCCGTGAAATTGAGCCTGTGATTGAGGGCCGACGACGACGACGTCAAGACGATTTCAGTAGTTCGCGACGATCCATCATCTGAACCGCCTCTCTAAGTGGCGCTGTCAACTATACATCCAGCACGGAGATGTCGATGCGCTTGAGTTTGCTTTCCCAGGCGGCCTTCCTCGATACCGACTTCACGATTCCCCTCGGGCGACAAAGTTGACCGGATTAGTAAACGAGAAATCGGCTCGTGGAATGTGACATTCTCGACCTGAGTTCTCAACTGTCGTCCCTGCTCTTAGATGACGGGCAGGGTCGAAAATCCCGCCGCCACCGCCGCCCGCCCCGGGTCTCATGCTGGGTTGACTTGAACCGTCAGCGGTTCGACGGGGTAGCCGAAGCTCCGGAGCTGTTGGATCATTGGCGGGTATCGCCCGCAGGCTTTGGTGCGGAGCCTCAGTTCCTCAACCATGATCTGGCGGAAAAGTTTTCAATTCCCTCGACACTTTCGCCGCGGCCCACTCGCCTGAATCGCATCTAGCCGAACGCCGGGTCATTCGCCAGGATTCTGATAGAATCAGCTTGTTTGTTGCTTTAAGTCGATCGCAGGAGAACACACTGATGTCCGCACCCAGCCGCCGGCCTGAGATTCGCCGGCGCCGTACCCGCAAAGAAAAGATTGTCCAGTTGCGCAAGCGCCTGGCCGCTGCCAAAACCGACGCCGACCGTACTCGCATCACCGCCAAATTGCACAAGCTCGCCATTCTGTCGCCTGGCCAGCCCCTGTTGAAGTAAGCCCGGGTCCTCAGTCCGCGGCAGGCTGTTGACCGGCGGGTCCCCGGCCGTGCGCAATCTGACCGTATGCATCGAGAATCCGTCGCACCGAATGCTCCCAGGAAAACCTGGCCGCTTGCCGGTAGCCGCGTTCCTTCATGCGGTCGCGCAGCGCCTGGTCCATCAGCACGCGGTGCAGGGCGCGCATGATCTCAAACACGTTTTCCGGATTCACCAGCACCGCTGCGTTTCCCACCACCTCGGGCAGGGACGACACGTTGGAAGTCACCACTGGGGTCCCGTGCACCATCGCTTCCAGGGGAGGCAGCCCAAAGCCCTCATAGAGCGACGGGAAGACGAAAATCTTCGCCTCGTCATAGAAGATCCGCAGCACTTCGATGGGGATGAACCCCAGGAAGCGCACATCGTTCTGCACTCCACTGCGCACCACCGTTCGCCGCAGATCCGGATTGCCGGATAGGTCGTCTCCGATAATGATCAGTTTGAGATCGGGATACGCCTGATCTCGCTCCAGCTCCGTCTTGAGCGCCGAAAAAGCCTCGATCATGCGCACGACATTTTTGTGCGGACTAATGCGTCCGGCGTAGAGCAGGAATGGATAAGTCACCTGGTAGCGTCGCGCGATCAGGTCCCGGTCCGCCGCAGTGGCGTGTCCATGCAGGAATCGTTCATCGATGGCGTTGTAGACCACCTCGACCCGGTCCGACGGAATCTCGAACAGCTTCTCGATCTCATTGCGGGTAAAATTCGAAACGGCAAAAATTCGCGCCGCCCCGGCCAGTACCTGTTTGGTCATCTGAAAGTGCAGCGAGCGCCAGAATCCGCTCTGTTCCCGCGCTCGCGACAGGTGCTCCAGCATGTCGTGCACTGTCATCACATACGGACAAGGCAGCGCCCGCGGCATGGAAAACAGATTAGGGATATGAACCAGGTCGCAACCCAGCCGCTGCAAAGCGGTGCGGAACTCGCGATATCCCTGGAACGAACGATCAGACGCGCGCAGCGGAACGGTGTGAAAGTTGGGCGGCAGGGTGCCGATCTCCTCCACCTTGCCTGGAGATCCAATCAGCAGATACTTGTTCTCGTGGTCGAGTCGCCCCAGCGTCCGAACCACATTGCGGATATAGGTGCCTACGCCAAACTCGGTCATCCGCCGAATATCGATGGCGATCTTCACCGATGGCATTTAAACACACGGGGCCTGCAGGAACACAGAGGAATCATGCCCTCACCTCGGCCTGCGCCTTCGCCCGACGCTCGGCGTAGAGCGGGAACGCCTCGCACAGTTCGAGCACCTGCTGGCGCACCTTGCTCAGCACGGCCGCGTCCGTCCGGTGGAGGAGCGCTTCGGCGATCCAGCGGCCGATCTGGCTCATCTCGGCCTCTTTCATGCCGCGCGTGGTCAACGCCGGCGAACCAATGCGGATGCCGCTCGGCTTCATCGGCGGATTGGTATCGAACGGAATCGCGTTCTTATTGACCGTGATTCCAGCCTCGCCCAACGCCTTTTCGGCCTCGCTCCCCAGCATGCCCTTCGAGAAAACGTCGACCAGCATGAGGTGCGTATCGGTGCCGCCGGAAATGATGCGGAAGCCTTCGTCCGCCAGCGTCTGCGCCAACACTTTGGCGTTGACGACGACTTGGCGGGCGTAGTCGCGGAATTCCGGCCGCAGGGCTTCCTGAAAGCAGACCGCCTTGGCGGCGATGATGTGGACCAATGGGCCGCCTTGCATCCCCGGGAACACGACCTTGTCAATGGCCTGCGCAAACTCCGCCTTGGAAAGGATCATTCCCGACCGCGGACCACGCAGAGTCTTGTGCGTCGTGGAAGTCACGATGTGCGCATGCGGCACGGGCGACGGATGAGCGCCGCCCGCCACCAGTCCCGCAAAGTGTGCCATGTCGACCAGATAGAGTGCTCCAACCTTGTCGGCAATCTGCCGCATACGGGCAAAGTCAATCGTGCGCGGATAAGCGCTGCCTCCACCTACGATCAGCTTCGGACGTTCCTGCTCCGCCAGCTTTTCCAACTCGTCGTAATCAATGGTCTCCGTTTCCTTGGTGACACCGTAAGGGACGATCTTGTACGTCTTGCCGGAAAAATTCAGGTGATGCCCGTGCGTGAGGTGCCCGCCGTGCGCCAGGTTGAGCCCCAGAATCGTGTCGCCCGGCTGCAGCACGGCCGCATAGGCTTCCATGTTCGCCTGCGATCCGGCGTGGGGCTGCACGTTCGCATGCTCCGCGCCGAACAGTTGCTTCGCCCGGTCCCGCGCCAGGTTCTCCACGACATCCGCGAACTCGCAGCCACCGTAATAGCGCTTCCCCGGGTATCCCTCGGCATATTTATTCGTGAACACCGAGCCCGCCGCTTCGAGCACGGCTTCGCTGACAAAGTTCTCCGAGGCAATCAGTTCCAGGCCTTCGTGCTGACGGCGGGTTTCGTTGTCGATGGCTGCGGCAATCTGGGGGTCGCTCTCGTAGAGGGGACGGTTCATCGCGGAAGTCTTCATATCGTTTTCCTGGTCTCGTATACGTCGGGCCGGTGCAGTTCCATGTAACGGTCAGGCGCCTTCACCGGTGTAAATCCAAATTGCGTGTAAAGTCCATGCGCATCGCGGGTCAGCAGAATCCAGCGCCGCAGGTTCTGCAACGTGGGATGCTGCACGATGCACTCCATCAACCACTTGCTCAGTCCACGCCCGCGATGCGATTCGAGAATAAACACATCGCCAAGATAAGCGACCGTAGCGAAATCGCTGACGACCCGGGCAAAGCCAACTTGCGCGGGTGCCCCATGTCTCGCGTCTTTCGCGAGACGTGGGGATTGTCCGACTAGTCCATCATAAACGCCAAAGCACAGGGAATGCTCGATGGATCGCGCCACGGTTACCCGCGGAATTCCTTTTGCCCAATAGCAGTTCGTCAGAAAACCGTGGATCACGTCCAGATCTAAGAGGGCTGGGTCGGTGCTAATCAGGAACTCGCCCCGCCGGTGCTCCGCAACCGCGCCGTCATTTGCAGGTTGAGTAAACTGCATGTTCTGCATTCTAAACCGCAAACACTCGTGGGTTTCGGGTCCTGTGTGGTTGTCGCCTTTATTCAAACGCCGTGCGCAAAAACGAAGCCAGGTACCACCCATCCATGTATTTGTAGGGTGTTTCGCCAGTCGTGTAATGGCCGCAAGGCAGCACCGCGACTTTGTGATCCAGCCCGTGTCGCTCAAATTCCTCGACCACCTGGTGCGAAAGCTCGGGCAAGAACGTCAGATCATACTTGGCATACACGATAAGAGACTTCCGCGGCCATCGCGAAAACTGGTTGAAGTATGACATGGGACTGACCGCCAGCCACGCTTGCCGCAGGCGACCGAGGTCAATCTGCTGCTCGATCCCCTGCCGGATATGCCGAGTGGACTGCCCATGCCACACCACGTCGGCCACGTAGGTGGACGCGTGATTAAACGCCGCGACCCGAAGGCGCGAGTCGTGCGCCGCCGCGATGAAGGCGTAGCAGGAACCGAGGCTGGTGCCCACAATGCCGAGTTGGCTGTAGCCCTGCTGTTCCAGCCAGTCGAGGCAACTGCGGATGTCGACCACGCCCTGGCGCACTGCGTCGAGGGTGCGCCCGATGTTGGCGGAAACGGCATAGTCCGCGCGGCTGATCTCGGCGGGCATGCGAATGTCGTGGTACGGCATGGTCAGCCGTAATACCGCGATCCCCATCAGGTTCAGCACACGGCAGAGACTGACGTACGCGATCGCATCCGCGTTCCAGTGCGGCAGAAGGATAATGGCGCGGCGGCCCTTCGCCGGAAACCAGCGCGCATTCACCAGATTGTTCTCAGGATACGGCGCCTTCACCGCTGAAGTGAACCGCAGGAATTCCCCAAACGTCCCTTTTACTTTGGCCTCAAGTTTCGGGTCGGGCACCTCGCGCGTGGAGAAAACCTGAACTTCGCGGGTCTCGAGGTGAAAGTCCGTCGGCCGTGAGTAAGAATAGAATTCATCGCTCGCCGCTACGATGCGCCGGTTGTAATCCAGGATGAACTTCTCGGGGTCTTCCTGCGCCAGACCCGGTGTATGGCCAGGGCGGTAGCCATTGCGGCAAGGCCAGTCCCGCGTCCATTCCACGCCCCACTCCAACGGACGCACCACGCGGTTGTTGTCCACCGACGTGAGCCGGTGTTCCCAGTCGTACATCCACTGTGCGTAGCGGGAAGACATGGTTAATCTTCTAGTCTAACAAGCAGGGAGGGCGGGTTTCGGGATGAAGCAGTCAACGGTCGCAATCAGCAGTTGGCAGTTGGCATTTGTTCACCGAGTGGTGAGCATAAAACAATACGCCGACGCTACTCCTGGTTGGATAGCCAGGCGACTTTCCCTAAGGAAACCGGTTCTAGCTCGGATACCGTCTCGGAACCCGTTTCGAAATGTTGCAGAGAATCTCGTACGGAGTGCTGTTGGCCAACTCGGCGTGCTCCAAAGCGTCGACGCTTAGACCCTCGCCCGCACCCAGCAGGATGACTTCGTCCCCAACCGCAATGCCGGGAATTCCGGTAACATCCACCAACGTCAAGTCCATCGAAATGCGGCCCACGATCGGGGCATAGTGCTCACGCACAATCACCCGGCCATGATTCGAAAGCTGGCGGTTGTATCCGTCGGCGTAACCCACGGGCAGCACCGCTACGTGTGCTGGGGCCTTGGTCACATACGTCCCTCCATAACCCAACGCCTGATTCGCTCCGAAATCGCGTAACGAGAGGATGCGTGTCTTCCAGGTAAGAACAGGCTTCACCGGCAGACGCAGGGTGCCTCCACTGACTTCGCGTCCCGCCCTCTGAAAGGGCAAGTAATACCCGTAGAGCGCCACTCCCGGACGCGCCATGCTGTTCCAGGTCTCCCGCCGCGAAATCACGGCCCCCGTATTCGCCACGTGCACGAACACCGGATCCATTCCCGCCTCCCGTACCATGCGGCGCGCCGCGTCGAAGCTGCGTTCCTGCTCGGCCACCGAAGGCGCGTCCATGATTTCGGAGGACGCGAGATGAGTCGAGAGTCCCTCGAGTACAAGATGCTTTGCCGCTTTCAACCCGGCAAGCACGCCTGCAAGTTGATCGACGCCGACCCCCAGGCGGCCCATCCCGGTGTCAACCTTCAAGTGCACCGAATGCCGCGCCACGCCCAGCGCGGCCGCCGCTCCATCCAGCGATTCGATATGCCATGGCTCCCAGACCGTGGGAGTGAGATGCAGGCGGATGATCTCGCTCTCCTCGCCCTGCCAAAAGCCAGTCATCAAAAGAATGTTCGCGTGAACACCCGCCTCACGCAGCGGAATGGCCTCGTCCAGCGAAGTCACGCCCAGCCACTTCGCACCTTCGGCCTCCAGCGCGCGCGAACACTCAACCGCGCCGTGACCGTAGGCATCAGCCTTCACCACGGCACACACGGTGACACTTGCTCCTACGTGCTTCTGCACGGTGCGGAAGTTTTGCCGCAGCGTGGTCAGCGAAACTTCCGCCCACGTCGGGCGCGTCGCCACGCGGCTCAGGATTTCTGCTGTTGTCGCCACTTTCGCGATTATAGCGGCAGCAGCCCGCAGACCCAGGTTACGCTGGGGCTACTCCCGCTCCCCCGGCCAGCCCCGCCGTCTTTCCTCCGCGCGAAAATCCGCGGGTGCCCCATTTTTGCCGCGTCCTTTGCGGCAAGAGTGGGGATTTTCCTAAGCTCTAGCCGCCTCCCAACGTAAAGTTCACCATGATCTGAGTCTCGACCTCCACCGGCTCTCCATTCAAAATGTACGGCCGGTAACGCCACCGGCTAACCGCCTCGATGGCCGCGCGAACCAGCAGCGGATGGCCTGTAACCACATGCAGGTTCTCGATGGTGCCTTCCCTGCTGATGATCGCGTACAGAACGACCTGTCCCTGTACATGCGCCATCTTCGCGGCGTAGGGGTACTCCGGCTGCACCCGGTTCACCAGGCTCCCCGCGAGAATGTTGGACGTGCGGAAGGGCCGGACGGTCGACGCAGGAGCAGGAGCCGGAAGCGGCGCAACGTGACTGAGGGAATCGTCGAGAGACTTCCAGATTCCGTCCCCCGATCCTCCACCAGTTGCGCCGAGTACTCCCGGAGTGTTGAAGCTCATTTGGGGCGGGGCGATTGTTTCCTCGATCTGCGCAACATGGGCAGGCACCCCCCTTGGCGCGATGAGCACGTTGTCGGCTAGATTACTTTGAACAATTGTTGTAGTGTTCTGTCGCTCGACTCGTGGACCCGACGGCGGCGGCGTTCCCCACGATATCGGCGTGGGAAGAACGCGGCCAGACGGCAGCCCTACCGTTTTCAGCAGCGGCAGCAGAAGCACCAGACCGATCACCAGCGCCTGCACTCCGAACGAAGTGAACTTAGTCCAGTTTCGGCGCGTCCGTTGGGCCCAGGAAGTTTCCAGCATGCTTTCGGCAAACATAGTGTCCTCCGGCGTGAGATCTGTTTGCTGGTATGGACACCACGAATCATCAGGAAGGCGACGCAGCTGCAAAGAAAAAAGGCCGCTCTTTCACGCGGCCTGCTGGAACTTTCTCGACACCAGAGGTGTCTGGTCTCGCTACTTCGGCGGATCAGTCGGCTTGGGCGCCGCCGGTTTGGGTGCCGTACCCGAGCCCGTCGCGGACTTCGGAGCAGCCGGCTTCGCGGCCGCACCCGTCGCAGGCGGCGCAGCTACGCCGGACTGAGTGTTGTAGATGTCTACCACCGCTTTCGTAATGTCCACGCCTTCGCCCGCCATCACCACGGGGCTCTGCGGCCAGGGCTTCGAGGTATCGATGATCATGCCGAAACCGTTCTCCTGGGCATATTTGACAATCATCGGAGCCAATTTCTGCAGAATGCGCCCCGCGATCTCCTGCTGCTGGTTGCCGAAATCTTCCTGGGCATCCTGCACGGCACGATCGAATACCTTCTGCTTGCTCTCGATCTGCTTCTTGAGTGAGGCCAGCGCATCCTCGCTCAGTTTGTCTTGTTGGGTGGTCAGCTGCTTCTTCAGACTTTCCAGTTCGTCGTTCTGGTTCTTCAGTTCGGTCTGCTTGGGCTCGAACTTTTTCCCCAACGCTTCCAGGTCGCGACGCCCTTCGTTACTCCCGAAGATCGCCCCTTCAATGCTGATGGCTCCGACCTTGGTGCCAGTGTTCGTGCCGGTCGTGGGTGCCGGCGTTGCCGGTCGGGAAGGCGTAGCAGCCGGGCCGGACGGTGTGGCGGTGCTGCCGGTTTGGGCCAATGCGGAAATCGTGAACGTAACCACAGCGGCCAGAAGAATTCGCACAGACTTGCTTGTCATTGGATCGGTTGAACTCCTTGGAACATAGTTCCGGGAATGAACTTTCGATATCGTTCTTAGATCGCTTTTCAGTCAACGCTGGGCCGCACTGAAAGAGGTCTCCGCTGCGGTAGCGGCCGCCGTCGAGAAGGCGCACTCGTTGCCTGCATCCCACGCCGAGCCTGCGGCCGTGCCGCCCACCCTCAACTCACTCGATGGCGTGGATTGTTACATTATAAAGACCTCACTCTTAGGCCGTCAAACCAACTTCGAGCCGCAAAGTTAGAACGTAGTCGCTACCGTGAACCGGAACGTCTTCCGCGGCTCCCGCAATGTGAAACTGGGCGCGTAGGTGTTCACTGCCAGATGGTAGGTGTAGTCCCCTGCCGCGCCGGCGGGGAACATGGAACGTGTAATAGGAATCGGCGGGTTGGCCTGCTGGTCGAGTCGCAGAGGGTTGTAGGCCCAGTAGATGCGGAAGGGCGCGTTGACGACGGGCAGGAACATCTGCAACTCGATTCCCGTCGACATGCGAACCTGCCAGTTCGCCGACTGCAGAACGCTGAGATTCTGGGAAGGCGTGGGTGTCAGGATGTGTCCCCCCTGGCAGTTGTAACCAGCATCGAGCGTCGGACATCCGAAGGGCGTACCGATCACCAAATCATATTGCGGTGTCGCGATCTGCAGTTGCGAGGGCCGGACGATGGGGTCGATGCCCGTGTCCACGAACGGTGCAATCGCCACGGGCCCGGCGATGGTGATGCGATATTCCAGGTTCGTGACCACACTAAGGTCGCCGCCGGGAAACACGATCTGATCAACCGGGATGGGCACGGTCCAGTTCCCCAGCCGGGGGTTCGCCGGGTTCCTGGGAACCGGGGTTCCGTCGGGATTGGTCAGAGTGATGATGTTGGAACTGGGGAGAAACGCCACCGGCGAAATCGACCGGACATCAAAACCACGAATGTCATTTTCGCCGCCCATGAAGAAGCGCTGGAATGGCGGGGCCACCAGGCCTCCCCAACCGCTGATGAACGACCCCTGCACGTTGAAGCCAATCGCGTTGCGGCGGTTCTGCACCGGGAAGAACTGCTTGTACTGAATGATCGGGCGCACGGACCGGACCGTGCCACCCAGCCCAGCCAGCTCCATCCCCAGCGTCATCTGGTGCCCGTGGTGCGGCGAGATCCCGCTGTCCAGGGTATTGAAGGAGAAGTTGGGGAAGATCTGACTGGTGATGATGCCGTTCACCGCGTTCGGTCCCGAGATGCCTCGGAACGCGATGTAATCGAAAAGGCTCTTTGAAGCCGTGCTCAGCGGGATCAATGTGGACCGGCTCAGCGAATAGGTCATGCCCACACGCTTGAACGACCGGTGCAACGGATAACTCAGCGTGGTGGTAAAGCCCGCGCTCGACTGCGAGTAGTTCTGCAAGTTTTGCAGTTGAGCGGCGGGCAGATTCAACTGCTGTCCACTGAAGATGGAAAGCTGCCGCGCCTGGTTGTAGCTGGTCTTGTTCGCGAACACGGTGAAACCGAACTGCAGGGGCCGATCAAACATGTAGGGCTGCGTGAACCCAAACATCACGCTGCGCGCCAGGTTTCCCAGGCTGATCTGGACTTGCAGCGTCTCGCCGCGTCCCAGGAAGTTATTGGTGGCGTAATTCAGCCCGATAAACGCTCCCTCCAACCCGCTGACGCCGCCATTGAGTCCAATGCTGTTCTTGCCTTTTTCATGAACCTTTAGCGTCAGGTCCACTTGCGCATTTTTTTCGTCCAGCTTCTTTTCGGTCACGTTCGGGTCGTCTGGCTTGAGCTGGTCGAAATAAGAAAGTTGATTCAGGCGCAGCAAACTCAGCTCCCAGAGACGCGAGTTGTAAATGCTGCCTTCTTCCAGCGCCAGTTCGCGGCGGATCACCTTGTCGCGCGTGGTGGTGTTGCCCGCGAACTCGATGCGGCGCACGTAGAACTGCTTGCCCTCGTCAATATCGATGTCCAGAAATGCGAGCTTCTTGTCATCGTCAAAGGTGGTGGAAGGAACGCCCGTGTAGTTGATGTAGCCATATTCGCCGTAGGCCTTGCGCAGAGCTTCCAGGCCTTTGGCGACCTTATCCCGGCCAAAGATGTCTCCGTCCCTGAGCGGGAACAGTGAGCGCAGCGCCGCCGTGTTGGAAATAGCCTTGTTGTTCTTGAAAGTGATCTTGCCCAGCCGGTACTGCTCCCCTTCGTCGATCACCATGGTGATGTCGACAGCTTTTCCCGGGCCTGACTGCAGCAGGGGAATGTGGAAGCCCTGGTGCCCCGTGTCGTGGATTTGCGTTGTCGGATCGCTCACTCCGGCCTTGAAGTAGCCGCGATTCTGGTATTCCGCTCGCACCCGCTCGGTGTCCTCTTCCAGTTTCGTGGCGTCGTACGTCTTCGCGAAGAGACTCTCCAGAAAAATGGAATGAGGAATACCGATCGGCTTCAGGTTCTTCATGGCCGCACGGAGAGTTCGCGAGCTGATGTTTTTGTTACCTTCAAACTTGATCTTGCCGACTTTGACCTTCGGTCCTTCCTTCACCACAAACGTGATCCCCACCGCCGCGGGGGGAATCAGCCGCACTTCTGTCCGGATCGTGGCAAACTGCCGCCCATGTTCGGAAAGCAGGTTCTTGATGGCAACTTCCGCTTTCTTGATGCGGGTGGGATCATACTGGCTCTCCACCACCAGGCCAACTTTCTCCTGTTTGAAGCGGTCGAGGATGTCACTGTTGGAAACTGAACTGGCGCCAACGTAGTCGATGGTGCGGATCGTGGGTTTTTCCTTCACCGTCACGATGATCCGCCATCCCTTGGGGGTCTGCTCGCGGGTGAAGCGGATATCTTCGAAGTATCCTGTGTTCCACAAGGAGTTGAAGTCGCGTTCCAGGGCGGCTGCATCGTAGATGTCGCCCGGCTTGGTGAAGATGCGGGCCCGAATGGTCTCGGCGGGAATGCGGCGATTGCCGCTGACATTGATCTCCGAAATGACGTCATTCTGCCCCCAACTCAGGGTTGCAGTCACCAGCAGAACGACCGTGGCCAGCATCCTGTTCAACCTGCGCACACCCCTCCCCGCCCTCAGCCAAGACCGTTGAAATGAACGAGATGGCACCGACACACCCCTGTGAAGGCAGGGGTGCTTGGGCACAACAAGGTTCTCCGAATGAAAGCGAAAAGGAATCGCTACGACCTCAGCCTCTGGGATGTGAGAAAACTGTCATTATACGGTAGAGCACAGGAAAGCGTCCAAAGCCGCAACTCTTTCTGGTTCCAATCCTGCAGGTTCGACCCGACAGGCAGAACCTGTGGTTGCTTCATGGGGTTGGCTTGGATAACTCTACCTCAACCAAGACGGAATAAAACGTAGCCGAGTTGCCCATATCGGTAAGTTTTTCTGAGGTGAGGGCGTTGATACTCTGGAAACCGGCAGTCATCTTCGCCCAATTGAGGCTCGCCGAAACGACTCCAGGCTGCACTTTGCCGTCAACGCGTGCCTTCAACAGGATGTCTCCCCTGTAGTTGAAGACGCGAACCTGGTCACCGTCGCGGATGCCGCGCGCCCGAGCGTCAGCGGCACAAATCTCCAGCAGACCCGTCTCCTCCATCGCCTGCACCGAGGGCACGTTGGAAAACGTGGAATTCAGGAAGTTGTCGGCCTTGCGGGCCAGCAATTCCAGGGGAAGCGTGTTCTGCTTCGTTCCGTGCCGCGATTCCGTGGGAGGCGTAAAGTCCGCAACCGGATCAAGCCCCAGCGCCTTCACCGCCTCGCTATAAAGTTCCGCCTTCCCCGAAGCCGTGCGGAACCCCCCGCAAGCGAACGGAAGAAACGGCTCCTCCTGCCCTTGTCCGCCGACAGCTTGTCCAGGGACAGCTTGTGTGGGGACAGCCGCCCTCGGCTGTCCCGCGGAGGGCAGCTCCGCTCCGCAAGCCGCAAAGTTCAACCTCACCTGCCCCCGCTCAAGCCGCTCGCGACCGATCCCCTCCAGCCGCGGATCCGTGGAATCCAAAGCCAAGTCGATCATCTCGTCTACAGTCTCGCGGAAGCATTCTTCTTCAAATCCCATGCGCTGCGCCAGCGCCCGGAAGACCTCCACATTCGAACGGCACTCGCCGAGCGGCGCAATCGCCTGGTTCGATACCTGCAAGAAGTAATGCCCATAAGCTTTCTGCAGATCCTTGTGCTCAAAGAAGGTCGTGGCTGGCAGCACGATGTCGGCATAGTCCGTGGTATCGGTAAAAAATTGCTCGTGCACCACGGTAAACAGATCCGGCCGCCGCAGCCCGCGAACCACTTCGTTGTGCTCCGGACAAACCGCCGCCGGATTGGAGTTGTACACGAACAGAGCCTTGATCGGCGGATCATTCTGCGTGTTGAGCACCCGGCCCAGTTCCACCATATTGATGGTGCGGGCTTCGCGACCCAGCGCAGTCTGCATCAGGTCGGGACGCCTCAGGGCCGCGGTGTTCAGGTCAACCGCTTCGCTCACCGACATCTGCAACCCGCCGCCCACTTCTTTCCACGATCCCGTAATACAAGGCAGCATGACAATCGTCCGGGTTGCCATCCCGCCTCGCTCGGAACGTTGCACGCCGTAGTTCAACCGGATCACCGACGGCCGGACCGTCGCGTACTCCCGCGCCAGCTTGCGAATATCGGCGGCGGCGATCCCCGTCCATTGCGCCACGCGCTCGGGCGAATACTCCCTCACCTTTTCGCGTAGCGGCTCGAAGCCTAGCGTGTACTGATCTACATAGTCGGCGTCGTGCAGGTTTTCGCCGATGATGACGTGCATCATGCCCAGGGCCAGGGCCGCGTCCGTACCAGGATTGATCGGCAGGTACCAGTCGGCACACTGTGCAGTCCGGGTGCGGTACGGATCGATCACCACCAACTTCGCCCCGTTGCGCCGCGCCTCCATGATGAACGGCCACAAGTGGACGTTATTCCCGTGGATGTTCGACGCCCACGCGATGATGTATTTGGAATGCCGGAACTGTTCGGGCTCAGTGCCGAGTTTCACCCCCAGCACTGATTTCAAACCCGCCTCTCCGGCCGCCGAACAAATCGTCCGATCCAATTGCGAAGCGCCCAACCGGTGAAAGAATCGCCGGTCCATCGATGCGCCATTGAGCGCTCCCAGCGTTCCCCCGTAGGAATAAGGCAGGATAGCCTCGCTCCCAAACTCCGTCGCAATCGCACGAAACCGCGAAGCAATCTCATCCAGCGCCTCATCCCAGGAAATCCGCTGCCAGACCTGCGCGTGTGGTTCGGGTGTGGGGGGTTCTGGTGTGGGGACAGCCGCCCCCGGCTGTCCATGCGGAGCGAAGCTCCGCTGCGATGCAGCGCCGGCTTGTGTGGAGTGGGCACTCCTGCCCGCCTCCGCGGCGCCAGCCGCGGGCCCCTTGGCCACGATCCTCCGCATCGGGTACAGCACTCGATCCGGCGAATATACCCGATCCAGATATTTCGCCACCTTGGCGCACAAAAACCCGCGCGTCACCGGATGCTCCGGATCGCCCTGAATCCTGGTAGCCCGCCCGTCCTCGACGGTGATTAAAACCCCGCAAGCATCCGGACAGTCGTGCGGACACGCGGCATGGACAACCTGCTTCATTGCTCGATTATAAGTGTTCCCCCCGATTGGTGAGTAAGCATCCGAGGTAAGGCAGGTGCCCCACATCTCGCGCCCTTTGCGAGATGCGGGGATTCCTCTGGTCGATTCCGCTCGCTAGCCGGCCACGTTGCGACGAACGACACTACTTGATCTCCAGCACTTCCTTTTCTTTCCCCTTGCTCATGTCTTCCATCTTCTTGATTTCGCCGTCGGTCAGCTTCTGAATTTCGTCGAGCGAGCGCTTCTCCTCATCCTCGGTAATCTTCTTATCCTTCAGCGCCTTCTTGATCGCGTCGTTCCCGTCGCGGCGAATGTTTCGCACGGCCGTGCGGTGTTCTTCCAGCACCCGGTGCAGATGTTTCACCATGTCCTGCCGGCGCTCCTGGGTGAGCGGCGGGACCGGCACCCGAATAAGCTTGCCATCGTTCATCGGATTCAAGCCCATGTCTCCGGACCGGATCGCCTTTTCAATCGCTCCCAGCTGCGATGGGTCGAACGGCTGAACTGTGATCAGCTGCGGTTCGGGCGCGTGCACCTGTGCCACCTGGTTCAACGGCATCTGCGAGCCGTAGTAATCCACGCTCACGCCATCCAGCATATGTACCGAGGCCCGCCCGGTCCGCACCCCTGCCATGGCTTTGCGGAAATCTTCCACCGCCTTGTCCATGCGCGTTTTCAGTTGTACGTACGTTTCTTTCAGGCCGGCTATCGCCGCCATGGTTGCTTGAGCCATATGGTTAGCTCCGTATCATTCCAGAATCAAAACGTTGCATTATAAACCGAATGGCAAAGCCGGCTACAGAATTGAGTTCGGAAAGGGGAGGCTAGTTTTCCTGGGAGTCATTCTGAGCGAAGCCGTTTTTCAGGCGGAGCGAAGAATCTCGCACGCTGCTCAGTCACCCTTCGCGCTGACCCGCGATCCAATCTTTTCCCCCAGCACTACGCGGCGGATGTTCCCGTGGTGGTTCAGGTTGAAAACGATGATCGGCAGGTTGTTGTCCTTGCACAGGCTGATGGCGGTGGAGTCCATCACTTTCAACCCCAGCTTCAGAACGTCCATATAGGAAATATGGTTGAACTTCTTGGCGCCGTCCACCTTCAACGGATCGGCATCGTAGATACCATCAACCTTGGTCGCCTTGAGAATCGCCTCGGCCTTGATCTCCATGGCGCGCAGGGACGCGGCCGTGTCGGTTGAGAAGTAAGGATTACCCGTCCCTCCAGCAAAGATCACCACGCGGCCCTTCTCCAGATGGCGGATCGCCCGGCGCCGGATGAACGGTTCGGCCACCTGGTTCATCTCAATCGCTGTTTGCACGCGGGTATAGACGCCCTGCTTCTCCAGCGCATCCTGCAAGGCCAGCGCGTTGATGACGGTGGCGAGCATGCCCATGTGGTCAGCCGAGACGCGGTCCATGTCCTTGGCCTGCTGGGCCACGCCACGGAAGAAGTTGCCTCCACCGACGACGATGGCCAACTGCACGCCCAGTTTGTGCACATCGGCCAATTCCGCGGCAACCTCGTGAATGCGCGCGGTCTCGACGCCAAAGCCCTGGTTCGCCGCCAGAGCCTCTCCGGAAAGTTTGAGCAAAACGCGTTTAAAGGCAGGAGTCGTCATATCAGCGGCAGGGCTACTAGACAGTTTCATCATCTTATGTTGTCATTCTGAGCGTAGCGAAGAACCTGTGCACTTCGCCGGCAGAATCTGCGCTGCCCGCAGACTGCATAGATCCTTTGCTTCGCTCAGGATGACAAACCAAAAAGGCGCCCCGCAGGGCGCCTTGAGTTTACTCTGCTTTCTGCTCTGTAGGCTTGGTTACGGCAACCGTCTCGCCCACGTCACCCACCTTGAAACGGGCAAACCGCCGC
>JBARBI010000167.1:0-14781 GCA_049792875.1 Candidatus Sulfotelmatobacter sp.
CTGAGAGCTTTTGGCTCTTAGCTCTTGAGCTTTTAGCTAAGAGCCAAAAGCCAAAGGCCAAAAGCTTCTTTCAGCCCTGGCGCTGTTTATGTTTCGAGTTGACGCAAATCACCCGCACCACACCCTTGCGATGGATGACCTTGCACTTGTCACAAATCTTTTTTACCGATGCTCGTACTTTCATAACAGTTCTCAGTTCCTGGTTCTCGGTTCTCACTTGGCCGGGCTTCGCCCTGGGCCAGACGGGCGAATGCGCCCGTCCCCACAAGGTCATTTATAGCGATACACAATCCGTCCGCGATTCAGGTCGTACGGTGAGAGCTCCACCGCAACCTTGTCCCCAGGCAGAATGCGAATAAAATTCTTGCGCATCTTCCCGGAAACGTGCGCCAGCACCTGGTGTTTGTTTTCCAGTTCCACCCGGAACATGGCATTGGGCAGGGGTTCCAGAACCACCGCCATCACTTCAATCGCGTCTTCTTTGCTCATGCACCCCTTGCGGCTCTTGGCTGTTGGCGGTTGGCCCTTAGCTAAGAGCCAAAAGCCAAAGGCCAAGAGCGTTTTTTACTGCGTCAAAATCACCGGACCATCTTTCGTCACCGCGACACAATGCTCAAAGTGCGCGCTGAAACTGCCGTCCGCCGTAACTGCGGTCCACTTGTCGCCCAGCACTCGCGTCTCCGGTTTGCCGTAATTCACCATCGGCTCAATCGCGATGACCATGCCCTCGCGCAACCGGGCACCGTGTCCGCGAGCTCCGAAGTTCGGAACCTGCGGCTCTTCATGCAAGCGCGTCCCGATTCCGTGCCCCACGAACTCGCGCACCACGCTGAATCCCGCGGCCTCCACATGCTCCTGCACCGCCGCGCCGACATCGCCAATCGAGTTCCCGATCCGCGCCTGCTCAATGCCCCGGTACAGCGACGCTTCCGTTACTTGCAGCAGCTTTTGCAACTCCGGCTTCAGGCCGTTCCCGACCGGAACCGTAATCGCCGCATCGCCGTAGTACCCGTCGAGCACGACCCCGCAGTCAATCGAAACGATGTCGCCTTCCTGCAACACCCGTTTCTCCGACGGGATACCGTGCACAATCTCTTCATTCACCGACGTGCATAAAACGCAGGGATAATCGTAATACCCCTTGAACGCCGGTTTGGCCCCGAGTTCCTTGATCTTCTTATCGGCGGCACGCTCCAAATCCATGGTCGTGACGCCCGGGGCCACCAGAGCTCGGACATGGTCGAGAACCTGGCGTACGATGCGACCACTGTGCCGCATCTTCTCTATTTCCGCCGATGATTTACACACAATCGCCATTCTTAAGCGTGATGATCTTCCAAAATCCTGTAGATCTGTTCCGTGACGTCGTCCATCGGCAGATCGCCGTTCACCGAGATCAATCTGCCGGTACGCTGGTAATAGTCCGCTACCGGACGAGTCTGCTCCTGGTATGCCGTGAGTCTGGGTTGAATCACTTCCAACCGGTCGTCATTGCGGGTCACCAGCTTCTCCCCATTTACGTCGCAGACTTCATCCACGCGGGGCGGCTGGAAGTGGACGTTATAGATCCGTCCACAGGTGGGACAAGAACGGCGTCCAGTAATCCGGAGCAATAACTGATTATAGTCCACGTCCAGTCGGATCACAATTGGCCATGCCCGGGTGGGACGCGAGTTGTCAAAGAGCTCATGGTCGAGCAGCGCATCGAGCCACCCGGCCTGCGCTGCGGTCCGGGGAAACCCATCAAGAACATAACCGCGCTTGCAGTCCGGCTGCACCAGCCGTTCCCGGACCATGTTGCACACCAAGTCGTCGGAGACTAACTCTCCTCGCGCCATCACTGCCTTGGCAGCGACGCCGAGTTCCGTCCCTTGCGCCACGTTCTCCCGCAGGAGGTCGCCGGTCGACACCTGGGGAATCCCGTAGCGTTCCATGATGCGCTTGGCCTGTGTGCCTTTTCCGGCACCCGGCGGTCCGAGCAGCACCACAGGACCTACTTCACGCGAGGTCTTCTGCGCCATCGGCTTAGCCCAAGCCTCCCGAGCTCAGTCTCCCCGGCGCCCCAGAACCACGGCCGAGGTGCAGCAACCCCCACAAAAACCTGTTGTAGAGACGTTGCTGGCAACGTCTCCTCCGGCAGCTCTGGCGCCGCAGAATACCCGGATTACCAGGTACGGCGCCCGCGAATCCGACCACTGCGCGGCGTAAATCCGTCGTAGTGGCGCATGATCAACTGCGCCTCAATCTGCGTCACGGTATCCATGGCCACGCCCACGACAATCAGCAGCGAAGTTCCACCAAAATAAAAGGTCACGCCCAACCCATTTGTCACCCAGTTGGGCAGCGCCTCAAAGAATCGCCCCAGCACGCCCGGAAGATGGTTGAGGTGGATACCGGTAATCATCCACTCCGGAATGAACGAAATCAGGATCAGGTAGAGCGCACCCACCAGCGTAATTCGGGTCAGCACTTCATTGATAAAATCCGCAGTGCGCTTCCCCGGACGAATGCCGGGAATAAATCCGCCGTACTTGCGCATGTTGTCGGCGACTTCGCTGGGATTGAACACGATGGAAACGTAAAAGTACGCGAAGAAGATGATCCCGACTGCATAGAGAAAAGTGTAGAGTGGCTCACCCCACCCCAGCCACCGGATCAGATCGCCGAAATAGCGACTGTTGCGCAGCCCGTACCCGATGGTCTGCGGCAACGTCAGAATGGAAGACGCGAAGATCACCGGCATGACGCCGCCGGCGTTGACTCGCAGAGGCAAGTGCGTCGATTGCCCGCCCATCACCTTGCGGCCGACGACACGCTTGGCGTATTGCACTGGAATTCGGCGCTCGCTTCGTTCGACGTAGACGATGAAGCCCACCACCGCCACCATGAAGATGATCAGGAAGACCATCAAGGGGAACGTCATCGCGCCCCAGGCTGCGTTCTTTGCCTTTTCGATCAGATCCACCACACCGCGCGGTAAGCCGACCACGATCCCAGAGAAGATCAGCAGCGACATTCCATTGCCAACGCCGCGCTCCGTGATCTGCTCGCCCAACCACATGATGAACGCGCTGCCCGTGGTCAGGGTCAGCATGGTCATCAGCCGGAACTTCCATCCTGGATCGAGTGCGAAGCCGCCCTTTTCCAGGCCGACCGCAATGCCAAACGACTGCACCGAACTCAGTATGACGGTGATATACCGTGTCCACTGCGTGATCTTCTTGCGCCCGAGTTCGCCTTCCTTCTGCAGCTTGGCCAGCGGCTCGTACACTACCGTCAGCAACTGCAAAATGATGGATGCCGTGATGTACGGCATGATGCCCAGGGCGAAAATCGTCATGCGGCGCAACTGGCCGCCGGAGAACAGATCGACAAATCCCAGCAACGACCCGCTCGTGCTGCCCTGCGTGAAGAAACTTTCCAGCTTGGCGGTATCGATTCCCGGCGTCGGAAGGTGTCCGCCCAACCGGTACACGAACAGCAATCCCAGGGTAAACAGGATGCGTTTGCGGAGATCCGGAATCCGGAAAATGTTAGCCAGTTTGTCGAACATTACTGCAAGACCTCAATCTTGCCGCCCGCCTTGGTGATCTTTTCCTGCGCCGACTTCGAGAACTTGTGCGCGTGCACCGTGATCGCGACCTTCAATTCCCCGTCGCCCAGAATCTTGACCGGATGCTTGGTTTTGATGACGCCGGCTTTCCGCAGCACCTCGGGCGTGATCGGGTCGCCATGAAACGATTCGCCCATCTCCACCAGCCGTTCCAGGCTCACGATGTTGAATTCCTTGCGGAAAATGTTGGTGAAGCCGCGCTTCGGCATACGGCGGTGCAGCGGCATCTGGCCGCCCTCAAAGCCGCGAATCATCCGCGAACCCGTGCGCGAACGCTGGCCCTTGTGTCCACGGGTGGAGGTTTTGCCCATGCCGGAGCCCATGCCGCGCCCCACGCGCTTGCGCTTTTCGGTCGCCTTCTTCGGTGCTCGAATGTTCGATAAATTCATAAGTAAGCTCTCAGCTCTCAGCTCTCAGCTCTCAACCGGTAGCGCTTTTTGCGCGGACGGCTGGTCCCTGATACCAGATCGCTCTACTCCACAAACTCGACCAGATGCGGCACCTTCGCCACCATGCCGCGAATGGCGTTGGTATCCGGGCGCTCAATCACCTGATTCAGCCGGGTGAATCCCAGACCCTTGATCACGCGCTTCTGTTTCACCGGGGCACAAATCGCGGAGCGCACCCACTTCAGGTGAATCTTTCCGCTTCCCGAATTCGTTTTCTTCGCCGTCATTTCGTAAACCTCAATCGTTTTGTCGAAGGGCACAACTTCAGGTGCCTCCCGAACCCTGTTCTGTGGAAGGGCACGTCTTCAGTCGTGCCGTCCCGGGCCCATAAAACATAGGGCTTTAGCCCCGGGGGTCGTTACAGTTCTTGCGCCGTCTTCCCCCGCATGATGGCGACGCCTTCTCGGGTCTTCAGTTGCTTCAGCGCATCAAAGGTCGCCTTGATCACGTTGTGCGGATTTGTCGTGCCGATGGATTTCGTCAACACGTTCTGCACGCCCGCTGAAGTCATCACCGCGCGCACCGCGCCACCCGCAATCACTCCCGTGCCTTCCGGCGCCGGCTTCAGCAGCACCTTGCCGGAACCGTACCGTCCGAGCACGAGGTGAGCAATGCTGGTCTGCGTCAGGTTCACCTTGATCAAATTCTTCTTGGCCGACTCGATTCCCTTGCGGATGGCTTGCGGAACCTCCTTGGCCTTCCCGGAACCATACCCCACCACTCCGGCCGAAGGGTCGCCCACGACGACCAGCGCCGCGAAGGAAAGGTTCTTGCCGCCCTTCACAACCTTGGTCACACGGTTGATGGCGACCACCTGGTCTTTCAACTGGAACGAACCTGCATCGAGTTTCTTAATCACTGTTGGCATTTATAAACCTAGCCTTTGGCTTTTAGCTCTTGGCTCTTCGCTCTAGCTAATAGCTAAAGCAAAAAGCCAAAAGCGGTTTCTCTAGAACTGCAATCCTGCTTCACGCGCCGCGTCGGCCAGCGCCTTCACGCGCCCGTGATAAATGTAGCCGCCACGGTCGAACACGACCTTGGTCACGCCCTTGGCTTTGGCGCGCTCCGCAATCGTCTTGCCGACAGCCTTCGCCGAGGCAACGTTGCCGCCGGTGCGCCGGTCTTCCTTCTTCCCTTCGGCCGTGCTGGCCGAGACCAGCGTCTTGCCGTGCAGGTCGTCGATCACCTGCACATAGATGTGATTCAGCGAACGGTACACGTTGAGCCGCGGACGCTCCGCGGTCCCCTGCATCTTTTTGCGAATGCGGTCGTGCACGTGCCCGCGTTTTTCGTTCTTCGTGATTCGTGTCAGCATTGCTCTAAGTCCTCTTAGGAGATCCTTCGCTTCGCTCAGGATAGCGGCTGCGGGCTCCCGCTCCGCTCACGCCCGCAAAGCGCCGCTATTTCGCTCCGGTCTTTCCGACCTTCTTCTTCAGGCGCTCGCCCGCATAGCGCACGCCCTTGTTCTTGTACGGATCGGGCGGACGCAGCGACCGCATTTCCGCCGCCACCTGTCCTACCTTCTGCCGGTCGATGCCCGTCAGAGCAATCTTCGTCTGCTTGGGATCCACCGAGGCATCCACGCCCGTCGGCAACGGATACTCAATCGGATGCGAGTAACCCAGGTTGAACACGACCATCGACTTGCCCTTCATTTCGGCGCGGTAGCCGATGCCGACGATTTCCAGTTCGCGCGTCCAGCCCTTGGTCACGCCTTCCACCGCGTTGTTGACCAAAGCGCGCGCCAGTCCGTGAAGCGCCGCCTGCGAATCGTTCTCGCGGATCGCGACGATGTTCCCTTCCTTCTGTTCGATCTTGATGCCGGCCGGCAAAGCCGTATCCAGCTTTCCCTTTGGCCCCTGCACGGCTACCGTATTGCCTTCGATTTTGACCGTCACCCCTTTGGGGATCGGGATCGGCTTTTTTCCAATTCTTGACATAAGAGCTTCTAGCTTCTAGCTCCTAGCTTCTAGCTAGGCCGCTTGGATTTTGCAGTCCGAACTATCCGCCCAGACTGTTTCAGTTCAAAAACCGCCCGTGTTTCGTCTCTAGTAAATCTGGCACAGCAACTCGCCGCCCACGCCTTCCTTGCGTGCCTGGCGGCCGGTCATCACCCCGCGCGGTGTGGTGAGGATGTTGATCCCCATGCCACCCAGAACCCGCGGAATCTCGCTACGACGCACGTACACGCGGCAACCGGGACGCGACACGCGCTCCACCTTCGAGATAGCCGCCTCGTTGTTCGCGCCGTACTTCAAGTAAATCCGGATGACCTTGTGGCCTTCTTCTTCCGTCGGCTTGAAATTGGAGATGTAGCCCTCTTCCTTCAGAATGCGGGCAATCTCCAGCTTCAACCGCGAAGCCGGGATGTCCACTTTCTGGTGCCGGGCCTGGAGTGCGTTCCGCACTCGCGTCAACATATCTGCGACCGGATCGGTCAACCTCATCGTTTGCTTCTCCTCTAGCCGCTCGTTTGCTTGGGCCCCGCCTTCTCAAATCGGGCCGAAGAACCTGCGACGGCATCGTTTCCCCCGTCCCGGCGATCCCGCCCGGGCGAGGCCTTGCTCCTCTTCACTCTGTGCTTCGCGCTTCGCTGCGCGAAGACCGGAACTACCACGACGACTTCGAAACCCCTGGAATCTCCCCGCGCAGTGCGAGCTGGCGGAAGCACAAGCGGCAAATGCCGAACTTGCGCAGAAAAGCGCGTGGCCGTCCGCACAGCTTGCAGCGGTTGTGCTTGCGCGTGGAAAACTTGGGCTTCTTCGCGTCCTTAACTCGTTTTGCTGTAGTTGCCAAACCTAGCTCCTAGCTACTAGCTTCTAGCGAAACCTCGAAACTATGAAACCTTGAGACGTTGCTCTTATGCCCTGAATGGCATGCCCAGATGCTTCAACAGCGTTCGTGCCTGATTATCATTCGCCGCCGTCGTCACAATCGTGACGTTCATCCCCTTCTGCTTATCGACCTTCTCGTAGGAGATCTCCGGGAAAATCAGCTGGTCGTGCAGGCCGAGCGTGAAGTTGCCCCGGCCATCGAACGACTTGGTCGAAACTCCCTTGAAGTCGCGCACGCGCGGCAGGACGATGTTCACCAGCCGGTCAAGAAACTCATACATGCGGTCGCCGCGCAGTGTCACCATCGCGCCAATCGACTGTCCCTGGCGCACTTTGAACGCCGCGATCGACTTCTTGGCCCGCGTCACCACCGGCTTCTGCCCGGTGATCTGCCCCAGTTCGTTCACGGCCGGATCGAGTACTTTCGCGTTCTGCGTCGCTTCGCCCACGCCCATGTTCACGACGATCTTATGCAGCCGTGGAACCGCCATTACGTTCTTCAGTTCCAGTTCCTTCAACAGGGCCGGAGCGACTTCCTTCTCGAACCGCGAGCGCAGCCGCGGACGTTCCTTGGCGCTATGCCGCGCTTGATCCGGCGCCTTCTGCTCCTGCGACGATTCTTTCTGCTTCTTGTCTTTTGCCATGTCTTTCAATCCTTCTCACGGTTTCGGGTTGTCAGCTGCTAGCTTCTAGCTCCTAGCTAAACGTCTACCGCTTCGTGAGACTAAATTTCATCTTTGCTGCTGGCATCGGCGCCACAAGCTAAAAGCTAATGGCTGAGAGCTAACAGCTATTTATCGAGCGTCGTTCCGCACTTCTTGCACACCCGCACCTTGCGGTCGCCGCGCACTTCGTGGCCAATCCGCACCGGCCCGCAGGTCGCGCACACCAACTGCACGTTGGAAATGGCAATCCGGCTCTCCTGCTCGGCGATGCCGCCCTTGATGTTGCGCTGCGGGTTCGGCCGCACGTGCTTTTTCACCATCATCACGTGTTCCACCAGCAACTTGGCGTCATTTGGAAACACACGCAGAACGCGCCCTTCCTTGCCCTTGTCCCGTCCAGTGATCACCTTCACGGTGTCATTGCGCCGGAGATCCACTCGCTTGTTTTCAGTGCTTACTGTTCTCATAAGTCAAAGTTTCAAGGTTTCAAAGTTCCAAGGTTTCAAAGCGAATCACTCGTCGCCCAGCTTCGGAATCTCAAGGACCTTGAAACCTTGAAACTCTGAAGCTTTGAAACCTGTCTAAATCACTTCCGGAGCCAGCGACACGATCTTCAAAAACTTCTTCTCGCGCAACTCGCGCGCCACGGGCCCGAACACGCGGGTCCCTACCGGCTCGCCGGCATCGTTGATCAGCACCGCGGCATTCTGGTCGAATCGGATATAGGTCCCGTCCCGCCGCCGGTGCTCTTTGCGCGTGCGCACGATGACCGCCTTCACCACTTTGCCCTTCTGTACCTGTCCCTCGGGCGCCGACTCTTTCACGGCCGCCGTGATTATGTCGCCCAGCCCGGCATTCAATCCGGTCGAGCCCCCCAGCGGCAGAATCATCTGCAGCTTGCGGGCGCCGGAGTTGTCGGCGACTTCCAGCATCGATCTCATCATCACAGCCATGGCGTCAATCTCCCTGTTCTCGACTCACTCGCGACCAGCGGCTTAGACTCCCGGAACTTCCGTTACAGCTTCCGGCACCAGCGCAGTCTTGCGCACAATGTCTTTCAGCTTCCAGCGCTTCAGCTTCGACAGCGGACGCGTCTCCTCGATCCGCACCACATCGCCGACATGCGCTTCGTTCTTCTCGTCGTGGGCGTAGAACTTCTTGTTGCGCGCCACCACGCGGCCATAGAACGGATGCGCCTTCTTGCGCGTCACCTTCACCACAATGGTCTTCTGCATGCGGTTGGCGACCACTTCTCCCACTACTTCCTTGCGCCGCCCCTGCACCTTCGCCGTGGCCTGCGTATTGGTTCCCGCCATTATCGTTTCTCCGTTGCGGCCGAGCGCTCGCGCTCTCCGAGTATCGTCTTGACGCGCGCAATGTCCTTGCGCAGGCCGCGAATCTTCTTTAGGCTCTCCGTCTGGCCCATGTTCAGCTGAAACTTCAGCTTGAAGAGCTGGTCGGCGAGCTCGCGCTCCTGGTTGCCAAGCTCCACGTCCGTCAAATTTCTGATTTTGTCTACCTTCATAAGTTCCTCAACCAAATTCTCGGCCGTTACTGAAAGCTGATCGCTGACACCTTTAGTGTGCCGCGCCCTCGCGCTTGACCAGCGTGGTCCGCAGAGCCAGCTTGTGCGATGCCAGCCGCATCGCCTCACTCGCGTCCTGCAGGGTCACGCCTTCCATCTCAAACAAAATCTTCCCCGGCTTCACGACCGCGACCCAGTGATCCGGCGCGCCCTTGCCCTTGCCCATACGGGTTTCAGCCGGCTTCTTCGTGACCGGCTTGTCGGGAAACACGCGGATCCAGATCTTTCCACCGCGCTTCACGAAACGCGTCATGGCCACGCGGCTGGCTTCAATCTGCCGATCAGTGATCCACCCGGGCTCCAACACCTTCAACCCGAAGTCGCCGAACGCCAGGGTCGATCCGCGCCAGGCTTTGCCGGTCATGCGGCCGCGCTGCTGCTTGCGATACTTTACTTTCTTTGGCATCAACATAGAATCAGCTCTTAGCTCTTAGCCTTTAGCTCTGTGCAAAACTTTCCCCTACTTCTGATCTCTTCATTCTGACTCTGACTTGGCTTAGAATCCGCCCGCCGCTGCCGTTGCCTCCCGCTTTTTCTGGGGCAGAATCTCGCCCTTGTAGACCCAGCACTTCACGCCAATCACGCCGTAGGTTGTTCGCGCTTCGGTGAAGCCGTAGTCGATATCGGCACGGAGGGTGTGCAGCGGCAGGCGCCCCTGCAGGTACCACTCGGAGCGCGCGATTTCGTTTCCGTTCAACCGCCCGCTCACCCTCACCTTGATTCCCTTGCATCCGAAGCGCAGAGCCGAATCCACCGCCTTGCGCATCGCGCGCCGGAACCCCACGCGCTTTTCCAGCTGCAGCGCGATCGATTCCGAAACCAGCTGGGCATCGAGCTCGGGCTTGTGAACTTCCTGGATGTCGACAAAAATGTCCTTGCCCGCCGTGCGCTTCTGCAACTCGGCCTTGAGCTTGTCGATTTCCGCGCCCTTGCGCCCGATGATGATTCCAGGCCGCGCCGTCTTGATGATGATGCGCAGCTTGTTGCCCGGCCGCTCAATCTCAATGGCGCTGACGCCTGCTGACTTGAGCTTGTCCTTCAGTTCGGCCTTCAGCTTGACGTCTTCATGCAGCTGTTTGTCGTAGTCCCGCTCGGCAAACCAGCGCGACTTCCACGGCTTGGTGAAGCCGAGGCGAAAACCATAAGGATGAACTTTTTGTCCCATTGCATCTCCTAAATCAAAACCAGAAACTCGAAAACTTGAAACTACTTCGCGACCGCCTTCTTCTTCCCAGACGCCTTTGCCGCCGGAGCCCGCCGCTTGGCCCTGGCCGGAGCCGCCTCGACTGTCCTGGCATCACCAGCGTGTCTCGGACCCGCGTCGCCACTCTTCCCGCGTTCCGCCAGAATCAACGTGATGTGCGCAATGCGCCGCTGATAGCGGTACGCGCGTCCCTGTGGCGCCGGACGGATACGCTTCATGCGCGGCCCGTCGTTGGCGATCGCACTCTTCACATACAAGTTGTCGATCTCGACGTCGAGATTCTTTTCGGCGCTTAGAAAATTCGCGTTGTCCAGCGCCGACTGCAGCAGCTTGCCCACGTGCGCCGCCACGCGCTTCTTGGTGAACGCCAGCGTGTTGCGCGCTTCTTCCACACGCTTGCCCTTGATCAACTCCAGGACCAGCCGCGCCTTCTGCGGCGAAACCCGCAAGTACCGCATCTCCGCTCGAAATTCCATAGTCGTAGTCTCAGTTCCTACTCATAGCTCGTGGCTCAAAGCTCGTAGCTCGTTACGCCTTCGGTGCAGGTGCTGACGGAGCCGACGGAGTAATCGCTCCCGGACCACCCGGGATCCCGGCCGGCTTGGCCGCAACTTCCGTCGCCGCCCGCATGGAATGCCCCTTGAACGTCCGGGTGAAACTGAATTCCCCCAGCTTGTGGCCAACCATGTTCTCGGTTACGTACACCGGAATGAACTTCTTGCCGTTGTGCACCGCGATCGTGTGCCCCACCATCTCAGGCACTACAGTGGAACGCCGCGACCAGGTGCGCAGCACTTTCTTCTCATTGCGCGCGTTCATGCCTTCTACCCTCGCCTGAAGGTAAGCATCCACGAACGCGCCTTTCTTGGTTGAACGTGCCATAAATTCAGCCCCTAGCTGTTAGCTCCTAGCTAAACAAAACCCTTGTCATTCCGACGGCTCGCGAAGCGATCCGGAGGAACCTGCTTTCTTAGATCCTTCGCGAAAATCCGCTCAGGATGACCGCAGCGGGCTCAGACGCCCGCTAAACGCGGTCACTTGCTGCGCCGGCTCACGATAAACTTGTCGGTACGCTTGTTGTTCCGCGTCTTGTACCCGCGCGTCGGCTGTCCCCACGGCGTTACCGGATGACGTCCGCCAGAAGTCTTGCCTTCACCACCCCCGTGCGGATGGTCGACCGGGTTCATCGAAACGCCGCGATTGTGCGGACGCTTTCCCAGCCACCGCGAACGCCCCGCTTTGCCGATCGTCACGTTCTCGTGATCGAGATTTCCCACCTGACCGATCGTGGCCATGCAGTCCTGCGAAATCTTGCGCGTCTCGCCCGAAGGCAGCTTCACCAGGGCATACTCTTCTTCCTTCGCCACCAACTGCGCCGCCCCACCCGCCGAACGCACCATCTGCGCGCCCTTACCGGGCTTCAACTCAAGATTGTGGATCTGCGTGCCGGGCGGAATATTGCGCAGCGGCAGGGCATTGCCCACCAGAATGTCCGCATCAGGACCGCTCACCACCTTCTGCCCTACCTTCAGCCCTTCCGGCTGAATGATGTAACGCTTCTCGCCATCGGCATAGGCCAGCAAGGCAATGCGCGAGGAGCGATTCGGATCGTATTCGATCGTCGTCACGGTCGCTGGAATCCCGGTCTTGTCGCGCTTGAAATCGATGATGCGCAGCTTGCGCTTGTGCCCACCCCCGATGAATCGCATCGTGGTGTCGCCCGAGTTGCGGCGGCCGCCGGTGCGCGGCTTGGGCTCCACCAGGGGCTTATGCGGATGCTTGGACGTAATGTCGTCATTGACGATCGTCGTGCGGTAACGCAGCGTCTGGGTTGTCGGTCTATATGTCTTAATTGGCATAAAGTCAGCTCTTAGCTATTAGCTTCTAGCTCTTAGCCTTTTCTTGCCGCTGCATCGGTTCGTGCGGGCTAACCGCCAACGACGAACGACCAACGACCGTTTTACAAATTCTGCGCGTACTCCGGCATTTTCTCTCCGGCCCGCAACCGCACGTACGCCTTCTTCCAGTCCGGACGGTAGCCCGCAAACTTCCCGCGCCGCCGCTCTTTTCCCACATAGGTGGCGGTGCGCACGGAATGCACTTTCACTTTAAAAATTGTCTGCACCGCTTGCTTGATTTCCGTCTTGGTCGCCTTCGGTTCCACCTGGAAGACCAGCGTGTTCTGGTTCTCCTTGATGGCCAGACCTTTCTCGGTAATCACAGGACGGCGAATAATCTGGTATGCGGATTTCATCAGGCCACCTCCGCTGCTTTTTCATGCCGCGTACGCCGCCGGCGCTCGCTGTGCGCCTTCTTCGTGCCTTCGTCCGCTTCCGGCTTATGTTGCCGCTTCGAGACCGAGGACTTCAGCGAAACCTGCAGCTTCTCGATCGCCGGCTGCGAGAAAATTGCCCGGTCATACTTCAGCAGATGAAAGGGATGCACCTCGTTGCTCAACACCATCTCGAGCCCCTTGATGTTGCGGGCGCTCAGGGCCAGGTTGTGATTTTCGTGTTTCGCTTCTTCGATAATCAGAACCGTCGCATCCACTTTCAGCGAGTCCAGCGACTTGCGGAACGCCTTGGTCTTCGCTTCTTTCATGTCGAACGAATTCACCACGATCAGCTTGCCGTCCGCCAGCTTCGCGGCCAGCGCCGAGCGCAACGCGCCCATCAACTTCTTCCTGGGGAAGGCGTAGTCGTAAGAGCGCGGCTGCGGACCATGCACCGTATAGCCGTGCCGCCACAGGGGCGAACGGATCGATCCGATGCGGGCCCGGCCCGTGCCCTTCTGCTTCCAGAGCTTCTTGCCCGAACCGGAAACGTCCCAGCGGCCCTTGGTTTTGTGCGTGCCGGCGCGCTGTCCGGCGCGGTAATGCTTCACCGCTTCCCAGAGCAGATCTTCGTTGACCGCGCCGAAGATTTCATCGGCGAGATCCATCGTCCCGACCTTCTCGCCGCTCAAATTGTGGATGTCAATCGTTGCCATATGTCTTCTTCTTTTAGCTTGTGGAGCGGGCACTCCTGCCCGCTTCCCTGAACTACCCCAAAGCAGCGGGCAAGAGTGCCCGCTCCACACGAACCTATGCTTTCTTCGCCGCTCTCTTCGCGGCCTTCAACGGATCCACCGTCGCCGACCCTGCAAATCCGCGGCGCTCTCGTGGCGGCTTCTTCGCTTTCGTAATCACGATGTAGCCGCCCTCAGGTCCAGGCACGCTGCCCTCGACCACCAGCAGATTCTCGTCCTTGTCCACGCCCAGCACGCGCAGGTTGCGCTGGGTCACGCGCGCATTGCCCATGTGTCCCGACATCCGCATCCCTTTGAACACGCGCGACGGGAACGCCGAACTCCCGATCGAACCTGTTATTTGAAACATGGACCCGTGCGACTTCGGACCACCGCCAAAATGATGCCGCTTCACCACGCCCTGAAATCCTTTTCCCTTGCTGATCCCGACGATGTCGACAAACCGCTCGCCCTCAAAAATTTCGACCAGCACGCGGTCGCCAACCTTCACCGAGCCATCCCCATCGGGCGTGCCTTCGACCTCAAGCGGCACTTCGCGCATGAACTTCACGGGAGGAAGGTTGTTCTTTGCCAGGTGTCCCCGCGCCGGCTTGGTCAGCCGCGACTCCTTCACAAACTCCACCAGTCCAATCTGGGCCGCCTCGTAGCCGTCTTTCGTGGCCGACTTATGTTGCGTCACCACGCACGGACCGGCCTGCAGCACTGTGACCGGGCGAACGTCGCCCTTCGAGTCAAACAGTTGCGTCATCCCGACCTTCTTGCCCAGAATTCCCGCGACCTTCGTTGCCATTTCCTTCTCCATTCCCAGCATGGCTAGTCGTTCCCGACTGCTATTGGCTAGGGAGCTAATCTGCTCATGTGGGGAGGCCGCCCTCGGCCGTCCCGCGGGCGAAGCCCGCGTGTTTCTACTTATGTTCTTTCCCGAACGCCTTGATCTCCACATCCACGCCCGCCGGCAGATCGAGCTTCATCAGCGCGTCCACCGTCTGCTGCGTCGGCTCGAGAATGTCGAGCAACCGCTTGTGGGTGCGGATTTCAAACTGCTCCCGCGATTTCTTGTCCACGTGCGGCGAACGCAGCACGCAGTACTTGTTCTTCATCGTGGGCAGCGGAATCGGCCCCGCAATCTGCGCCCCTGTGCGCCGCGCGGTTTCCACGATCTCGCCCGTCGACTGATCCAGAATGCGATAGTCGTAAGCCTTCAACCGGATGCGAATTCTTTCTTTTCCAATCACTATGTCATCTCTCTAACCCCTCCCGGCCATCCGGGAGGAAAGAACTGGCGGCAAGCCGCAAGCCGCGTATGAGCTTTTAGCCTTTGGCTATTAGCTTTTAGCTTTGTCATCCTGAGCGAGACGCTTTTTGTCTCGCGAAGGACCTATGCACTGCTTGTGTGGAGCGGGC
>JBARBI010000168.1:0-1689 GCA_049792875.1 Candidatus Sulfotelmatobacter sp.
GCCCGACGGCGTGTCGTGGGCGGGCATCGCCGGCGGCGGTGCGCTCTTCGGTATCGGCTTCACCATGGCGTTGTTCATTGCCAGTTTGGCACTCGACGGCCCCGGACTCGCTGCGGCCAAAGTGGGAATTCTGGGGGGTTCAGCCCTCGCGGCGATGGCGGGCATGCTCGTCCTCTTCGGCACCGCTCGGAGTGCGGACGCAAGGGGACCAGATAGATGACGGAAGACTTGAAATCCGAAACTCGAGTGCAGCCACACTAGCTGCTGTGACTAGTCGGGTGAAAGTCCCGATGATGGGAGGTTTCCCGTTCGACCATCTAGCCTGATCCCCAACATTGGCCGGCGACGGCCAGTGTCCAAAGCGGGGGTGACACGGTACCTCAGAAGGCGAAGCGAAGAGCATATGACTTCACTTTGTCATAGCCAGTCAGGAGGGCCTGGCAAACACACGAGCCGTAGCATGAAGCGAACGATGCAGCGCCGAAATGGATTCTCCGGCGGGAATTGCTGGCAGAGCCGGAGCTTGTGGGTGGCGACTCGGTTCGAGTTCGAGGCAGCCTGGAACCCTGGTGCGAACACAACGGGAGAGCCCCAGGGACCTGCCGGCGTATGGTCGATGGCGCGTGTGGACAGCACAGCAGCGAAAGTGGGGAAGGTCTCGTGGGTCGCCTCGGCGCTCCCGCACAGCGAAGGCGGAACGTATAAGCGACCAAGTCGTGAAGTCGTTCCGTGCCTGCGAGACTGGCGCATGGGGTCGATTAAGGCAATGAGGGAGCGGGACAACATAACCCGCACCGGAGCCGAGGACCCCTGGGGTAGAGAGGCGTGGGCCTCTCGCGCAGCGGCCGGTGGAAGCCCGGGCAAGGCTGGACGCAGAGCCAGTCAGGTGCGCCGTGGTGGAAGCGGGCGAAGGACAACACAAACTGGCTCGGGACGCGCGGATGCCGGGAGCAGGCTTAACCGCGAAGTGGGGCAGGAAGGTGCTGTCTGATATGCTGGCCTTGGAGCCGTACTGGGGAAAACCCGCCGTACGGAATCTTAGAGGGGACGATGGAAACGTCGGCATCATACGAAGCCCGGTCCGCGCCATCGTCCTACTCGACAATCCGAAACAAGCATGAAGTTCCAAGGCTCGAAATTCGAAAGCGCCGCTCAGCCGTTTTGGTCATTCGCGTTTGCCTTTTCGAATTTGTTTCGGATTTCCGTGAATCATTCTGCGCAGATCTGCTGCGGTAACGTCCATCGGGCTTGGCAGCCCGCAGCGACCCATCGGGGAGCGGACCATAGAAGAGACGCCGGGCGCAGCCCCGCCGGCCGCAGGCCCGCTTACTCGCGGATCATGACGAGTACCATCTTGAACCGCTGCACGGCGCGCAGCGCGTGCGGCCGACCGGCGGGCAAGCGCAGCATCTCGCCGGCGCGGACGCGATACGGTGTGCCCGCGATGCTGATCTCGGCCTCGCCGTCGACGACGAACACCAGCGCGTCGAAAGGCGCGGTGTGCTCGCTCAGGCCCTCGTGTACATCGAACGCGAATACGGTGACGGTACCGGTGGGCTTCTTCACCAGCGTGCGGCTCACCACCGTGCCGGTCTGATACTGCACCAGGTCAACCACGCCGACGACTTCCGGCCCCGCACCGGGGCCTGCGGCCGGCGTCTTTTCTATGGGCCGCTCCCGTTGGTCGCT
>JBARBI010000169.1:0-25255 GCA_049792875.1 Candidatus Sulfotelmatobacter sp.
GGGGGGATTCTGTCCGAGCACCCTAAGAAATTCTCAGTGGTGATGGTAAAACGCAAGCCCAATAGAATCAATGTCCGATTTGATGAAAAACCATTTTGCCAGTTTAATTGGGAAATCTGAGGTGTGAGATCTTGCTCAAAGTCTTAGGAAAAGCTTAGGAGGCTGAAGGACGGCTTTGGCTGTCGATAAGCGAAGGGTTCGTCTTCCAAAGACTGGCGGCGTTTTGCTAATTCACTTTGACCCGTTTACGCTGTATCACCGTGCCGCATGTGCGACTCGTAAACGAGTATTTCAAGCTGGGTTGAGACACTGAAGTGGAAGCGCGCTGGGCCGCATTCCCAAAGATTTGGGACGGAGCGCTCGTCGATCCGCAAATCCTCCGCCCGAACCTCAGTAGGCACGTCCAGATAGTCTCTTGGTGGGTACGAGCGCTCCTCTCGAAACCGATTCTCAAGCGCGAAGCCAGCCAATGCAGCGAGGATATTTCGCTCCCGTGCTGCATCAGTTTCCTCCGGCGCATCGTGGTAGCACGCAAGCCCCCGGCCTGACGGATCGACCATGAGGCCCTCCGGCTTCAACCGCAACCCCTCCTCAGCAGCAATGACGATGTGCGCCGACTCATGCCGAGCGCCGCACTCTAGATTTACTTTGCTGGTTTTGGTCATAGTTATGTTATCTGGCTCATTTTTAGCGGTCGGTTCCCTCGGGCTCCAGGCGCCGAGTTTTCGCTGCATCGCGCCCACGCAATCAGAACTCGTGTGCGGCATTAAGACTGCCGGATCAATGGACCCAGATTCTCACAGGTCTACGCTTTTACATGCTTATAGTGTGTAATTCTCTAATTCTGTGAGAATTCCTTGCTTTGAATTCTCATGGGACTCTATAGATACATACTAAAAGTGTGTTATCATTAGCTTATGTGAGAATTTATGGAGATCCACGTTCCATTCACCCAGTACGCGCAGTTTACCCCCCTATTCACGGTCAAGGAAGCGCGTGACCTATATAGGAAGGACGCACACAGCCGTTCGATCCTGAACCTGCTCCACCGTCTGAAACTCCAGGGCCGCGTCCGGCTCATTGCTAACGGGGTCTACTCTGGCGCGCTCGCGGCAACACCGCTCAACCGCTATAGAGTGCCGGGTGCCCTCCGGGACGACGCTGTCCTCGCGCTCCACTCGGCCCTTGAACTACACGGTGTCACTAACCAAGTTCTTCAAACGGTCTACTACTTTTCAGCGCGAGCGCGCAAAGATGTCGTCTTCGGCCAAGTCACGTATCATCGGGTCACTCCTCCCAAAGCCCTCGTAGCACCCTCCCGACGTCTTTTCCAAACCGAACTTGGTGCCGACAACGTCCTCGTGACACAGCGCGAGCGCTCCTTCGTGGACTGCCTTTTATTTCTCGACTACAGCGGCGGCGTCGAGGAACTGGATAAGTGCTTGGGTATGTTTCCCTCGTTTGACTTCGACGCCGCGCTCGACTATCTCAAACTCCTTCGTCGACCGTGGCTTTACTCACGTCTCGGATTTCTCTTGGACCGTCACTCTGACAAACTCTTCTTTCGCGGTAAAGTGCGCGATCGCTTCCTACGCAATCTCCCACCGGGCGTTGCTTACCTGGCTGACAAACGACCCGGGAACCACTGGGTCCCGACTTGGAAACTTATGGTGCCCGAAGCTCTTTCCCCTTCGCGCAAAGACTCGGTGCGAACATGAAATTCGACGCCGCACAAATCCCAAGGCTCGCCCGTGACACCGGATTTCTCGCCGACAATCTCGAAAAAGTTCCGCGCCTGCGCGAGCTGCTCATCGAACTCCACAAACATCCTTTCCTGAAAGGCAAGCTGGTCCTGAAGGGTGGCACGGCACTCAACCTCTTCTACCTCGGTCTCGCTAGGCTCTCTGTCGATATTGACTTGAATTACATCGCGCACGTCGGCCGTGATGCTACGCTCCGTGAACGCCCGGACATCATCAAGGCGGTCGAGCAAGTTGCCTCAGGCCTCGGCTACAAATTGCAAAACGGTACGGACGACTATGCCTTGCGTGAATGGTACCTCAACTATGAAAATCACACCGGCAAACCCGATCGAATCCAAATTGAAATCAATTTCCTCATGCGGGCTTGTGCGCTCCCGCCAAGGGTACTCTCCGCCGCGCCTCTCGCAGGCATGCCGCCCTGCCAGTTTCTCGTCCTCGAAACGGAAGAGCTTTTCGGGGGAAAGATCAAGGCCTTGATCGACCGTCGACATCCTCGCGACCTCTACGACCTATTCCGTTTCACAAGTGTCCATCTTGACCACAATCCTGAAATTCTCCGCAAACTCGCGGTGCTTTTTTCAAGCACCATGGATCGGGACTTCCGCACCTATCACGCGGATCGTGTCGAGGCGATCAACCCGAAGGACCTCGAACGACTTCTCTATCCTCTGCTCAAGGCCGACGACCGCCCGACCGTCCCCGCAATGGTTAAGGCAGTCATACCTCTTCTCCAGACAATTCTCGACCATAACCGCGAAGAGGCTTATCTCGAGGCAATAGCTAATGGAAGGTATCGACCTGAGTTGTTATTCCCGAAAGACCCGGAGATCATCGAGCGCATCCGCCAACATCCTGCCCTCCTCTGGAAGGCCGACAACGTCGCACGACATGTCTCGCGTTCTCGAAAACATTCCTGAGCCAGCGCGACGTTCTCAACCCCCGCCGCTGCAATCACAAACTAGAGAGTCGGAGTCGCAGACAGGATCTGGCTTATACTCTCCACGAACTGAAATGCCTGATCTTTAATCCAGGGACAGAATTGGTCCACGCACCTGCTCACGAGGCAGGCGCGTCCCTCCATCTACACCAAATGGTGGCGGACCCCTCATTGAGACAATCTACTTGGCGACACTTCGTGCACCAAAATGCAGCAACCGAAGGAGGGACTGTCACCAAGTGCGGTAACAAGTTACAATGTCGCAAGACGTTAGCCGCGGAGAGGTGGCAGAGCGGCTGAATGCGGCGGTTTGCTAATTCTACCTGCCCTGTTCGTGCTCACCGATTTTGATTCATTTGGTTAGCGTTAGCGCATTCTCATTTGCGCTGAAACACCTCATTTGCAGTCCAGAGTCCAGCAGCGTAAAAGTGCAAACCATCTATTTGAGAGCCCCATGCCGCCCCGCGTTACGTTTTAGCGCGTACAACGGTTTGGCAAAGAGGAACCGTCCCAGGTCCTGTTGTTTGGTGTCAATAGACTACGTAGGACGCTGAGCCAGTTTTCGGGCCACGATCTCCGTATCCGGAAACAACTGTGCTCTAAGTGTGCTCCACGATATGAAGTAGGGTTGGGATACCTCACCTCCACAGCCGAGGGAGCAAGGAAGCGAAACAGGGGACAGAAGCGGAGAGATTGCCGCGTCCAGATCGGAACGGGCCGCACGCTTGGATGACACCGGAGTTTGGTGGCGCGCAGGACGGGTTGGGCTCTCGAGGAGAACTTCCTCGTGGCGCCGAGCTTTCTGCAATGATCCCGTAAAGCCATTGGCTATCGGGAATTGGTTACGTTTCTGGACTTTTGCAGCTCGACGCAGGAGTAGTGATTCGGTGGGAAGGACAAGTCCCTGAGTCAAAGTGAGCATTCCGAGAAGGAATGCGAACAAATTTTTGGGGTTCGCACTAGGTTGAGTAGCTATTGCACAACCCTCCGTAAGACGATCATGAAGCAGGCGATATGAAAGAACGCGCGATAGATCGTGAGCGAGCGGTCGTAGCGCACCACCAAGTGGCGGAAGTATCCGAGCTAGGCGTTGGTGCGTTCGACGATCCAGCGACGCCGGTACCGCCGCAGTGCTCGGCCATCTTGCGTCGCCGGTTTCTTGCGGTTGGCGCGATGCAGAGCGATCAATTCGAATCCGCGTCGTGCCAGCCGCTCGCGCAACGGATCGCTGTCGTAGGCTTTGTCGGCGATCACCCGCATCGGTTTCTGCCGAGGACGCCCGGCACGATGACACCGACTTACGCGGATCGTCGCGAGCGTGGTTTCCGCGAGCCGGACTTCCGCCGGGGATGCAGAGTGAAGGTACTCTCCCAGAGGAAGACCGCGGCCGTCGACCACCACCATCCACTTCGTCCCTTTGCCCCGCTTGGTTTTTCCGACTCCGCAGCCCCTTTTTTCGCGGGAGCAAAGCTCCCGTCCAAGAACGATTCGCTCCACTTTAACTGCTGGCGTTCGTTCAATTCGCTTAGAAACGCGCGCCAGACTTTCATCCAGATGCCCTGCTCCTACCAGTCCCGCAGCCGCCGCCAGCAGGTCGAGGGATGCGGATACTCCTCGGGCAAGTCCTGCCAGCGGGCCCCGCTCCGCAGAATCCACAAAATGCCATCCAGCACGCGACGGTTCTCGATCCACGGACGGCCGCCCTTGCGGTGCTTGCGCGGTTTGGGAAGCAAGGGAGCGATTTTCTTCCACTGCACTTCCGTCAGCAACGGACCCGACCGGGCCACCGGCCCTCCTTCGGCGCTGCTGACTTTGCTTATCTCTCATCTGAGAAAACTCAACTACCTTCTTTTCAGGAGCCTGTATTAGGTTATGCAACAGCCATTTCTCCAGCAGTTGAGTCTCGGGGACTCAATCCCACCCGCGATACCCCACTACCCTCCGGAACGCACTTGCCGCTTTATTTCTAGATCCCTACATCCGCGCGTGAAGAAGGTACCGACAGGGGCGGCTTCAATCTGAACCAATGGTTCAGGGCGGCAGCTCAGCGATTCCACTAGATGTACCTTCTTGCCTGCCGCATAGATTTGGTGCCGACCGTGGTCTCTGTACCAATCGGCCACGGTCGCCGTATGATGGACGCTCTCGAGTACCTTGCGCCAGCCACCACCATTGTAGGCACAAAAACTGATCTCGCCCTGCCAAGTTGCTACCGGCGTGTTCGAATTGTAGATCGTCGCAAAGTCGTAGTTGTAGGCATCTTGGAACCACATCCCATTGAAAAACATGAGTCTCCAGTGCGCGGTTTTCGCAGATGTTTGCCGCGACCAATCGTCGTCGCTTCTCGTGAAACGATACAATGAGCCCTCAAACAGACTACGGAGCTCATAGGGTCCCAATCCCGAAGGAGCCTTCGCCTGGTTGAAATTCCGAAGAAGTGAAAGCAAAACCATGGCCCTGGTCACCCGAGGCGGCCTACCGGAATCTGTTATTTGTACAACGTCTTGCATGAACCTTCCGAGATCGAAGAACGTTGGAATCGGAATCGCCTTCCCTTTATCAGTATCCACAAGCAAGGGGCTCATTATCGCGTGGTCCGGATGCATGTCAGGAAAGAGACTTCCGCGCTCTGAACCCCGGTCAAGGACATCATCTAAATGGCTGAAGATCGCGTACGCCGAAGCTGGGTACCAATCCCGCATGGGCCTCCAGTCGATCGAGGTTTGGGCTTGCAGGTCGTAAGCGAGTTGAGAGAGAGGATACCGTTCTGCATAGCGGTCCTCAGTGGATATGCGCTCGTCGCGGCCGGTGAACATAACGGGCTGAAAAATTACGCCGTGGATTTGATCGGCGTTGCGGAGAGCGAAGCGCACGATCTCTCCCACGCAATCATTGTTGAGACCGTTGACCACGGTAACTTGCAAGGTGGTTTGCATTCCAGCCGCAGCGATGTTCTCCAGGGCGCGGAGCTTCACTTCAATGTAATTTCCGAGCCCGCGATGTTTGTTCTTCTCCTCGGAGACGCCATCGAACTGCAAGTACACGCCGTGCAACCCGGCGGCGCTCGCCTCGACCGCAAAATCTCGGCTTTCCGCAAAACGAATACCATTGGTCGAAACGTGAAGACGATGGAAGCCCATGCTCTTCGCGTGTCGAATTGCGTCAAGGAAGATCGGAGAGAGTGTGGCCTCGCCACCGGAGAACAAGACGTTGATTTCGCGGTTAGGCTTGAAAGAGCCCGCCCGATCAAAAATTGTCTTCAGGCCTTCCATATCTGTTTCGTCGACGTAACCAACTCCGTTAGCGTCCATGAAGCAAGGTCGACACATCATGTTGCATCGGTTGGTCAGATCCACGATCAAATACGACCCTCGGCCTGCCCGGATACTGTTAGGGCCGTGGTCGTGGACCTCACGGTCGCCAACGCAATCGAAGTCGCCCCCCAAGGACTGCGCTTCCATTCTCTGAAAGAAATCGGGATGGTTCGATAGCACGTCCTCAAATGGACCATGCGTCTCGCACGCCTTTCGCATGAGGATTCGCCCGCCTTCCTCAAGGATCTCGGCGTCAATGATCCCCGGACGCTCCCTAAAACTGGCTACATCGCTCTGGCCCCTGATGACCGCCTCGACTGCTTCGCGGTTGCAATCCGGGCAGAGCGACAGGGTGCGCCTCGGAACCCCCGTCCTCATTGGCGTTCGTTGGTGCTTCTTCAGAAGCCGACCCGGCGCCCAGCTTGGTGCGGGCAGCGCCCCTTCAGGCAGGACGCGGTTAACGGAGCTGGCGATGGTCCATGCGGCGCTGGATGCCAAACGAGAGTGAGAGGCCATAGATTCAAACATGAAATTTACCTCCTGTCGCGGTTTGCTCAAGGATAGAAAAACGAAGCAGTGAACCCTTCCATCTGGGTAAACTCATTTTACCTGCGCTGTCAAGTCAGAGGGCCCTTGACCCGACGCCGATGCGCATCGCCGTTCTGCGTACGACACGTGTGTTGACTTCTGGTTGTGAGAAGAACGCAGCGACATCTGTTTTCAAGCGCCAGGTACATCCACTACGTAAGCGAAATAGCAGACCGGTTTGGCCGTGCGTGGGAAAGATGTTGCGCCCACCGAAATGGCAAAATCCGAGCTAGCAGTCCGCTTCAGAGATATCAGCACTTGCTGCTGAAATTCAAATGGATTGGGTGCTGCTGTACAGGGCGCTCAATTTGGAGATGTAAAGTGGTATCGAATATGTCGTTGGAAGTGAATGGTGCGCTCGCCGAGGGTGCAAAGCAGGCAACGTTTGAAAAGGAGGCGCAAACCCCGAGCGGGACCGGCACACCGGTCTCTCCGCCGAGACCGCCCGGGCAGCCCGCAGAAACACCGGCGGAACAAAACGGTCGCGGTAAGACGCCGCAGCGTTCTTCGCCGACGAGCTCGGCCCAACCTAACGGGAACCAACTGGATCTCGAGGGACAGAACGCCGTCAACAAAGTCATGTTGGCGGGGCGACTCGGCCGGGATGCCGAAGTGAGGCATACCAAAGTCGGTCAGATCGTGGCGAATTTTTCTTTGGGAACCGAGGAGTCGTACAAAGACCGTTTGGGCGAGTGGCAAAAAAAGACTGCGTGGCACCGGGTTCAGGTGTGGGGAGACCTTGCGGAAACGGTAAGCGCAAGCCTGCGGCAAGGTGCGCGGGTCTATGTCGAAGGAAAGCTCATCATCCGCAACTGGATCGACAAGCAAAACCAGAAGCACCGCTCCACAGAAGTGGTGGCAAGCGATGTGCGTTTCCTTACGCCGGCTCCAAGCAATGGAGCGCAAAGCGGGAGCGAGCTCGCCGACGAGCATACCGGCGATTAGCAACGACCGAGAACTTGGGGCTATCGCGGGCTTGCAGTCTGGACTAGCCCCAAGCTTCCTTCGATTGATTTCCTAGATGATTTCTTGCCCGCCTGCACCAACGCCAGGCTCTACCACGGCCTTCGTTGAACCTACGATTTGATCCAAAGCAGCGAAATTACACTGTTGTAAGCGGGCAGCGCCTTGGACTCCTCCCATATGGGGGCATCTTCTGGAAAACCGGTTGCGGAGATCCACAAACGCGCGGGGAGCTCCTGCGGTTTGCTTGGACCAGGTGTTCCCGCAAAGCATTGCAACGCAAACGTGCCTTGCTGAAGGGGCGCCCCCTTTTGGAGCGGAAAGCCAAAGTGTCTCGAGCGTTTCGACCAATCGATTCGGTCATTCGTGGCCCATACGATCGCGCAGCTTTGCTTCGACAGATCGCAGTACCGCCAGGCCGCTGCCGAAAGAGAAGTATGAAATCGCTGGGCGATTTTTTCGATCACTTGCAGAGAAGGCGGTGCGGACTCGACGATCGGCTGGACCGCGGAAGCGGGCAGGAGAAGCTCGGCGGCAAACTCATCGGCCTCGCGCTCGAGTTCTCGCGACCAGTCGCCCCAGTTCCCGATGTCGGACTTGGTGCAAACGAGCTCCGTCAGGTCGTGATCGGGCAGCAAAAAGTGAGCGATTTCATGGGCGAGCGTGAAATTCTTGCGGCCAGCCTCGCGGATCGATTGCCGGATCGCAATCGTTCCCAAAGGAATCTCGCGCGCTCGAATCAAGGCGCCGTCAAACCCATCAGCGTCCACCTCGCGAATTTGGAGTCCGAGTCGCGAAGCGATTGCCCGCAGATCGCCATGTTCGAGCGGCAGTTCGCGCGCGAGGGCGCGAGCATAGGCGCCGCCTTTTTGCGACCCGCTCATCGACCGTCTTTCGGGCGGCTGCGATTATTGTGTTTCAAAAGCTCCTCGGCGAGGTCGTCCAGGAGTTTCTTGTCCCGTTCCGAGAGTTCCTTCTTGTTGCGATAGGCGGTAGCCAAAGTCACACGCGGCAGCCTCGCGAGTCGTTCCTGCATACGCTGAGCATGGTCGATGACACTCCGAATGGCCGCTCGGGCTTCGCGAACTAATGCTCTTTCCTTTGGGGAACCGGGTGCGCCTGGACGCAAGTCACTAAGCGCCTGTTTCAAGAGCGCCGGAACGGGCCGGCCTGCTGCCGCGTACTGTTTTGCTAGGGCATCAAACTTTCGATAAAGGCGTGCTTTGAGGTCTTCCGGATCAACTCCTGCGCGCCGCAAGAGTTCCCGGGCCTCCCGGGCAACCAGTTCGCTCGGGCTGCCGTACAAGCTGTCGGACAGTTGAGCCAACCGCGCCTTTTGCGGAAAAAGATCCTTTTCCTTCTGTTCGCTCATGCGGTTTTCCTCTCTACCAAGTTGTGATCGATGAGCTGCCGCTGCAGCCTCTTCTTTCTGTTCTGCACCTCTGCTGCAGTAATGCCCAACTCAGCTGCTATTTCGCGGGGCTTGTAAAGGTTGAGTTCCAGCACCGCCCTCACAACTTCCGCTAGTTCCGGTTCCCCGGCAAAGGCAGTCCGTGCGCGTTCGCCGTACCGCTCTTCATCGATGGACCCCGCAAAATCTATGGTTGATCCCGGCAATTCGTCGAGCGACAGGGGAGCAGGATCGGCTTCCCGTTTGACAGGAAGCGAGGATCGGCTCTCCTCGTGGGCATGTGCCGCCTTACGAAGGGAATCGATAATGTCATTGCGCAAGGCGGTCGCCAGCAGGGAGAACAAATCGCCACGGGAGGCTTGATGTTGAAGCTTGCCTTCCATATATTCCACCAAGACTGCCGAGACAAAGTCGTCGACGGACAGACCGACGCCGGCGACTGTAGAGTTACGCCCACCGAGTCCAAACTCGTTAAAGGTTCGCAGCCCAAAAGCGGTCAGCCGATGGGCTAGTTCCTCAAAATCCAGGCTCTGCTGTGCTTCCAAGAAGAAACCTCGGGCGCCGAGATGACAGCCGTCTAACCGGGGGGAGTCTACGGTTCTAACACGCATGGGCCAGCAGAATCACCAGGATAATACTCAGTATGCGAAGTAAAAGATCGTTTCTGGCCACGCACGCGCAGGAATATTGTTTCTTTCGGAACACCCAAATTCGCGAGATTGGTTCGCTCTGACGGTATCAGCCCTGGAGCTGAATTCGAGCATTGCGTGCCCCAAGAAAGGGCGCGGATTTTGGAGATGGACTGTGATATCGGACAAGGCGTTGGAACTAAACATTTCTTTGGTTTTAGAGGTTCGTGGTGATTGCGTGGAATGCATCGGGATTGAAGTCATCAAGCCCGGTGGCGGCTTGGCAGGCAATGGAATCGACCCCCACAGAGCAACGACTCGCACAGGAAAGGAAACCAGTGGGACGAACGGGGTTCCTCCTTGGTGCGTTTCTCATGCGCATGTTTCCGGGAAAGGGCCGACTCAAGACGGGGCACAACACGAAGAGAAGAAGGAAGAGCCGATAGGTACCACGGCAGGCTGCCGGAACACCTGGATCTTTCAAGCCAGCTCGGAATTCTCCGACGTTCGGAGTGCAGTTCGCACCCTTAGGGAACATACCTGGCTCGTCCAGCAGCATAAGGAACAGATTAAGTCGGGAGACAGGGTGTATGTGTGGGAGTCGGGTCCGCGTGGAGGGATCATCGGACTGGCGGAGGTATCCGAGCCGCCTCGGATTCAACCGGAGCCGAAAGAACAACTGCTTTTCATCCGGAACAGTGAAAAGTTCCGAGGAGACCGCCTTCGCGTAAAGATCCGATTTCTCAAGCTGATCGAACCAGCGATTCAACGGACGTATCTTTCATCGCGGGCGGAATTCGCTACCTTGAGCATCTTGCGGCGCCCGCGGGCCACGAATTTTCGCGTGACGCGAGAAGAAGCAAAAGCCCTGGAAGGCATTGTGGACGGCATGGCTGTGGCAGCTGCTCTTCATGATTCCCTGCAAGGGGAGAAACGGATCGTATTTGCCCAGGCGTAAGGACTAGCCCGCCCTTAAACATGGGACCAGCCGCAAGGAGCACTCGTCGGAGACCGCACATCGGTCAGCGTGTCCGTAGACATAGCGAAATAGGCAGAACCCCCACTGGGAAGAGCAGAGAGAGACTCTCTCCCGTGAGGAACACTTCGGGATTTTCTTCCGCACCTGTGCCAAGACGATCCAAGGAAAATGCCGGAGGCGGTCGTTGCGAAAGCAAGAGGTCGGACGGGAATTGGATCGGATTCGGACTCGATCCAAACGGCTCTCGCTAACTTAGCCCTGCCCGACTACTTTCCGGACTGGCTGCTCTCTCAGAAGCCATGGCTGATGCGTAACGCGGCGGATTTCCACTTCCTTCGGCAACTCGGTCCGTCAGGACGGATTCTGTTTTACAGGGTATGACATCTCATTCTCAATGACTTCATCAGCGAAGCGATTCACGCCAATTCGGCGAAGCAGGGCCTCGCCCGCTTCACGAGTCGCGTGTTGCAAAGCGGCGTCGAGCTCCTCTACCGAGCTATCAAGAGCAACATTGCTGACTCGCTCGATGGCGTGATTCAGATCAAGCGCAGACCAGGACGCCGCTACATCTCGGAAGTCCTCGAAATCAACAGCTACGACGCCGACGGCGACCCCTTCGATTACTGTGCAAACTACCAGAGATAGGAGCCATCCCAATGACGACGGACGAAAGTCGAAACTCATGAAGGACATCTCAGCCAGCGAATACATCAGCACAAACTTTCATCCGGCCGATCGGATTGCCCTCCTGGTCCGCAACGGCGGTACGGGCGAAACGATCCAGCGTATCGCGACTGCTGAACGGATCGCGGGAACTTCCACTCAGGAGTGGCTCCAGCACAAGAATGAAAAAGAGGCATGCGACATCTACATCGGAATGAACACCTTGAAACCCGAGGCCCGCACGCGAACTAAGGAGGACATTCAGACCATCCGTCATCTGTACCTGGACATCGATCACGATGGCCCGTCGGCCTTGGCGAAGATTCGACAATCCAACCTGGTGCCGCCGCCGAATTACACGGTAAATACATCGCCTGAGAAATTCCAGATTGTGTGGCGGGTCGAGGGTATTGACCGGGAACACGGCGAGGCCCTGCTGCGTGCCATGGCACGCAAACTCGGAGGCGATCCTGCTGCCACCGATTCCACTCGCGTTCTGCGTCTCCCGGGATTCGTCAACCGAAAGTATCAAACCGAGTTTCGGGTGCAAGCCGAGAAGCACACCGACCGCATTCATTATCTACAGGATTTTTGTCTACGCACTGAGCCGATCGACAACGACCTCCGCGCGCACTATAGGCTGTTAACGCAACGGTCTTCTGATAGGCGACCCTTGAGCCAGTCCGAGCACGACTGGATCTATGCGAAGCGCGCCCTCGCCCGCGGCGACGACCCCGAAGAAATCATCGGCAGGATCGCGGATTTTCGCAGCAGTGAGAAAAGCGACCCGCTTTACTACGCGCGGCTAACCGTCAGCAAAGCGCAGCAGCACCTTGCGACGGAAAAGGCTACTCCGACCCAACCGATTGATGGCTCTCACAAATCAATCTAGCGCGTTCGGTTCGTTTAGTTGACCACTTGGGTGCGTTCGAAGTTCACGTGGAGGTTGGCGGAGACGAACCACGGCACGTACCGTAAGCGGACTGCTCAAGAGATAGTTTCAGCCCGTCGTTTGGCTCGAATTTAGCTCGAAAAATTGTGAGAAAAGAGGGAAATGGAGAGAACAGGGAGACTTTAGCCGAACAAACGAAAGCTCCCAAGTAGTTGAAGGATTTAGATTTCCCAATAGAATTGGAAAAATTTAGTTGACATGGCGGAGAGGGGGGGATTCGAACCCCCGTTAGGGTGTTTAGTCCCTAAAACGGTTTAGCAAACCGCCGCCTTCAGCCTCTCGGCCACCTCTCCGGCGTCTACTTCAAGGTGTCTCTCCGGCTGTGAACTCGGAGATGACCTCCCTGCGGTTAGCGAAAGTATAGCATCAAACCATAGGGGCGGGCGGCGAAAATGCGCGGAGGAATGCTCCCCAGGCGTAACAAATTGAGCAGGGCAACGTCTTAAGTAAGAGGTCGGTTTTTCGCGCTGGAATCCGGCACGCGGTGCGAGGAATTCTTTCATTTAGGTGGTTTTGAATCTACAATATAGAGGAGACTCCGGCCCCACTGACGGAATTTTGGCCGAGTTGTTCCGTTGGTCGGGCTGAAAGAGGCCCCCGCAGGCACCTAAACCGTTTGTGCGCAGCATCCTCTGGCGAAACATTTCGACCCACTAGGGCGTATGTACTGTAGAGGACAGGATAGAAAACAGCGCGATGGTGTCCCTGCTGGGCTGGGCTTTTCCGGTGACATTCTGAGAGACCCTTCCGGGGCGAATTAAAGAGGAACGACATGAAGACGTGGAAAAAGGTAACGATTGGCGCGATCCTCGCTGCCGTACTTCTGGGCATCGTGGTATTCAGCGTCAATCAGGCCAACAAGGGTGTGGTGACGGTTCAGACGGCTAAGGTCGCGAAGCAGGACGACTTGGTGTCGCTAGTGACCGCGTCTGGGGAAATCAAACCCACCACTTATACAAACGTGACGGCACAAGGATTCGGCAGAATCACGGCCATCCTCGTAAAAGAAGGCGACCACGTCAAGAAGGGCGACAAATTGCTGCTCCAGGACAACGTTCAAGCGAACGCCGATGTGCAGGCGCAAGCGGCTTCCATCCGTTCCACGGAAGACGCCGTGCGAGCTGCCGAAGCGAGCTACACAGCCGCTCAAGCCGACCTTCTGTCCCAGCAAGCAAACATGGAAAAGGCCAGGCTCGATTGGGAACGCGGTCAAGGACTTTATAAAGATGGCCTCATCCCTAAACAAGATTTTGACCAGCGCAAGACCACATATGACGCCGCAGCCGCGGCGGTGGAATCTGCAAGGGCCCACGTGCTGACCTCGAAGGCGCAGATGGAGCAGACGCGCTCGCAGGTGATCCAAGGCGAGGCGGTGCTGACGCACACGAAGGATGTGCTGTCTAAGACTACATATACGTCGCCCATCAGCGGAATCGTAAGCTACTTGCCGGAAGACGTTGCCCCGGGCGCCTATGTAGTGCCCGGCATTACGAACACAAACGGCAGTTTCTTAATGACAATTTCGGATATGTCCGTGGTGACCGCGGAAGTCAAAGTCGACGAGACCGACATCGTTAACGTGAGGCTCGGACAAGAGGCCGACGTCACTGTTGACGCACTTCCGGGGAAAGTGTTCACCGGCAAGGTAACGGAGATTGGTTCGCAGGCGACGTTGCGCACTTCCGGTCTCGCCACGACCCAATCCACCACGGGCACGCAGGAGGCCAAGGATTTTAAAGTGGTCGTGAAACTTGATAACCCGCCGGAGAATTTGCGGAACGGGCTTTCAACCACGGCAAAAATCAAGACTGCGGAAAAGAAGAGCGTGATCGCCATTCCGATCCAAGCACTCGCGGTGCGCACGCGCAAGGATCTGGAAGCAGCCGCCAAGAATGCGAAGGGCCAGGGAAGTTCGGGAGTCACATTGGCAGCGCCTCCGCCGCCTATCCCAGGCGATCCAAACAAAGACGAGGTCCAGGGAGTTTTCGTCGTGAACGGGAATAAAGCGTTTTTCCGTCCGGTGGAAACCGGCATCACCGGCATCACCAACATCGAAGTCACAAAGGGTTTGCAAGTGGGCGACGAGATTGTTGTCGGGAGCTATAAAGCTCTGCGTACATTGAAACCAGAGGCGAGCGTGAAAATAGATAACTCCGCGCCCAAGAAGATGGACGATCAGCAAAGCTGACGAAGCCACACGAGCGTGCAGCGCAAACGAGGACATTGGAATGCCCGTCGAAACAACAGCAACGGATTCGTACCGCGAGGATTTAGTCAGTGCCGGTATCGTCATCAAGACGGAAGCCCTCACCAAAGTCTATGAAATGGGTTCCGAAAAGGTGCACGCCCTCAGCGGCATCGACTTGCAAATCCGCAAAGGCGAATACGTCGCTATCATGGGTCCCTCCGGCTCGGGAAAATCCACGTTGATGAACCTGATTGGGTGTCTGGATTCTCCCAGCGAGGGAAAATACTGGCTCGCCGGCAGGCTGGTGAGCGATTTGGACGACGACGAGCTCGCCTATATCCGGAATAAAGAAATTGGCTTCGTTTTTCAGACTTTCAATTTGCTGCCTCGCGCAACGGCGCTCCACAACGTGGAACTCCCCCTGATCTACAACGGCACTCCGGCGGAAGAGCGCATTGAAAAAGCAAAAATGGCTCTGCAACGCGTGGATTTGGTGGAGCGGATGATGCACAAGCCAAACGAGCTTTCCGGCGGCCAGCGGCAGCGCGTGGCTATCGCGAGAGCATTGGTGAATTCGCCATCGATCGTGCTGGCGGACGAGCCGACCGGCAATCTCGATTCAAAAACCGGCGAAGAAATCATGGCGTTGTTTGAAAATCTCCATCGGCAAGGCAACACCATCATTCTCGTCACGCATGAACACGATATCGCACAACACGCCCACCGAATTATTTTCATCCGCGATGGCAAGATTGCTTCCGACGAAGCCGTTATAAAGAAGTAGCGGACAATTCGGCTCTTTCCTTCCCTATTCTATCCTCTAGTCTTACGAGTTGAGCCCGGTGTGTCGCATTCGCCGCAATCTTCTTCCACGGGCGCAAAGGCAACGGAAAGGTCGGCGTGCACATGCAAAAAGGTAGTGAAATCAGCTCGACCCAGGATGAACTGCTCCGAGAAACCGCCGCGAGAGCTCGAAAATACACGGCAAGCATTGGCGATCGCCGCGTTGCTCCTTCCGAAAAAGACGTGGAGAACCTTGCAAAATTCCGTGAGGGTTTCCCCGCGTCCCCAAGCGAACCAAAGCAAATTTTGGAGATGCTCGACGAGATCGGCTCTCCAGCAACTCTGGCAACAACCGGTGGCCGATACTTTGGTTTCGTGATTGGCGGAGCGTTGCCCGCATCTCTTGCGGCCCATTGGCTGGCAGCTGCCTGGGATCAGAATGCAGCGTTGCGGGTTATGTCGCCAGTCGCGGCAGAGTTGGAAGATGTGGCTCTGGGATGGGTGTGCGAGGCGCTTGGGCTGCCGGAGAAATGCGAAGGCGGTCTCGTAACCTGCGCGACGACAGCGAACTTCACCGCGCTCGCCGCTGCGCGTCATTCTCTTCTTGCCCGTGTCGGCTGGAACGTCGAGGACGACGGTTTGTTCGGAGCGCCCCCAATCGACGTAGTTGTCGGCGACGAAGTTCATGCCTCTCTTCTCAAAGCGCTTGGTCTCGCGGGCTTTGGAAAAAACCGTCTGACGCGCGTCGAGGCCGACAGTCAGGGCCGGATGCGCGCAGACCGGCTGCCCCGTCTGAATGATCGGACCATCGTGTGTATCCAGGCCGGAAACGTGAACACCGGGTCATTCGATCCCGCCGCGGAGATCTGCGCGGCCGCGCAGGAGCAAGGCGCGTGGGTGCATGTCGACGGAGCTTTCGGCTTGTGGGCCGCTGTCTCCCCGAAATACCGTCATCTAACCGAAGGTTTTGACCAAGCCGATTCATGGGCCAGCGACGCGCACAAATGGCCAAATGTAAATTACGACAGCGGTATCGTTTTGGTGAAAGAAGGAATGGCATTACGCTCCGCGATGACGATGACAGCAGCCTACCTCGAGGCCGGTGCGCGCCGCGAACCGATGTATCACACGCCTGAGGCCTCCCGAAGAGCTCGCGGCGTGGAATTGTGGGCGGCCCTGAAATCCCTTGGGCGCGAAGGCCTTGCTTCCTTGATAGAGAGAACGTGCGCCTACGCACAGCGATTTGCGCAGGGATTTCGCCAAGCAGGTTTCGAAGTTCTCAACGATGTCGTCATCAACCAAGTGCTCGTCTCTTTTGGCAGCGCAGAGGCGACGCAGAGGGTGATTCGCGCCGTTCAAGAAGACGGCACTTGCTGGTGCGGCGGAACGGCCTGGCAAGGAAGGTCTGCGATGCGTGTCAGCGTCTCTTCATGGGCGACCACGGAAGAAGATGTGGACCTCAGCCTTAAAGCGATTACGCGCGTGGCCCACGCTTGCCTCAGTTAGGAGTTACATCCGAAGAAGGTTGAGCCGCAAAGCTGTTAGCGGCTATGGGCGGCATGCGTTGCGTCCAGGTCGGCAAACGTTGGCGCTGGACAAAGATACGTACGAGACAAGCGATCGTGCCAGGTCAAGGCATCTTCGTCCCACATGGCCCACAGAAAACCCATGAAAAATGTGCCCGCGGAAAGCATGTAGCCCAGGCTGCGCCATAGCATCTGGCGAGGCGTCGGGGGTTCGCCCGAGAAGCTTGCGACTTGCAGGCCCCGCAACATCATCCCTGGCGTTGTGCCGCCGAAAACTGTGAATAAAGCAAAGTATTGCAAGTAAACGATTACGAATGTCGCCACGCACACGGCCGCGCTCAACTTGCTGAAAGTAAATTGCCCACCAAGAGAACCAAAGAGCGTAAGAAACCCTCCGTATGCAAAAAGCAGGCACCCGGCGTCAACCAAGCCCGCAATTCGGCGGTCATCCATCGACGCCACGGGATACAGACCTTCTTGCTCCGCTGCCACGGTTGCGCTTGGCGCCAATGCGAATCCCTGATCCTCCGCCGGCGGCAGGGATACATCGATGACCATCTGCGATTCTTCCCGCGTCGCGGCATTTCGGCCTATGGCGATCGTGAACGCGAAATCCTCCTCCATCGCAGGCCGGTCTTCCGAGACCGCCACCGATGCTTGAGCTGGCGGCTCGGGCGAAGGTTCCTCGAAAGGAAGCTGTGACTGAGCCAGATTTGGCGCAACCTTTCGCCGCCGGGCACGATAGGCCTGGAGACGCTGATTGAGTTCTCCACGCCATTCAGCAGCCAACTCATGGCCTTGAGAAGCCTCAGAGTGCTGTCGGCGAATCATCGGCTCGGATTTTTCCCGCGTATTTGGTGCGGAGTTCGTCGCCTGCGAAGATAATTCAGGCGCGAGCGAGGAATCACAAAAGTTACAGGCGCGAACGCTCGAAGGCAGTACCGCGCCACACTGCAGACATGTTTTTGTCACCGGTCGTTTTTGCGCTGCGGACGCTTCCACTCCGGTGAGGAGGGAACGATGTCAGCATACCATGTGTCTGGAAATGTCAAGCCAGGAATACAACTTGCCCGTAGCGAATCAGATAGTAGGTAGTGCTGGATGCAGGCGGAGAGAAAGGGCGGCGTCGCCTACGATTCTAATTGCTGGGCGAACATGTCCCGGCTGAACGCAATACGGCGCTCAAGGGTCACCGCAGCGAAGTACGTACACTGTCCGCGCTCTGTCTCGGTCCATGACCGCAATGAAGGAACAATGCGGGCCAAGCTAGAGCGTACAAACCCCAACAGCTTGAAATAAACCCCAATGGCCTGAATTCCGCTGCGATCTTCCGGCCGATCCGGGCAGAGCTGCAGCAGCTGAACAACTCGCTCAAAATCCTCACCCGCCGCAGTGCTCCTGATCCCTGTAACATCCTGCACTTCCGCGGAAAGCGGATGCTTCACCGAAGCCGCGATCAGCGACCGGCAATAAGACACGAAGAACTGCAGCAAGAAAACCACCGAGCAGACGAGAATTATTCCGGCCATCATCGCGGGATCACCGCAAGGCGAGCAGTCGCCAGTCGCGCTTCTTCGGGCAAGCGCCAGAATGCATAAGCCCAGGCCAGCGCGAGGAATATCGCGAAAAGCTGGACCAGAGGAAGAAAAACTGAAGCCAACGAGGGGTATAAGTTCCGAACCGCATAGTCAGCCGCAAACAGGCTAAAGTAAACGCCGAGGGAAAGCACAAGTTGGATCAGACGCGTACGCGTTTCGCGAAGCTTCAGGATCGCGCCCCATAGAACGTAGGTTAGAACGAGCCCAACGAAGTAGAGATTCTGCGAGAGTTCCACAACAAAATGCGTGACGAGCTTTGCCGCGGATTGCTGCACCACAGCGTAGGAGAACAAGGCGGTTCCGGCGAGCAGCAAAATCGTACCAAACTTGACATAGCGCTCCGCATTCATTTCGCTGAAAACATGGGAATAAAGGGTGCAAAGCGCGAAGTAGAGGAAGATCGTTAGAAGGGCGTCCGAATAAAAATACACATACTGGTACTGCCTGGAGCTAAACCCATACTCCGCTATGACTTGGTACCGAGCGAGTTCGCTGATCACAGCGAACGCCATGTACAAGTTCAACAGAAGATAGCGTCGAAAAGCGCGCCTTTTTAGCGCGCACACCACCACGGCGACCTCACATAGAAGGCCTACCAACCAAACTATCAGTGCAAATGGACCAGGCACGTTCCTGCCTATCTGCGCCCCTGATCCCCGTTCCGCAGAAGAGCTACTTCAAAATCTGCGGATCTGACCGGGCTATCAATAGGGCGTCGGTGGTGGTGGTGCTGCACCGTTCCTATACGGGGTCGGTGGTGGCGGTGCTGCACCGTTCCTGTACGGCGTTGGTGGCGGTGGTGCTGCCCCATTTGCCATGATTACGGAGCCATCGCTGTGCGCCGTAACAATGGTTTTCAAGCCCATAGCTCCCGTCAAAACGAGCATGACGAGAAATACCACTGCGAGTTTCCTGGACATATTGCCTCCGGGGATGAAAGACACCCAGAGACAATGTATCCCTTATTGCAGGGATGTCAAGTAGCTCGCGCTACGAACCTGTTCCGTATAGGTACACACCTACCCGTCCCGTCCCTTCGCTGGGTTTTCGCCCATCGAGGCGGGACCGTTACTTCACAACGTGGCCAGCTTAGGTTTTAGGACTTGTTGGGTCAACGGTACGGTAGTACCAATAGTTGTAGGACTACAAGCTTAGCTTCTTTACCTCACCCGATGAACGAGGAGCGCACTGTGAGTGCTTGTCCAGAAATCCTGCGGCCCTTCGGCTCCACACAACTCGCACTGCCCCCTTCTCCGGGGCACCTCCTTGACCCGGATGGTCCGCGCCGATAAGCTTAGAGTTTCTCCTTCCAGGTGAACAAATCATGGAGCAGTTGCTAGTCACATTGCCGGACGGCAAGGTTCAAGAGGTGCCCAAGGGCACCACTCCGGCGGATATCGCTCGCAAAATTTCACCTCGGCTGGCCGACGCCGCTCTCGTAGCTCGCGTCACTGCGACCAACGGAACTCCGTTGCCCAACGCTCCCGATCTCGGCGAGCTCATCGATTTGCGCCGCCCCCTCGAGGAAAACGTCAAGCTCCAAATCCTCACCGAAAAAGATCCCGACGCCCTCTTCGTCTTCCGCCATTCCGCCGCGCATTTGCTCGCCGCCGCCGTGATGGAGCTTTATCCCAACGTTAAGCTCGGCATCGGCCCGCCCATCGACACCGGCTTTTTTTACGAATTCCTCCGTGAGGAACCTTTCACTCTGGAAGATCTCGCGAAAATTGAAAAGAAAATGCACGAGCTCGCCGCGCAAGACTTGCCCAACGAGCGCAAACTAATCCCCAAGCCCGAAGCTCTCGAGCTTTACAAAAAGAATAATCAAATTTTCAAGTGCGAACTCGTCGAGGAAAAAGCCAACGAGCTGATGGTCTCGTTTTATTCCACCGGAAAATTCCTCGACTTCTGCCGCGGTCCGCACATTCCGTCCACCAAGCGCATCACCGCGTTCAAGCTCATGAGCGTGGCCGGCGCCTACTGGAAAGGTCAGGAAGGCAATCCGCAGCTCCAGCGTATTTACGCCGCGTGTTTCTTCACCCAAAAAGAGCTCGACGAATATCTAAATCGCCTCGAAGAAGCCAAGCGCCGCGATCATCGCAAGCTCGGCACTGAACTTGACCTCTTTAGCATTCAGGAAGAAGCCGGCCCCGGCCTCATCTTCTGGCATCCCAAGGGTGGCCTAATCCGCAAAATCGTCGAAGACTGGCTCCGCGACGAGCTCCTCAAGCGCGGCTACGATCTCGTCTACACGCCGCACATCATGCGCCTCGACCTCTGGAAAACCAGCGGCCACACCGGCTTTTACAAAGACAGCATGTTCGGCCCCATCGAAGTCGAAAAAGCCGATTACCAGCTCAAGCCCATGAACTGCCCGGGCCACATCCTCATCTATAAGTCCAAACTCCACAGCTACCGCGATCTTCCCGTTCGCCTCGCCGAACTCGGCACCGTCTATCGCTACGAGAGAAGCGGCGTCCTCCACGGCCTTCTCCGCGTCCGTGGCTTCACTCAGGACGACGCACACATTTTCTGCGCCCCGTCGCAAATCGAATCCGAAGTCGAAGCCTGCGTCGACTTCGCCTTCGCCGTAATGAAAAATTTCGGCTTCGACAAATTCGAAGTCGAGCTTTCCGATTGGGACTCCTCTCATCCCGAAAATTACGCCGGCAAGCCCGAAGACTGGCACCGCGCCACTGCCGCGCTCGCCGAGACCATGAAGCGTCTCAACATCCCCTATAAAACCATCACCGGCGAAGCCGCCTTCTACGGCCCCAAAATCGACGTCAAGCTCATCGACGCCATCGGCCGCCCTTGGCAGCTCACCACCGTCCAGTTCGATTTCAACTTGCCCGCGCGTTTCGGCCTCGAATACGTCGCCGAAGACGGCGCTAAGCATCAGCCTCTAATGGTTCACCGCGCGCTTCTCGGCTCCGTCGAACGCTTCTTCGGCATTCTCATCGAGCACTACGCCGGTGCGTTCCCGCTTTGGCTCGCGCCCGTGCAAGTCCAAATCTGCCCCGTCAGCGAAAAAGTCGCCGACTACGCAAAGCACGTCACCGAAACTCTCAAGCGCCACAATATCCGCGTTCATCTCGACGACCGCAACGAAAAACTCCCTGCAAAAATCCGCGACGCCCAGCTCCAAAAAATTCCCTACATGCTCATCGTCGGCGCCAAAGAAGCCGAAGCCGGCACCGTCTCCGTCCGCCACCGCAGCAAAGGCGACCAAGGCCCCAAGCCCCTCGCCGATGTCGTCGCCGCGCTTCAAGAAGAAGTCGCCTCTCGCGCGCTGGCTTGACCCACATTCAGCTAGCCGCTCTTCCGGAGCGCCACCCTCGCGCTTGCCGCAGAACCCATCGAGCGTGCTATACTTTGAAACCCGTCCCCGGCCTCTTCTCAGCCGTGTGGACGGATTTATAACGATTCGAGGCCCAGGCCGGCGAGGCGGGCAGCAAGGCGCCTTTAGCACTTAGGGGGGAATATCGCAGAACGCAGCTTCCGGCAGAGCGATCGCATCCGCGTTAACGAGCGGATTCGCGCTCGCGAGATCCGGGTAATTGATGAAGAGGGCGGCCAGCTTGGCGTTATGCAGCCATTCGAGGCCATGAAGTTGGCGCGCGAGCGCGGGCTTGATCTGGTGGAAATTTCGCCCACGGCGGATCCTCCAGTTTGCAAGATTACCGACTACGGCAAATACCTCTACCAGGCCAACAAAAAAGCGCACGAACAGCGCAAGAGCAGCCGTGGCTCGCAGCTAAAAGAAGTAAAGTTTCGTCCCGCGACCGCCGAGCACGATTATCAGGTTCGTAAGAATCAGATTATCCGCTTCCTCGGTGAAGGCCACAAAGTTCGCGCCATGATTTTTCATCGCGGCCGCGAAATGGCCCACCAGGAAGTCGGCCGAGCCAAAATGAATCGCTTGTTGGTCGAAATTGCCGACCAGTGCCAGATCGAAACGATGCCGCGCATGGAAGGCAACGTCCTGGTCGCTCTGCTAGCGCCGAAAAAGGGCGTCTCGGTCGCCAAGCCCAGCGGCCAGTCCACGGCCAACGCCCAGCAATCGCAGTGAGGTTTGTTTTTGATTTTGTAGGGGCACGGCGCGCCGTGCCCTCTTTTGAACCGGGCGCGAAGCTTTCGAGCCTATCGGCGCCAAAAAATCTTAGGAGACTTTCAAGCCATGCCACGGAATTCGACGAAACCAAAATTGAAACTGAAAACCCATCGCGGCGCCAAAAAGCGTTTCAAAATCACCGCGAACGGCAAAATCAAACGCATGCACTCCGGCAAGCGCCACCTCATGGGCACAAAGGCCCCCGGTCGCATGCGCAAGCTAAAAAAGCTGACGCTGGTCAGTCCCCGGGACGTAGCCGCCGTCAGGCAAATGCTGCCGTACGGCTAAAGCCGTAAAAGTTTTCCGCGCTCGTGCTGCAGCAATGCACGTGCGCCAAGATTTTCTTCGTAGGGGCACGGCACGCCGTGCCCTTCCGATCGAAACGCAGGACGCAAGTCCCGCGCATCGTGCCAGGCAGCGCTTCACGGGTGCCTGCCGGCCGATAAGCCGCAAGAACTGATTCCCCGCAAGGCGAATCACACTGTGGCCGCAACAAATCAGAGACAAACCCGTTGCAGCTCGCGCCGCAAGCCCGCGCGTCCATGCATCCTGTTTGTCTCCCAATAACGAAGCCGATGTTGTAGTGGCGGGTCTTTAGACCCGCGCTTTTCCGCTTCAACCATCGGCCTCGACTAAATTCGAAGGAGAAAAACCCATGGCACGCGTAAAACGCGGCACAAAACGCCGCGCCCGCCGTAAAAAGTACCTCAGACGCACAAAAGGCTTCTTCCTAACAAAGAGCAAGCTCTACCAATCCGCGCAAGAAGCCGCCAATCGCGCCGACCGTTACGCCAAGCGCGATCGCCGCGTAAAAAAACGCGAATATCGCAAACTTTGGATTCAGCGCATCGGCGCAGCCGCCCGAAACAATGGCCTAACCTACGGCCAGCTGATCCACGGCCTGAAAGCCGCCGGCGTCTCCCTGGATCGCAAGATCCTGGCCGATATAGCGGTCAAGGACGCCGCCGCCTTCACCAGCCTGGTAGCCAGCGCCAAGTCCGCCGCTCCGCCCCAAGCCAAAAAGGCGTCGTAGTTTTTTGGCAAATAGGAGAACTGTCATTTCGAACGGAGCGGGCCGACGCCTTTTCTTTCCACTTCGCTCCTGCGAAGTGGTCGGCCCGCGGAGAGAGAAATCTCTCTTCGATTTTTGATGTCGCTCGTAATATGGCGAATGGCACAGCGTTTGGACTTTCTCGCTTTTTGTCCTGACTTCTCTTGCAGGGACACGATACATCGTGCCCCTAAGGTGTAATCTATTTCGCGACCATGCCGAACATCGAAAATCCAACCGGTAAGACCCTCGCGGTCCTCGGAGCCACGCAAGCCGACCAGGTTGCGCCGCTCTTCGCCGAAATCCGTTCACGCTTCGACCTCGACTCTGCCGCCATCCACGACGAATCTGCCTGGAAAACTTTCCGCGACGTTTGGCTAGGCCGCAAATCTGGCGTCCTCGCCCAAATCACCGACAACTGGCTCAAACCCTCATCGCCTGATTTGAAACGCGCCGTAGGCGCCGGCCTCAACGAACTCCGCGCCCACGTCGAATCCCAAATCGAATCCCGCCGCCAAGCCATCGAATCCGGCGCCGATCAATCCGCTCTCGCCCACGAGCGCATCGACCTCTCTCTCCCCGGCGTCACGCGCCCCATCGGTTCGCACCACCTGATCCGCCAGGTTTTCCAGGAAATCGAAGACATTTTCTTCTCCATCGGCTTCTCCGTTGTCGAGGGTCCTGAAATCGAAACGCCCTATTACAATTTCGAGGCCCTCAACATCCCCGAGTTCCACCCCGTCCGCGACGACATGGACACTTTCTATCTCGACCTTCCAAAGGGCGCTCCCACGCCGCTGCTTCTCCGCACGCACACCTCGCCCATGCAGATTCGTACCATGGAAAAGCGCAAACCTCCCGTGCGCGTCATTGTTCCCGGCAAGGTCTATCGCCGCGACAACCCCGACGCCACGCACTCCTTCATCTTCCATCAAGTCGAGGGCCTCGCCGTCGACAACGACATCACTTTCTGCGATTTCACCGGCACCATCGAATAGTTCGTCCAACAATTTTTCGGCCCCGGCGTAAAGACCCGTTTCCGCCCCAGTTATTTCCCATTCACCGAGCCGAGCGTCGAGTTCGATGTCTCCTGCATCTTCTGCGGCGGCAGCGGCACGAGCGCCGCTGGCGGCGTTTGCTCCAAGTGCAAAGGCGCTGGCTGGATCGAACTCTTCGGCGCAGGCATGGTCGATCCCGCCGTCTACGGCTTCGTCAACTACGACGCCAAAAAAGTCAGCGGCTTCGCCTTCGGCATGGGCATCGACCGTCTCGCCATGCTCAAATATCAAATCGACGACATCCAGGTCTTTTTCCAGAACGACGTCCGTTTCTTGCGTCAATTTCCATGAGCCCTTCGCTTACAATTTCGCTCGTGCAAAATAGGTACATCCGTGGCTGATGAACTGGCCGTCCTCAAAGAGCGACTGCTCGATTCCGTTCGGCGGGAAGGCTTCGCGCTTTACTACGGCGCTTTTCCCAGCGATAACCTTCCGCAAATGCCTTGGAACTCGGAGCTGGGTTCCGATCCAGACCAGTTCTTGCAGACGGCGAAATCGCAAAACGTTCGCCTCCTTTACATCAATTGGGTCGTTTTCACGCGGGACGCCATCGACGACAATATCTTGCAGGCCGCGGAAGGCCGCAAATTGACTCCATCGCAAACGGATTGGCTCAACGACCATAACAACCGCCTCGAAGAATTCCGCGAGTATGCCGGCCAAACCGCTTCCGTTAGAATCGGTTTTCTCCTTGATGGCATCTTTCATTTTTATGAGCGCGTTCACGATTGGTATGAA